>JAIRQF010000086.1 GCA_031256635.1 Treponema sp. | reverse complement strand
ACAAGCGCGCCTGAGGATTTTGAAAGCGTACTTAACGCTCTTACGGCGAAAAGTTTTGAAACCATGAGCGCGGAAGTGAACATGGTCGCCGACGCGGAAGTAACGCTTGATAATGAAGCAACCGCAAAAGCGCTGAAACTTATTGACAAGCTCGAAGAAAACGAAGATGTGCAGAATGTTTATTCAAATATCGCGATACCAGAAGGATATGACGCCGGTTAATGCCGCGAAAAACTGCGTCACGTATAATTTTAGGCATTGATCCCGGTCTTGCGAGCACAGGCTGGGGGGTGCTCTCCGATAATGGCGGCGGTATACAATACATCGATCACGGCGCTATAACAACAAAGGCGGATTCCCGGCGGGCGGACCGTCTTTTTTTAATTTTACAGTGTATACGAGCAATTATCGAAAAACATAAACCCTGTGCGGCCGCTATTGAGACCCTTTACTTCGGCAGAAATGTAACAAGCGCGATTCCTGTCGCGGAAGCAAGGGGCGTAATCTCCGCGGCTATTGCGGAAAAAGGCATTCCCCTGCATGAGTTAACACCTAACGCAATCAAGCTTGGAGTAACAGGAAGCGCGTGTGCTGATAAAAAACAGGTTCAAAAAATGGTGCAGATCATATTAGGACTTGATAAAATCCCCAAACCCGATCACGCTGCGGACGCGTTGGGCGCGGCTATCTGCGCGGTAAACAGTAAATTGTAATAAAGAATATTTACAGTGAAGGCGCATTCAAAAAATTATCGTAATGTACGTAACAGCGCGCGCAGTTCTGGGTTTGCGGCTGTTTCGATTGCGGGCTGCTGGGTTTTGTTGACCTGAAGGATTACTTCGTCTCCGGGTTCAATTCGGTCAAAAAAACCGTTTCTTGCCAGAGTACCGATAGCTATCTCTTCATCTACATTGGTGATTGTCAATTTTCCTACAAGTTCATCGTCTGAATAAACCAAAGCGATGCCTTCGTTTGCTGTCTGTATTCGTCCGCGTTTTACTACATCATATACAGTGTCCGGCTGTATGCCGTCGGCTTTCCCTTTATTGATCAGAGCTTGTCCCTGATTGCGGATTAGAAGACGTCCGCGCAGCGGCATTGATGATGAGAATTGGGATATAATACCGCGGCAGGCATCGCGCAGCCTGTCTGTTCCCGTGCGGTACGCGTAAAAAGTTCCTGCAGGAGAGCCTGTTCTGCCTACAAAGGCTTCCGCTTTTATGGAAATGTCGCGTTCATTTTCAGTTACAGAGATCAGGATAAAATAATCTACTCCGCTTTCTCTTGCCTGCCTGAAGCTTTGGGAAAATGTCGCCTGACGCAGTTCAAGATTCACAGGCGTGATATTTCTGTCATGAACCAGTAATTCCCTTATGACTCCCGCCGCGACAGCGCCCGCGTCCGCGTGGTAAAAGCTTGACTGCTGGGCAAGAGAGAAAACTGCGATTTTCCAGTGACGCTCGGCGAGGTTTATCGGGTTTACCTGCCATTGTTTAAAAAGCGCGTTTGAAAGAAGAGAGCCGTATGTTTCAATCGCGTCATTAAGGCTTCTGTCCGCCATTCCCTGATCCTGAAGGAATCGAAGCTCCTCAAGATAGCGGGCAGGGTAGCCCTGAAGCCTCAGGAGTTCCGCGTATTCACGCCTGTCCGCGGCAAAGGGATTCAATCTTAAGCCGCGCCTGTATTCAAAAAGCGCCTGTTCGATCAAATTACGCTGGCGGAAACTTCTTGCCCTGTTAAAATGCCAGGAGGCATATCTTGCGCGGCGCGGGTCTTCAAGCGAGGTTGCTGAAACAATGGTGTCTTCCAGAACGGCGCGGATAAATTCCTCGTTCTCATTTATTGAAATTGCCGTAGAAAGAACAGTTATCGCTTCGGTAAGTCTTCCCTGTCTGATTTGAGACAGGCCTTTTAAATACCATGCGCTCATGTCCTGTCTGTCATTTGCAATGGCGATATCGCAAAGACGCGACGCTTCCTCATATTCGCCGTTACGGTAGCGCAAGGTTGCCATCAGTGACTGAGCCGGCCCATAAGCCGGCCTGTAATACAAAGCCCTTTGGGCGTACTGCATGGCTTCTGTAATCCGGCCGTTCATGGAGTAAATATAAGCGGCGTAATAAAAAACCCTGTAATCATCAGGATGCTGGGTGATTGCGTTATTTATATAGGTAACGGCGGTTTCATTATCACCGAGCGACAGGGTTACAAGAGCAAGGGATACCATTAACCTGCGATCGTCCGGAAAACGGCGGACAGCTTCACGGTAGCGAAGAAGGGCCTGCGACGGCCTGTTCCTTGCGATATCCAGCTCCCCCGCGGCAAACAGCGCCTCCCTGTTATAAGGCTCTCTTGCCAGAATCTCATTAACAAGAGTTGATGCCTCATCAAGATGTCCAAGCGCGATTAAAATAAAAACTTCAAGGTTTGCCACAGACATATTGGTGCGCGCAAGAGTTCTTGCTTTTCTTACCCAGCCAAGCGCTTCGTCAAATTCCGCAAGCTCATAATAACATTCCGCAAGGGCTGCGGTTCCCTCCGCGTGCGCCTGATTTAATCTTAAACATTCAAGGAAGGATTCAATCGCCGAATACCAGTTTTCCGCGGCCATATAATTTTTACCGCGTTCATAGAAAGCCGCCGCAGAACCCTGCATCTGCGCTCCGGCTGTTAACGGAGTGAATAAAAATAAATAAAAAATGAATAAGGCAAACCATAGAGGACTACTACTCTTCATACAGCTCTGTGTAACTCTGTGTAACTCTGCGGTTAAATTTTTGAATAGCATTGTTTCCCCCCCTTAGTAAAACAATTATTCCTTTCTGTGCGTAACAATTTTAATACTGTTTATTTTGTGACCGTCCATTTCCTGTATTATAAAATCATAATCCTTATATGTTATCTTCTCGTTTCTGACAGGTATTTTTCCGAATAGATCAAAAACAAAACCGCCAAGCGTATCAAAATCATCAACCGGAAGCTGAAGGTCAGTTTCTTCCGCCAGAAACTCAAGGTTTACCCTCGCGTCGCAAAGCCATATTCCTTCTCCCAGAACCAAAACATCATCTGTTTCATGATCAAATTCATCCTGAATGTCGCCGATTATTTCTTCGATGATGTCTTCCATTGATACAATTCCCGATACTCCGCCGTATTCGTCGACTACAACTGCTATATGAACTTTTTTCCGCCTCAGTTCCCGAAGTAAATCGTCGATATGCTTTGAGACCGGCACAAAATACGGTTTTCTGACAAGCTCATTTATATCAAAAGATTTATTTTTAACAAGCGCTTTAAGCACATCCTTTACATGAAGTATGCCTATTACATTATCTACCGTGTCTTTATAAACCGGAAAGCGGGAATGTTCGCTTTCGCTTATACGCTCCAGAAGCTCCTCTTTTGAATTATCCGCCGAGAGAAAGACTGTATCAGTTCTTGGAACCATTACCTCCTTAACGGTAGTGTCAGATAATTCGACAATACCCCTGATCATCTGCTTTTGATCTTCTTCCAGCTCCTTTATTGCCTGTGAATTTATTTTAAACGGAGTTTTCAATTTATTCCTCCCGCAGGAGGAATAATCCGCTCGTTTGAAAGTTTGTTCAGTATTTCCTCCTGTAATATTAGCATTGGCTCATCCTTGTTTATTGTACCATGATCCATTCCATCCAAATGCAGAATACCATGAATCAAAAGTCTTCGTAACTCCTCGTCTTCCGGGATTTGAAAATTACTCGCGTTTTCACGGAGCGTATCAAGGGATATCACAATATCTCCGGGAAAGTATGTAGTTTTGCCGTTCTCTTTTATTGATTCTCCCAGAACGAATGAAAGCACATCCGTGGGCTCATCTTTTTCCCTGTATTGCCTGTTCAGTTCTTTGATTTTTTTATCATCACAAAAAAGAATCGATAACTCCCAGTTGTCGCGTTTAATTTCATCCAGCACCTTCAGCGCGAATATTACAGCTTCGTTGCTCCATGCAGGAGGCGGCTTTCCTTCTGTACTGATTGCGGCATTATTCATTATCTTCTGCCTTTTGCTGTTTTGGATATTCAATTCTGGAATGATAGTAACCCGCAAGCACCTTGACAAAAGCTTTTTTTATAACTTCAACATCACGGAATGAAAGATCGGATTCTGAAAGCTGCCCGTGATCAATTTTTTCCTGAAAAAGCTGCTGAATAAATTTCTCAATTTTTGCCGCTGTAGGTTTTGTTAATGTTCTTACGGCGGCTTCTGTTATGTCGGCAAGCATTACAATAGCAGATTCTTTTGATTTGGGCGGACTGCCGGGATAGGAAAAATCTTCTGAGTTAACGGTTACTTCGTTTTCTGTCGCTTTATTGTAGAACCATGAAATGATCGAATTACCGTGATGCTCCGAAATAATTGAAATAACATCCTTTGGAAGGCCAAGAGAACTTGCTTTTTCCACGCCAAGTTTAACATGACTGCGGATTATGGTCGCAGAAAGGCGCGGAGCAATTTCATCGTGTCTGTTATGGCTTGTTTGATTTTCAACAAAATAATCAGGATTATCCATTTTTCCGATATCATGATAATACGCGCCGACGCGGGCGAGCATTGCGTTCGCGCCGATATCCTGACACGCCTGCTCGGCAAGGTTTGCTACCATAAGGGAATGACTGTATGTTCCCGGCGCCGCCGTAAAAAGTTTTTTTAACACAGGCGCGTTCAAATCTGACAGTTCCATAAGCCTGAACGGAGTTACCGCGTTCAGCGCGTATTCCAAAGGCGGCAGGAAACCCAGAATCAACATCCCGCAGATAACCCCGTTTATGGCTGCCCAGAAAAGCGGAACAGGGTAGTCAGCTATATTTGCCCTGTTTATTAACAGCATCACAATTACAGCGATACAGTTTGCCGCGGCGATAATAAGGCCCGCTTTTATAAGGCTCATTCTGTTTTGCGCATTATGAAGCACAATAGACGCCGCGACTCCTGAAATAAGCGCGATAATGTATGAATTGTTGTCAAAAGCGCCCGCAAAATGCGCGCCCAGAGGAAGCGCTATCGCCATTATTATCGCAAGCCTTTTTCCGAAAAAAACCGCAAACAGCATTATGAAAAGAGCCGTCGGTATTGCAAGCGATATGGGAATGGTTATATATCCTTCCGAAAGATATTTTATCAATACAGAACCTATAATGTAAAAACCGATGGCGGCGGCAAGCAGGTATTGTTCCCTGTCATTTAAATCTTTTTGCAGAATGGATTTTCCCTGAAGGATTATAAAAATAATGAAAAGCAGAAGGATAAGCAGCGTGAATCCGAGTATTGTTCTGAAATCGTTTATTGATTCATCGGGTTTGCCGGCAATAATTACAAATACCGCGGCGGCGTATAATATAATGCTGAAAATGGCGGGCCCGGAGCGCATCCGGTTTAAAACAGAAGAGATGTTTTTTTTAATAAGTTCAGGATTGATTTTCATTGTATGCCTGTATAATTTTTTTTATAAGAGGATTACGCGCAACATCGCCTGTATGCAGAAATGAAAAATTTAATCCTTCAATCTCCCTTAATATTTCAAGAGCATGCAGGAGCCCTGAATCCGTTTTGCGCGGAAGATCAATTTGGGTTGAATCTCCCGTGATTACCGCTCTTGCACCCGTTCCAATGCGCGTTAGAAACATTTTCATCTGTTCTTTTGTTGTGTTCTGCGCTTCATCAAGAATAACCATACAGTCGTTAAGGCTGCGTCCCCTCATATAAGCAAGAGGCGCTATTTCGATAGCCCTTGTTTCTTCCATTCTGCTTATAACATCGTAAGGGACAAGAGATTCCATCGCGTCATGGAGAGGTTTTAAATAAGGGTCTATTTTCTGGGCGAGATCGCGCGGAAGAAAACCGAGGTTCTCTCCCGCCTCAACTACAGGGCGCGTAAGGACAAGCTTTCGTATTTTCTTTGAAAGGAGCATTTGAAGCGCGTGGGCAATCGCGAGATAAGTTTTGCCAGTTCCTGCAGGCCCAACGCAAAAGCATATTTCGTTTGTTCTCATCCCCTGTATATAAAAAGCCTGATTTTTACTGCGGGGGTAAACCCTGTTAAAGCCATTAGGAATCTGTATCATTGAATCCCGGAAAAAATCTTTCTCATCCTGCGATGATATTTCCGTCCCGCCGGGTAAAAATTCTCCCGCCAATGCGCGGATATATTCAGGAGACAGCAGTTCTCCTTCCTTTAATACGGCGATAAGGTTATCCATCATTGATCTGAAACGCCTGACTGATATATTATCACGGCTTTCAAAATGAATTTCATTGCCTCTTGCGGTAATTAAACCGCCGATTGAGCCTTCAATTATTCTGAGATTTCCGTCATTTGCGCCGCATATCCCGGAAAGCAATTCCCTGTTGTCAAAAGCAATGGTTATCCCTTCTTCCAAAAAAACCTCTTTATTAATTGTATAATTTGAAAAATGATATAGTCAATAGGTTACCTGAATGTCCATTTTTCATTTCTGCCGTCATAACCGATGTCTGTTTTTATTTCTGTTATTGGTATCCATTGCACAAGGAAACTGACATCGGCGGCAATTCTGTATCTTTGGTTATTAAGCTGATGCGGGTACATTGATATGCCAAGTTCAGCCTGCCAGTCGCCAAGGAAATGGATAACGGAAAGATTGAAGCTTTGTATTTTAAATCCTGATCTTCGCCGTTTATCATCATTGAAAAAATTTACAGAGTCAATTAAATCAATAAAAATATTATTCTGCGGTCCTTCCGGATACATGAATGTTAAATCATCCAGGCTGCGGAAAGCTTTAAAATAACGCCAGATAACAGTGTTCTGCGTTGTCGCAGAAAGCTTAAAATCAACAAGCCCGGGAACATTAATCAGTAAACCCAATGTTAGCTGAAAATTTGAATTTGTATGCCGCTGAAGGTCAAAGGCAAGAGATGTATTTACATCGAATGAATAACCAATCCGGTTATTGAATATTTCCCTGTTTGGCGTTGAATTCCTGTATGATAATGTTAATTGAGCGGGAGAAAGCGCAGGATCCCCGTATTGCACCCAGCCTCCGCTTTGTGAACCTGTTACAGGCTCAAACATATACCGCCGTATTTTTTCAGCGGTAAAAGACGCCCTGAAATTCCATAAAGTCAGTGAAGTACTGATGCCTGTAATATCATTGTCTTCTTCCGGTTTAATAACCATATTGTATACAAATGATCCTATATCAGGGATTCTGAATGTTTGCGTAAAATAAACCGGCTTAAATATCCATTCAATGTTTCCTTCGGGTGACAGGGTGTTTTTTGTTCTTTCCATGCCAAAACTGACGCTGGTTTCGGAAATTTTGTATCTGAATGCCGCGTTTACTGATATTGCCCAGTCAAGAGGAGGCAGATCCACGCTGACTGAAAGAGTCTGATTATTATTCATGATGTTAGCTGCAAGATTTGCAGTTACGCGGTTGCTGTTAAGGCCGGGTATGTCTTCACTGTCCCTTCTTTCTTCCTTTACCCAGGAACCCCATTGAGGGGATAGCTCGGCGCTGTCTGTGCCTGCGTATCTTTTTGATCTTACAAGAGTGCCGCGGAGGCTATATTGAAAATTTGTCTGGCCGAAAACGGGATTTTCCAGGAACGGCCTGACAGTCCCGTTATACGCATAGGATGTGGAATAATTCGTCTGGCTGTACTGCTGCCTTTTTGTTTCCTTCATCCTGTTTTCGTCAACCTGCCCGCTGTTTGTAAGAAACGCCTCTTCGTTCAGAAAGCCGTAATCACGCCATGTGCCGTTTGCGAATAACGTTATAATGTTTGTATATAAACCTGTTGTATGATTAACACGGAAATTTACATTGCTGTTTCCGCCGATGCTTGTAAGAATTGATTGAATATCGTTCCAGTCAACCTGCTCGTATGATTTCCAGTTATTGGCCAAAAATTGAAGTTCCGTAGAGCTTGAAGGCGATATCTGATAATCAATTGAATATACCGTGTTTCCGGTTCTTGGCAAATTAAAGGTTTGAGACAACGCAGGAGGAGTTAATTCTTCGGACTGGTTTGAGATGCGACTCTGTGCGTTATTTGCTGTTTGAGTCCATGGAGAGACAGGATTTCCGATTCCTTTTAAGGGATCGTTTGTTTCGCCGTTATCTGCTTTTGAATTTGCATACGGGTAGGTATAAGGAGTACCTGATATTACACCTGAAATATTATAAATTGTATATTTATCCGGAGCAAAAAAATAACGCTGCGGTGAATCGGCATTATTAAGTGACACAAGATCATTTTTAATTCTGAATGATAATGTTGTTGAAATATTGGAAAAGGAGATTGTTGATATAAAAGGAGATGCATGCGAAGGCGTAAAATTAAGATTTCCGTTTACATGCCATTGATACAATCTGATTTCACTGTGCGCCGGATCTTCATTAAGGGAGGACGCTCCCTGCTGAATCATATTTATCCAGTCCATGTTTTCAGAGCGGTTTGTAAAATCGCTGTTAACAAAAGGATCTGAAAAAAATGGAATATTCCAGAATAAACTGCCGTATTTTCCGGTAATGGAACTGTTAAAATTCATCCGGTAGCGAAAAGGAACCGATAAAGAAAAAAGGTTGGAACGATTCCAGTCATACGAACCGTCATTTCTGTATGGTGTATAATTACCTCCAATTGATGAAACGGTTCTTGTAAAGCCAAGGCCTGCGGAAAGTTCCAGAGGATTTAATATTCCGTTTTTTGGAACGGATAAATCAAGTCCCAAGTAAGCACCAAGATTTACATAATAGTCAATTAAAACTTTCAGATTGATTGATTCGGTATCAATCATTCTCCTTCCTGTGCTGCGCAGAAATAATCCTTCAAGTTCTTTTTCCATATTGTCAGAGTTTCCCAGAATCCTGCTGATGGAATTTGTGTCATTTGGATCCGATCGCGGCTGTCCCAGAATATAGGTTGTGGTCTGAACAAAGCCGCCTTCCCTGCTTCGGTATCCGATAACAGGATGAAAGAAAATTTGATCGCCGGGATAATAAAAAAACGGAATATATAAAACAGGAATTTCACCTACTTTTAACACCGCGTTTAAAATCGCGAAATCAGATCCCGGAAGGAGCCATAACCTTGACGCTGTTATGGACCAGAGAGCTTCCTCGTTTGCCGCGTTTGTTATGGTAGCCCTGGAAAGAACGGTAACATCATCATCGCTGCGTGAAATCACAGATCCTGAAAATAGATAAGAAGTTCCGCTGCTGTCAATTCCGCGCGCGGAGCTTCCGTCAAGTAAAATGCTTGACCAGTTATCAAGATTAACGGTAATATTTTCTCCCCTGAATGTTTCTGTTGATTGGCCGTCTGTTTTTTCGTATACTACATTTCCTCTTGCGGTCATGATATTTCTGGTACGGTTAAAAAGTATTTCATCCGCCCTTATTGCGTGAATTGTATTTTCGTCCAATAAACGGAGAGAGACATTCCCTGTCAATCTTGCGTAATCTTCATCAATCACATCAATTGTAAAATATTCGGAAACCTGGGCAGATTCGATTGTTATTATTCTTCTGTCTTCATTTTGTACAGGCGCAGGTAAATTAAAATATTCCCTTAAGCGCTGCGACAGTTCAACTCTTGTACCGCTTTCAGAAAGACCGAGATTACGGCACCAAAGCGCAAGCTCGCTTAAGGTTGATGTTCTTATCTCCATTTCTGCGCGCTGTCCTGCCGGAGTCAGTTTTTCTTCCTGTTCTGTTGCATCATCATAAAGTTCAGTATCATTAAACGCGGTTTGTATATCCGTTATCAGGGAAAGAATTTCATCCTGAGCGAGAATAATCGGAGCCCAAAAGATAAAAGAACTGACCGCAAAGGCGCATAAGGCGCACAAAGGAAAATACGGAGTCAGACTGTTTGTTTGCCCCCAAAACCTTTTAAATAAAACGCTTCTAGGCTTTGCGGTGAAATCTTTATAATCACTCTTGTCTTTCATTGTCTCCTAATCTTTGCCGGAGAGTTTCGTTTCAGCATTTGCGCTATATAATAACCTGTGTATGAACCGGCGCATTTTGCTACCTGTTCGGGCGTGCCTGTCGCGATAACCTGTCCGCCTTTTTCACCGCCTTCAGGTCCAAGATCGATAATATGATCCGCCTGCAACAATACATCAAGATTGTGTTCAATCATTATAACAGTATTTCCCTGATCTACCAGCCTTTGAATTACTTCCATCAACTGTTTAACATCGGCGAAATGAAGTCCTGTGGTCGGCTCATCAAGAATGTAGAGAGTGCTGCCCGTAGAACGTTTTGAAAGTTCAAGCGCGAGCTTTACCCTCTGCGCCTCTCCGCCTGAAAGCGTGAGCGCCGACTGTCCGAGTTTCACATAACCAAGGCCGACAGACAAAAGAGTCTGCATCTTGCGCGAAATCTGCGGAATGGAAATAAAAAAGTCAGATGCTTCTTCAATGGTCATGTCCAGAACTTCGCTGATATTTTTTCCTTTATAACGGATATCAAGCGTTTCTCTGTTGAATCTTTTGCCGTGGCAGACATCGCATGTTATGTAAACATCAGGCAGAAAGTTCATCTCTATTTTGATAGTTCCGTCTCCTTCGCAATTCTCGCATCTGCCGCCGCGCACGTTAAATGAAAAACGCCCCGGTTTATAACCTCTCATTTTTGAATCCGGAAGGTTCGCGAATAAATCCCTTACCGCCGTAAATCCTTCGACATAGGTAATTGGGTTTGATCGGGGTGTTCTGCCGATAGGGCTTTGATCGATATCAATAACCTTATCTATATATTCGGCGCCGTCAAGTCTTTTATAAGCGCCTTCGGTTCTGCCCGATCCGTACACTTTGTTGGCAAGCGCAGGATATAAAACATCGGATAAAAGTGTGGATTTTCCCGAACCTGAAACGCCTGTAATGCAGGTAAAAATTCCCAAAGGAATTTCTACATTGATATTTTTTAAATTGTGTTCGCTTGCGCCTTTTATTTTAATTACATTGCTGTTTCCCTGTCTTCGTTTTTTTGGAATGTCGATATGGAGAACGCCTGCAAGGTACTGGCCTGTAAGGCTTTCTTTTACCTTCATTACTTCCTCGGGTTTTCCCTGAGCGACAACAAGCCCTCCGTGAACGCCCGCTCCGGGACCCAAATCGACAATGTGATCCGCAGTTCTTAAAGTCTGCTCGTCATGTTCAACTACAATCAATGTGTTGCCAAGATTGCGAAGGTATAAAAGCGTGTCGATAAGACGCTGATTGTCTCTTTGGTGAAGCCCAATAGACGGCTCATCAAGAATATAAAGGACTCCTACAAGACTTGATCCGATCTGCGTCGCGAGTCTGATCCTTTGGGCTTCACCTCCTGAGAGAGTAGAGGCTTTCCGTTCAAGGCTGAGGTAATCAAGACCCACATTCTGCATAAAGCCAAGGCGCGCGTTTATTTCCTTTAATATCTGATACGCGATTTTATTTTCATTTGAATTAAACCTGACTGTCTGAAAAAAATTAATTGAATCCGTTACGGAAAGCCCTGAAAGCTCCCAGATATTTTTCCCGGCTACAGTGACAGCTAACACTTCCGGCTTTAATCTTTTTCCGCCGCAGTCTTCGCAGGGTTTCTGGCTCATGAACTTTTCAAGCCAGTCTTTTACTCCCTGCGACTGGGTTTCAAGATACCTTCGCTTTAATTCTTCCAGAATGCCGGGAAATTGAGTGTTGTACTGAAAATGGCCGGTTCCTTCACGGTTAACATATTTTACTTTAACTTCGTCTTCGGTGCCGTAAAGGATCGTATTTACAATTTTTTTCGGCAGTTTATTAATGGGCGTATCAAGGCTGAAATTGTAATGTTTTGCAAGCGCGTTAAAACGGCTTGAGTGCCACGCGCTGTCGGGATTGTACGGAATAACGCCGCCTTCGTTATATGAAAGAGTGCGATCGGGGATTACAAGGTCCGGATCAAACTCAAGTTTCGCGCCGATTCCGGAACAGCCGGGACACGCGCCGTAAGGATTGTTAAACGAAAAAAGGCGCGGCTGCAGTTCCGGGATTGAAACTCCGCAGTCAGGGCATGCGTTCTTCTGCGAAAAAACCTGCTCGGAATTTTTTCCGTCTTCCGTTATCTGCACAATCATAAGGCCGTCCGCCGTTTGAAGCGCGGTCTCCACTGATTCGGCTAACCTTGCGCGAATCTGTTTTCCGATAACAAGCCTGTCAACGATTATCTCAATTGAGTGTTTTTTCTGCTTGTCAAGTTTAATGCTTTCATCAAGGCTAACAGGAACGCCGTCAATCCTCGCGCGGGCAAATCCCGCCTTCCTTGCGTCTTCTAAAATTTTTTGATGCTCTCCCTTTTTTCCGCGGATAACAGGAGAGAGAAGCTGTATCTTTGTTCCTTCTTTAAATTGAATAATTGTCTCAATTATGGAATCTACAGGCTGTTCGCGGATTTCCTTTCCGCAGACAGGACAGTGCGGAACGCCGATGCGGGCGTAAAGAAGCCTGTAATAATCATAAATCTCCGTTACTGTGCCAACAGTGGAGCGGGGATTTCTGTGAGTTGTTTTCTGTTCTATTGAAATTGCAGGTGACAACCCTTCAATATAATCCAAATCAGGTTTATCCATACGGCCAAGAAACTGGCGCGCGTAAGCTGAAAGGCTTTCTACATAGCGCCTCTGACCTTCGGCGAAAATTGTGTCAAACGCAAGCGAACTTTTTCCGGAGCCTGAGAGCCCTGAAATCACAATCAGTTTATCACGGGGCAGTTCCAAATCTATATTTTTAAGATTATGCTCGCGCGCTCCCTTGATGATTAATTTATCCATAATAAAATAATATTAACATAAAAACTGATTAATGGCTAGTACTACTAATCATATGTTAACATATTTTTATTAACAAAAAGAAAGCAGTTATTTGGAGTTGATGTTATCAGCGGTAACTTCTATAATGAAATCGATTTGATTAAGGAGCTGTTATGAGTACGCTTGGGATAATTAACTCGGATCCCGTGATTCGAAAAAACATGGAACTGGCTTTTAAAGAAAACAGCGGACATAACATGGATTTATTATTTTTAATTCAGGAAAATGAAATTCTGGAATTCTTAAAATACGCCTTGCCGGAATTGATTATTATTAATTTCTCCGATCCGCAAATAAACATTGACGGTATAATTGATCATATACATGATGATAAATGGATACTTAACTTCGGGATCATTGGTCTTTTTGATAACGGAGAAAACAGGGAAGAAGAGTTGTTAAAAAAATACAAAGCTGTTAATGTCCTTGCAATGCTTGATAACTGCCTTATTAAATCACATATGATAAAAAGTATTGATATTATTCAGCAGAATTACCAGATTATCTTTCAGCGGGAACTTACAAAAACATTTCTGGAAGGAGCGTCAGGCAGTTTTATTATTGATAACGATCTTCTCGCGGTGCCTCTTTACGCAGGCATTGGCGCAACAATACTGTCTCAGCGCGGATTGATTGATCCCGACAGAAAAATGCACCTTCAGTTAGCGTTAATTGAACTTATTGTAAATGCGATTGAACACGGAAACTGCGGCATAAGTTACGAAGAAAAAACGCAAAGTCTTGAGTCGGGCGTTTCTTCTGTGGAATTAATTACAGAAAAATGCAAAGACCCTGTAATTAACGCGAAAAAAATCTCATTCAGCTGGGAAATCACCGCAGACAGATCCGCCTTTACAATCCGCGATCAGGGAAACGGATTTGACGTTAATGCCTTTAAGCAAAAAGTAAAAAAACAAGGCAATTACAGCCTGCATGGCAGGGGAATTATAATGGCGCATAAGCTTTCCCATAAATTAATTTACAATACCAAAGGAAATCAAGTAACGCTGATAATCAACAATGATGATACAGTTGAGCATGATGTGCCTGCCGGTTTTACAAAGGAACAGGTTGTCATTGTTAAAAAAGGCGATGTAATTCTAAAGGAAGGAGATCCAAGCGATTGTCTTTATTACATATCATCCGGAACATACGAAGTGCTTCATAATGAAAAGATGGTAGGCTCTCTTTCTGCTCAGGATATTTTTATGGGAGAGATGTCTTTCCTTCTTAACCAGAGAAGGTCTGCAACCATAAGGGCGACAAGCGCGGGTAAACTGATCTTTTTGCCCCAGAAAACATTTATTAATATTATCCGCGAATATCCACATTACGGAATATTTTTATCTAAACTTCTTGCAAAACGTATTGTACGCAGCAACCGGCAGGCCGCAGGGGAACAGTAAGGAAAAAATGATATATGGTTGAAACAGAGTATAGACTGGTAAGGGACGCGGCGGAGAAAAAGATTATTTTTTTAAAAGAAGAAAAAGCATCTTATTTTATTTCTTCGATGATGGCGGGCTTTTATGTCGGGATTTGCATGATCATGATTCAGGTGATAGCCGGATTGATGGATAATTTTGCGGGGATTAGAATATTACAGGGCATAAGTTTCGCCGCCGCTTTAAGCCTCATAGTTTTTGCAGGAGCGGATCTTTTTACAGGCAACATTTTTATCATGACAGCAGGCGTTATGCAAAAAACTGTTAAGAGCCTTGACGCTGTTTTACTGTGCGTATACTGCTATTTTGGCAATTTGGCAGGTTCCGTACTTATATCCGCTCTTTTTCTGGCAACAGGTTTTCTTCAAGGCTCTGTCCTTGAGATAGTTCGCGTAACGGTATTCAGCAAGATTGAACCTCCTATTTATGAGTTATTTGTAAGGGGTATATTCTGTAATATAATGGTATGTGCGGCTGTTTGGTGCATGTTCAGAATGAAAAGCGAAACCGGAAGGCTTATCATGATTTTCTGGTGTATTTATATTTTTATTATATGCGGCTTTGAACATTCTATAGCAAATATGACCTTGTTCAGCATGGCGGCCATGACTGCAGCCGGAGCGGATGTATTTATTAAAATGCTCATAAATCTTGCGGCGGTAACGGCAGGTAATGTTATAGGCGGTATAGCTCTCGCGTTAGCGTACTGGTTTATCGCTAAAAAAACACTGAAAAAAGAAGCGTAATATTTTTAATTGACACCGCTTTTATATGCGGTACAATGTTTGTAAGGAGATTATTAAATGCAGGCAGCATTAAAATCAGATAATGAAATAACGGTTGTCCGTTCTCTTGAAAAGC
>JAIRQF010000159.1 GCA_031256635.1 Treponema sp. | reverse complement strand
ATCAGCAGAGGCGGCTTACTGAATGCGGTTTTTCCCCGGTAATATTAAGAGGAGAACAAAGCAAAGAAGAGCGGGATGAAATTTGGGAGAAACTGGAGAGCGGAAAGAGCAAATTTATTATCGCTAACCCTGAGATCCTGCTTACAGAGCAGATAAAAAGAAGAATAGAAAAAATCAATATTGTTCATGTTGTAATTGATGAAGCGCATTGCGTCAGCGAATGGGGAGAAACATTCAGACCGAGTTATTTGCAAATTAATTCCATAATTGATTCAATAAACCCTCCGCTAATCACAGCTTTTACAGCTACAGCAAGCGCTCCTGTTCTGGAAAAAATCAGAAAATACATTTTCGGCGATATACAGGCGCGCCAGATTGTTGGAAATCCGGACAGACCGAATATCAGTTATTCAGCCAAAGGCTGTATAAACCGCGATCTTGCAGTACGCGATCTATTAATTGAAAACAGCCGCCCTGCGATTGTATTTTGCTCATCGCGCCCCGGAACGGCAAAACTTGCGCACTACCTTCGCAATGAACTGGAAGAAATGGGTTATGGCTGGTATAAGGAGATTCGTTTTTATCATGCGGGATTAACAAGAGAAGAAAAAAAAATAACAGAAGAATGGCTGCTTCATAATACAGAGGCAGTCCTGTGCAGCACTTGCGCGTTCGGGATGGGCGTTGACAAAGCCGATGTACGCACAGTCATACACAGGGACTGCCCTCCTTCTGTGGAAGCGTATCTGCAGGAATCAGGAAGAGCGGGGCGTGACGGGAAGCAGTCAAAAGCGATTCTCCTGTGGGGGCCTGATGACGAAGGCGCTATGGCAAGAGCGAGAAAAGAAGCCGATAAAAACAGGCTTTTGGCTGTGTTAAATTACGCGAGAGATGATAAAAATTGCCGCAGGCATGCTCTTTTGTCTTTGTTGAATTACGACTCCGGCGGAGAAGTACCGGAAAACAACTGTTGTGATGTTTGTCATCCGGCAGAAAATAAAACAAACAGCAATCTGCGGGAAGAATCATCAATATTGAATTTTTTTAAAAAGAATAAAAGACGTTTTACACAGAGCGAAGCCTCATCGGTCCTGGCCGCGGGTAAATCAATCAGGTGGTCAGAAGAAGAAGCCTCCCGCGTAATTGGTTATCTGTTAAAAACCAAAAAGCTAAGGAGGCTTCGTCTGTTTCCATGGAAGAACAAAATTACTCTTTAATTCCCCCAAGAGTCAATCCGGAAATAATAAAGCGCGACATGAAAGCATAGAAAATAATAATCGGTATCAGCGAAATCGCGATTCCAAGATATATTCCGCCGAACTCCGTTCTGTAAATATCTCCGCGAAGCTGGAAGATTACCATCGACAAAGTCATTCTGCTGTTTGATGAAAGCAGAACAGCCGGCGTAAGAAAGTTATTCCATGAACCGACAAATGTAAAAATCGATTGCGCGGCGAGAGCGGGAACAATTATCGGTAGAATTATTAAATTGAAAATCCTGTATTCGCCGGCGCCGTCAATACGGGCCGCGTCAATAAGATCGACATTTAACGTCGCGCTCATATACTGCCGTATGAACAAAACAGTTCCGGCGGCGGCAATGCTCGGTATGATTAACGGGAGGAAATTATCCGTCAATCTCCATGAAGCCATAAGCTGATAAAAACCGATAAATGTAAGCGATCCCGGAAGCATCATTATAATCAGAATTAAACCCCAAAGAGCAAGTCTACCTTTAAATCGGTACACATGAAGGCCGTAAGCGGTTAATGCGGAAAAATAAACGCTGACAATCGTAGTGGAAATTGATATAATGGTGCTGTTTAAAAACCCGCGCCAGATCGCAAACCCCCTGCTTGTAAGAGCGTTCCAGTTATACGCGACATTAGATCCGGGTAACATTGAAAGGCCTGTATTAATTTGCTCTGTAGATCGCGTCGCGTTAATCATCAGAACATAAATCGGTACTATTGCCAGAAGAACAAGGAAAATCATCAGTGCATGAATAAGGTGGCGTTTTATCGGATTACCGGTTCTGCCAATCATATTGTACCTCCTTTTCTCTTCTTGAACTCACTTCGATCCTGCAGCAGGAAGAATATAATAAATGCCAAAACAATAGTGATTAAAAATATGCCTATAGATATTGCAGATCCGTACGCATAATCAAAACCGCTCATAAAGGCAATATTGTACTGGTACATAACAGTTGTTCGTATCGAATTGCCGGGAGCGCCTAATCTGTCGGTTAACGCGAATGGAATATCAAACATCTGCATACCGCCGATCATTGATGTAACAAGAATGTAAAGCATAATCGGGCGTAATAACGGCAGTGTAATCCTTGTAGCAACCTGACGGCTGTTCGCGCCGTCAACAACAGCGGATTCAAACAGTGATAACGGTATGCTTGTAATACCTGCCATCAGAATAATCAATGTATGCCCGTACCACATCCACCATTGTATAAACGAGACAAGTCCCCGTGTAAAAGGAACACTGCGGAAGAAATTAAACGCATCCTGCGGAATCCCCTGCTGTACATTGTTGTAATAAATACCCAACATTCTTAAAAACTGATTCGCGGGTGCCTGTACATGGCCGCCTTGTCCGAAAAGACTGCGGAAAAGCATGGATACAGACATTGCCATAAGAAGATTGGGTAGATAGACAATCGCCCGGAACGCACCTTTGCCGGTAAGATTTAACTGAGTATCAGAAAGCCATATTGCAAGGACTAATGCTATACCGAGCTGCGGTATAAAATTGACAATCCAAATAATAAAAGTATTTCCAAGAGCTCCCCAGAAGTACTGGTCAGCAATTAATTTTACAAAATTATTTAAACCGACAAAATTTCTAACTTGTGCAAATCCTCTTAAATCGGTAAATCCAAGTGTAACTGTATTGATGGTAGGCCAAAGATTAAAAACCAAAAATACAACAATAAAAGGCGCGACAAAGACATAGCCCCACCGGTTCGTTCTTGCTTCATGCCCGATTAATCTTTTTTCCATAAGTTCTCCTAAAAAAAAACCTGACCACGTTAAAGTGGTCAGGTAAAAACTTATAATTTAGCTGATTAATCCTCTGATTAGTTCAGACTAAGCATTGTCCGGGCCTGTGTCCTGAGATCATCAAGAGCCTGGGCTTTGGATTTTTCACCCTGGACATAAGCTGTAACAGCTTCATTGAAGAGTGAGTCAAATGTTGAATCGGTTGCCTGTACAAGCCTTCCGTTAACATTGGGAATCATTTCGGCAAACGCCGCGTAATGGTTCTGGCCGCCGAGGAAAGGTTCTCGGAAACCATCTTTAATTCTGTTAACAACCGCTGAGTTGCTGACAACATCACCCTTATCTCTTGCCCATCTTTCAAGGAAGCCGTCATCGGTTGTAAGCCATTCGATCATTGCTTTTGCGCCTTCAGGATTCTTTGTCTTGCCATAAGCGCCAACCCATGTGCCGCCCCATCTCCAACCCACAGGACCGGGGATCATTGCCCAGTCGCCTGATGTATTGGGAGCATTGGTCTTAAGAACATAGTGTAGACCCCATGTCGGGAGGAAGGTTCCGAATGTTTCAAGCTGTCTTCCTGTTTCATCTGTAAGCGTGCCGTTAAAGCTTGCAAACCAGCCTTCTGACCACTGACCTACGCGGCCGTCATATCTGTTGTCGTGCATGATTTTCGCGATATCCATTGCCTGCTCCAGAGCCGGATCAATGTTTACTCTGCCGCTTACAACCCAAGGCTGTGAGCGCAGTTCATAGAAAACCTTGGTAAGGTCGCCGCGGCTGCCGATTATTACGCATCCGCCGTTCGAAGCCTGTTTAAGTAATTCTGCGGTAGAAAGGAAAGTCGGGAAATCGGAGAAATATCTCTGTACTACAGCAGGATCATCCGTGCCGAGATATTTAATTGCAAGACTGCGGCGATAGAAGAACGCGCCTGGCGCTGCCTGCCATGACATTCCGTATACTTTGCCGTTGTATGTTCCGATTTCAACAGGATACGCGTAAAGCTTTTGCCTGTTTTTTTCATAAATGTCAGTAATATCCAAAAGAAGTCCCGATTCAACATATTTGCGGACAAAGTCAGCTTCCAGCGCGATAACGTCAGGAGCTCCGTTGCCTGATGCAAATACAGGATCCAGCCTGCTTTGGAATTGCTCTGTTGGAGTCATTACATAATCAACCTTGACATCCGGATGCGCCGGAATGTAATAATTTTTAATCATGTCTTCCAACTCGTCGGTGAATGACCATACAATGATCCCCTGATCTTTTTTACAGCCAAATACGCTAAAAAGTAAAAGGACTGCACAAACGATAACTAATGCTTTTCTCATCTCTCATCCTCCATAATAAATTTCACTCCTAATTAAATAGGAATTAACACTATAGAAAGATAATATCAAATTATACAGAAATATTCAAGATGTTTTTTAATTATTTTATACGAATTTCATTTCTTAGTATTTTTCTGATAAATTTTCCGGATTGGGAAAGGTCGTTATCTGTCCAGCCGCCTTTAGCTTCGCGATCTGCATTAAGCCTTAAAATACCGGAATCTTCCCCCTTGTTTGTAACAGACCAGTTTACCCAGGAAATCCCGTGTTTTTTAAGAAAAGAAATCCAGTCTTGAAATTCCTTCTCAAAAACCCCTCCGCCGCCACTGCTTTGCGTTGTCCCGCATTCTGTAACAAAAATGGGAAGCCCATTTTCAACAGCCCTGTTCACCCTGTCTTTTAATTCCTGTCCGTGCGTTCCGGCGTAAAAATGTAAAGAATACATAATATTCGGGAAATTTAGCGGGTCAAGGGCGGCAATATCAACATGCTGGCTCCAACTCGGCGTTCCGACAATTATTATATTATCAGGGTCATTTTCCCTGATAACAGGGATTACAGCCTCCGCATATGGTTTGATTGCTCCGCTCCATGTTACATCGTCTCCATTCGGCTCATTGCAGATTTCATAGATAATGTTAGGATAAGAGCCGTATTTCTGTGACATTTCACGGAAAAATTCGATGGATAGCTCCTGATAAACACGCGGATCCCGGTCATTATGGACATGCCAGTCGATAATTACGTATATTCCAAGTTTAAGAGCAGCTTCTACACCCTGCTCCACTGTAAATTTTAAGCCTCGTTGGTTAACATAACCGTCTTCTCGAAGGTACATGGCAGCGCGCCAAACCTGGATATTCCAGTCATCTCTCAGCCAGCGAATAACATCTTCATTCGCGTATCTGCCGTACCATTGCAGTCCGTGAGAACTCATTCCCCTGAGCTGAATTTGCCTCCCGTTTTGGTCAACCAGTTTTGAGCCTTCCACCCTGAGCTGCTCGAACCGTTCCACAACGGTCTGACCGTTTTTATCAACAGAAAGCAGCCTGTCATCAACTTCGCAAGAAGATAGAAATAATACTGCCAAAAAAGAAACGATTACACCAGCAAGCACATTGTAGTAATTTTTTACAGGTTTTTTAAAAACTGAAGTCTTATAAAAGCCAATGATTTCCGGATTTTGATACATGACATTCTCCAAATCAAAATGATATTATATTATAAATGTAAAATGGAATTTATAACAGGATACGGAAATGAAGCAAAATGAAAATCATACTTTGATTGTTGATATATCCAGAGATTATCACGTTCTTAAAGTTCTTGGAACAGAAGTGAGAGTGCGGATACTGGAATTACTGCAAAATCATGAATTAAACGTAACGGAAATCGCCCGGGAGCTGGGTATACCGCAGTCTACTGTAACAACAAGCATACTTGCGCTGGAAGAGGCAGGACTGATAAACAGCTACAACGCAAACGGAGTTAAAGGCGGTCAAAAACGCTGTAAAGCCAGATATAATGAGTTATTGGTCACATTCACTCCTCCAAACATTACAAAAGAAAATAAAATGGTCGAGGTGGAAATGCCTGTCGGGCTTTTTACTTCGTATAATGTTTCAACACCGTGCGGTCTGTGCAGCAGGGAAAGTATAATCGGGTTTCTTGATGTGCCTAGCACATTTTATTCACCGGAACGAATAAACGCGGCTCTTGTCTGGTTTGGAAAAGGCTATGTGGAATATAAATTCCCAAATAATTCGCTGTACATGGAAAAAGGGAGCATAAAACGGCTGGAGCTTTCTCTTGAAATGAGTTCTGAAACACCGGGAACAAATTGCAAGTGGCTTTCGGATATATCAATCTGCATTAATGAAAAAGAGATCGGCGTCTGGACATCTCCGGGTGATTTCGGCGACAGAAGAGGCAAACTAACGCCGTCATTTTGGAAGCTGGAAGGTTCTCAATACGGCATTCTTACAACATGGGAAGTAACTGATAAAGGAACCTTCATTGACAGGCGGCAGGTATCCGAAGTAAAGCTGTACGATCTTAATCTGGATAAACACCATTCCATAAAAGTCAGAATAGGGATAGCGGAAAAAGCAACACATTCAGGCGGTATTAACATTTTCGGAAAAGGTTTTGGAGATTATGATCAGGATATTATTTTAAAATTATACCCAGATAATTCCTGATTTATATATCAATGTATTTGATATATAAATATTTTTTATTAACATTCTTGACATATAAATTAATCCTGATATAGAATAGCCAAATGGGTATTACGCTCAAATAAATAAATTCAGGAGGAGATATGAGAAAGTTATTACAGCTTTCACTGCTGCTGGTAATGTGTTTTTGTATGTTGGCGTTTGTTACCGGCTGTAAAAAGGAAACCGGAAAACCTGTACTGACCGTAAGTGTATTCGCGCAGGAACACGAACAGGTGATGTACCGGGAAGTTATCAAAAGATTCGAGGAAGCCAATAATGTAACAGTAGATTTCCGCGTCGCCGGAGATCAGTATTGGCCGGAACTTGAAGCTTCGCTCAGCGCGAATCAGGCGCCTGATGTTTTCTATTTGGGCATTCCTGATATCAGACGCCGTGTCTGGACAGGCAAAATTGAGCCATTAAATAACCTGCTTGACGCATCTACTCTCAGCACTATCTGGCAGGACTCTCTGGATCTTTACCGTTATGACTCAGCTTCGGATACCCTGGGAAGAGGCAATATTTACGCGCTGCCGAAGGATTTCTCGGCCGTATCAATGACTGTGAACAAAGCGATTATCGAAAAACGCCGTCCGCAGATTCAGGCGCTTGTTAATAACGGAACCTTGCCGTTTTTCCCGGAAATTGATTCAAGAGGCAATTTGCCTGTGTTCACATTCACCGAATTTGCCGAGCTTTGCCGCGTCTTAACATTTAATGACACATCACTTCCCGCGACATCAGGCGGAACTCAGGTTTACGGTACGCACCTTTGGGAAGATTTTACCCTGCAACCCTTCATATGGGGAGCGGGCGGTGAGTATCTTGACTCGACCAATACAAGAGTATTATATGACTCCCCGGGATTCATTGAGGGATATGAAGGCTTCATGAAAATAGTGGAACTAGGCGGTTCAGGTTCATCTGTCGATGAAATTTCCGGCTACTTAAAATTCCTTGCCGGCCGCGTCGCTTATTTCCCATGCGGAACATGGGATGTCGGCGCTTTCCAGGCAATTACTACAGACGCCGTAATCAACCCGAACAGGGCATGGTTTGATTTTGACGTTGCTCCGTGGCCGATCAGCGACAGATACAGAAGCCTTCCAATTGAGCAAAGACAGGATAAATGGTTCGGCAGGGTAGACTCAATCGGTTACGCGGTATCAGCACAGTCAAAAAATAAAGAGCTTGCCGCGAAACTTGCGTTTATTCTCAGCGCCGATGAGGAAGTACAGCGCTTTATCGCGTTAAGAGGCGGACAGGTTCCAAACATTGTCAGTATGGCGCGCGGCGAATATCTTTCAGACAGCAGATATTATCCGCCGGGACGCGTTGTATTTATCAACATGCTTTCAGGACAGAACGGAAAACGCGTACCGACGTCGCTTACATTTAACGATCTGTGGCACTCACAGGCATTTATCCCCGGAGCCGGCGGCGTATGGGCATACCATGAAAATATCAACAACGGCAATACTCCGATCAGCGCGTCCGCTTATTTAAGGAGCATTCAGGCAACCGCGCAGAGGCTTTTGGATGAAGCAATCGCCGATCAACGCGCTATGAACCCAAACAGGTGATTTAATGAAGCAGCATACAAATCGGATTCGGTTAACCGATAATCTGTGGGGGTATGCGTTTGTAGCGATTCCGCTATTGGGAATGGCGATTTTTGTCGTCATTCCCTACTTAATGACGCTTTACGCGAGTTTTACAAACTGGCCGCTGGGACTGTCGGTATTCAAGGCAAGATGGATTGGTTTGAAGAATTATACAGATATGTTCAGTAATGAACTGTTCTGGGCCAGTCTTTATAATACTTTTTTTTACATGCTTGGCATTCCCATCGGCATTGCTTTATCGCTCTTTCTGGCCGCGCTAATGAACCGCGGGACACCCGGCGAAACAATCTTCAGAGTTATTTATTATGTTCCGGTTGTTACAAGCGTAGTGGCAATCAGCTTTGTATTTCAGCGCCTCTTTATGACAGACGGCGGCACTATTAATGTTTTTCTTCAGGCTCTCGGAATAAAAAATCCGCCGATATGGCTTTCCGACCCGCGATGGACAAAATGGGTTATCATCATCATGAATGTGTGGAAAGGTCTTGGCGGGACCATCATTTTGTATATCGCGGGGATGCAGGGGATTCCGCCTACTCTTTATGAAGCCGCAAGGATTGACGGAGCCAATTCATTTGACATATTCGCGAAAATAACTTTTCCACTTTTAATGCCTGTTACATTTTATATGATAGTCACAGGAATTATCGGCGGTGCGCAGATTTACGTGGAACCGCGCCTTATGTTTACAAACAACGGACCCGCGAACAGTACGTTCAGTACGGTAATTTATCTTTACGATCATACCTTCCGCCATACCCGCGCAGGTTACGGATCCGCGCTTGCGGTTATACTCAGCTTCATCGTATTTATTGTTACGGCGGTACAAATGCGGTTTTATCTTAAGGGGAGCAAATAATGAATGCGAAAAAAATACAATTAAGCGCGCATATACTGGTATTTGCTTTTCTTCTTGCCGGATCTGTGATTATGCTTTACCCGTTTGTCTGGATGATCTTTACTTCGTTAAAACCGAAACTGCATATATACCTTGCCGGACTGTTGCCGCAGATTTGGGATTTTTCAAGTTATGTGCAAATATGGTCTCAAATACCACTGCTGCGCGGATTTTTGAACACTATTTTATATTCGATCCCGCCTGTTATCGTAGGCGCTCTTGTTTCTGTAATGGCGGCGTTCGCGCTGTCAAAAATCCGGTTTAAGGGCCGTAATATAGTATTTCTGGTGCTTTTATCGTCCATTATGGTTCCTTTCCCGGCGATTATGATTCCGCAGTTTGTGCTGTTCAGCAGCATGCAGATTTTAAACACTCCCCTGCCGCTAATACTGCCAAAATTAACAGGAAATGTTTTAATGATCTTTTTTCTGCGGCAGTATATGATCAATATTCCGGATTCGCTTGTTGAAGCCGCAAAAATTGACGGGTGTAATTATTTCCAGATATACTATAAAATAATAATTCAGCTTGTAGCTCCGGCTCTTGCGGCTCACGCGGTCTTATGGTTTATCGCGTCATGGAACGATTATCTTGCGCCGGTAATTTTTATCAGGCAGCAAATCTGGGAGCCGGTTACGGTTATGATCGCGAAATTTAACGCGCAATACGCGATTGACACCCATGTCCCCCGGATGATGGCGGGATCCGTGATATTGCTTGTACCGGTATTGATAATTTACGGAATTTTCCAAAGGTGGATAATCCAGTCGGTAATGGTTTCCGCTGTAAAAGAATAACGGACTTGTTCGACGAGGAGAAAGTGATAAAAGTAATGCCGTTATTGTTAACCCTTGTGGCAGTGTCTGTAGTTTCTTGCGGCGAATCCAAACCGGTTATGCCGGGAGCAAAGGAAAAATATAACGATCCTCCGGCACCTGAGTATACGGCCGTAAGCGTGCATGACCCTTCGGTTTTTCTTTCAGGGAATAATGAATTTTATGTGATGGGGTCGCATCTTGCCGCGGCAAAAACGGCGGATTTTATAAACTGGGTTCAGGTAACACAGGACTGGAAAGGCGTACCCAACAGTTTTTATCCGCAGGATAATCCTGACGCGGCGGTGCAGACAGTACAGTCTCAGATTACGGATGTAATGCGCGGCTCGCAGTTTCCGATAAGTTTTTACGCAGGTGACATACACAGGATGCCGGACGGTAGATTTTTTCAGTATTACTGCATGACATCCTCATGGTACTGCAGCGCGATCGGGCTTTCCATTGCAGATAACATTGAAGGCCCTTATATAACGCAGGGGCTTATTGTCCGTTCAGGCGAAGCCGCCGATAACAGCATGTCGCCTGACGGCACATCAAGATGGCATATGTCAATGTTTCCGAACTGCATAGACCCTCAGGCGTTTTTTGATAAAGACGGCGGGAATTTCTATCTTGTTTACGGTTCATGGAGCGGCGGAATTTTTATCTACGAATTAAATCCACAGACAGGGTTGTTAAAAGAAGACTCAATGATTAACGCGGAAAACGCAGGTTACGGAAAAAAACTAATCCGTAACAGTCATTCTTCGATAGAAGGCCCGTATATAATTTACAGCCCGGAAACTCAATATTATTATCTGTTTGTTTCCTACGGCGGGTTAGCTGCAAACGGCGGATATAACATGAGAGTATTCCGTTCCCGAAGTCCTACAGGCCCGTATGAAGACGCAGAGCGCCCCGGAAGCGATATGAGTCAGGACTTGATGCATACAGTACATTATAACTACGGTGTAAAAATAATGGGCAGCTATAAATATGAAAATATTCCCGGTGAAACACCTTCGCTCAGCATAGAATATTTATCGCCGGGTCATAATAGCGTCTATCATGATTCAGATACAGAAAAATATTTCTTAATTTATCACCAACGCTTCAGCGGCCGCGGAGAATATCACGAAGCGCGCGTATGCGAAATGTTTTTAAATGAAGACGGCTGGTTTGTCGCGTCTCCTTTCCGTTATGACGGCGGAACAATCCGCAGCTTCAGCCCCGCAGGCATACCCGGCACATGGAAACTGATTAATCACGGAAAGGTTAACAATACAATGCCGGTAAAATCCGTCGAATATAAATTTTCAGATAACGGAAAAATGGAAGGCCCGCATGACTCAAGCGGAACATGGGAATTGAAAAGCGACGGCAAAACAGTGTATATAACAATGGACGGGGTGCTTTACAAGGGCGTGTTCCTGCGCTGTTATGATGAAGAAAAAAAGCAATGGGTGCAGGCATTTACAGCGCTGTCCGCGAACGGCATTGCCCTTTGGGGCGCAGGCGCCGCCGTTAAATAAAATGAAGCTGGTTAAGGAGTAAATACATGAATAAAACAAAACTGCTGCTGGATAAAGATTATAAAATCGCGTCATTGGGAAAGCGCCTTTATTCAACATTTGTTGAGCACCTTGGAAGGTGCATCTACGAAGGAATTTATGAACCAGGGCACCCAACCGCGGATAAAAACGGATTTCGCGAAGATGTGCGCGCTTTGGTGCGCGAACTTGGCTTCGGCGCTTTACGTTATCCCGGCGGCAATTTTGTTTCAGGATACAATTGGCTTGACGGAATCGGGCCGCGCGCAGAGCGTCCCAAACGCCTTGATTACGCGTGGTGTTCCATAGAGCCGAATGAAATCGGCATGGATGAATTCTGCGATTACGCAAAATCCGTGGGCAGCGAAGTAATGTACGCGGTCAATATGGGGACAGGCAGCCCGCAGGATGCGGGTTATATGGTAGAATACGCAAACTTTCCCGGAGGCACATACTACTCCGATTTACGGATTAAAAACGGACACAAAGATCCTCATAATATAAAACTATGGTGCGTGGGAAACGAAATGGACGGCCCATGGCAGATCTGCCATCTTGACGCTCACGATTACGGAAAAAAAGCGCTGGAAACCGCAAAGATTATGAAGTGGGCGGATCCCTCCATTGAGCTTTGCGTATGCGGCAGCGCGACATCAACTCTGCCTACATACCCGGAATGGGATCGTCTGGTGCTGGAATATGTATACGACAAAGTTGATTATATTTCACTGCACAGGTATTACGAAAACCACGGGGACGAAATTGATTTTCTTGCGTCTTTTCACGAGATGGACGGTTTTATAAAAACAATCGCGGCGACAGCGGATTATGTCAAAGCGCTGAAACGTTCCAAAAAAACCATGATGCTCTCCTTTGATGAATGGAACATATGGTATCAGGCGAAGACACAGCTGAAACAGTGGGAATTCGCGCCCCACATTCTGGAAGACAACTACTCGCTTCTTGACGCGATTTCATTCGGCGCGCTGTTATGCACATTGATTAACAACTCAGACAGGGTTCGCATCGCATGTCTTGCGCAGATGGTAAATGTTATCGCGCCGATATTTACGGAAAAAGGCGGCAAGGCTGTAAGGCAGACAACATTTTTCCCGTTTGCGATGGCAGCTAACAATTGCCTTGGAACCGTACTTAAAACAATGGGAAAAACGCCCGTTCTGGAAAGCAAATCTTACGGCGAAGTAACGGCAATTCCAAATGCCGTTGTCCTGAATGAAGAGAAAAAAGAAATCAATTTAATTTGCGCCAATATATCCGGCGAGAGGCAGTGTCTGGAACTTGACATGCGATCTTTCGGCAGAGCAGTGTTAGCTGAACATCAGGTTATGTCAGGAGATCTTTCCGCGGTAAATACATTAAATGATCCTGACAGGGTTAAACCGAAGTTTATGGACTGTTCAGGAGCTGCGGTGGAAAAACCGGAGTTGATACTGGAGCCAAAATCCTTTAATTTATTCAAATTCAAGCTATAACAAAAACCAATTAATTAATCGGGTTAATTGTCTGTCTTAATAAATAAAAATTATCACTCATCACGCGATTGTAATTTTGGCGGTGACAGGCTGCGGCGCTCCTTTCTCTGCGGCAACTGGTACAGGAGCGGCATCCGCGGCAATAACCGAATAAACGCCTGGTACCAGATAGTATTCGCCTTGCGCGCTCACTGTTTCAAAAGCAGAAGAAGAAAGTTCAAACTCAACTTTTTCACTCTTACCTGCGGGTATAAAAACACGGCGGAAATTTTTCAATGATGCAACAGGATCATCTTCGCCTCGTCCGTCTTTCGCGATATAAATCTGCACAACTTCATCGGCGTCATACTTACCTTTGTTGCTGACTGTGACGGTCACTTTCACAGAGCCGCCTGCGGAAATTGAAGACGAGGAAAGAGCAATGGAATCGAATTTAAAACTTGTATAGGAAAGACCGAATCCAAACGGATAGAGCGGCTTTTCTGTCATATAACGGTAAGTGCGGCCCTTCATGGAATAGTCAGAATAATCGGGAAGCTGATCAGTTGAGGCGGGGAATGTAACAGGAAGTTTCCCGGAAGGAACAACATCGCCGAAAATGATATCCGCTACAGCCTGACCACCTGATTCGCCCGGATACCACGCGTAAATAACAGCGTCGGCAATATCTTCCGGGAAAGCAATTGCGCTGCCGCCTGTAAGAACAAGAATTACTTTCTTTCCAATTGCGCGGATAAATCTAAGGTGATTAAGCTGCCACTGCGGAAGCTCAATCGTATTACGGTCGCCGTTTGAATCTGAAGCGATAGCGTCGCCTTCTTCGCCTTCGATTGCGCCGTCAAGTCCCATTACAACAATGGTTACATTAGGCGCTTCTTTTTGAAGCTGATTCGCGGTTTGAGGACTCATCCCGGCAAAATTAACAGATTTTCTGTTTTCGCAGTACATCAGGCAGCCCTGTTTGTATTCCAGATTAATACCGAACTTGTCTTTAACCTTGTCACCTAACCCTTCAAGCACGGTAATAAAGTGTGAGCTGATACCGTAATAATTGCCGAATAGAGTATGAGCGTTGGCGGCGCCCGGCCCTGTTACGCCGATTCTTTTCGGACTTGAGTCAAGAGGCAGAAGATTGTTGTCGTTTTTAAGCAAAACGATGGATTTATGCGCCGCCTTAAGCGCGAGCTTTCTGTGTTTTTCGCAGTTTATAACTTCGCGCCCCAGTTTATCGTATTTACCTGATCCCGGAGGATCGAACATCCCAAGTTTAAACCGTGTAAGCAGAAGACGTTCAAGCGCGGTGTTGATTGCTTCCTCTGTAACAAGCCCCTTCTTAAAAGAGACTGTCAGCATCGGGTAGGTGCAGCCGCAATTTAAATCGCAGCCCGCGTTCAGAGCAAGAGCCGCCGATTCTTCAGGCGTATTCGTTACCTTGTGGTGTTCATGAAAATCGCGGATGGCCCAGCAGTCGGAGACAACATGGCCTTTAAAGTTCCAGCGCCCGCGAAGAAGATCTTTAATAAGAAAATTGCTCGCGCAGCACGGTTCATCAAGAGTGCGGTTGTAAGCGCCCATAACTGATTCAACGCCAACATCAACCAGCGCTTTAAACGCGGGTAAGTATGTTTCAAAGAGATCCTTCCGGCTGACAATCGCATTGAATGAGTGGCGGTCTTTTTCCGGGCCTGAATGAACGGCGTAATGCTTTGCGCAAGCGGCTGTTTTTAAATTTTCAGGATCATCTCCCTGAAGGCCGTTTACCAATGCGGTGCCGATACGGCTTGTCAGGTAAGGGTCTTCGCCGTATGTTTCCTGGCCTCTCCCCCAGCGCGGATCACGGAAAATGTTGATATTCGGCGTCCAGAAAGTAAGCCCCCAATACTGGCCTCTGTTACCCTGTTTTATCGCTTCGTTATATTTCGCGCGCGCTTCATCAGAGATCGCTTCGGCAATTTCCCTGACAAGATTTTCATCAAAAGTTGCCGCCATCGCGATTGCCTGGGGAAATACAGTCGCCGTTCCCGCTCTTGCGACTCCATGCAGACACTCATTCCACCAGTTATATTCAGGGATTCCAAGCCGCTCTATTGCAGGGCTTGTGTAAACCAGCTGGGAGACTTTTTCTTCCAGCGTCATTTGGGAAATTAATTCATTAATTTTCGATATTCGATCCATGACGCGCTCCTGATATATGGCAGGATTATTATATAAAACATGCCGTTAGGCTATTATAAGAGGGAAACCGCTTCAAATCAATGTAAATGCCAATGGTATATTTATATATTACTTGACTTTCACATATAAATTTAACATAATATTAATAATACATATTGTAATGATATATTTATACTTATTGTATAACTGTACTTATACTTTTTGTAATACAGGATTTTGAGGTAAAAATGAATTTTACACACAGAATATTAGCTAATAAACTGGAAAATACTACAAAAACATTCTCGGCTGTATACCTGGACGGCCCCAGACAATGCGGGAAGTCAACCCTGGTTCAAAACCTTTTGCCTGCTGATAAAACAAACTATATGACATTTGATTCAAATATAATCAGAACATCGGCAAAAAAAGATCCTGAGGCTTTCATTTTTGGCCTTCCAAAGGACAGATTAAACATCATAGACGAAGTACAAAGAGTTCCTTCGATTCATTTATTAATAAAGAAAACAATTGATGAAAAACGCCTGAAAGGACAGGGCAAAGCTCTTTTTTTATTAACAGGCTCGGCAAACATATTCGGATTGCCGAATCTGGCAAAAGCCATGGTTGGACGAATGGCTTTATTGAACCTGTTTCCATTCTCGACGGCGGAGATAAACAATTCAAAAGCAAACTTCATGGAAAAATTATGGAATAATAATCTGACAATTAAAAATTATAAACATGCAAACCTGATAGAGACAATAAAGAGCGCCACGTTTCCCGAGATAGCGTTAAATAAAAATATTGATCGCGGCGTATGGATGGACAGTTATATTGATACCATTTTGGAAAGAGACGCCGCAGAGTTCGCAAAAATAAGAAAGCCGGAATTGATTTTACAATTACTGGCTTCTTTAAGCTGCCGTGTCGGGAGCCTTTTAAACAACGACAATGTAATGAATGAAACCGGCCTTAATCAGATTACATACGAAAAATATAAAACATTTTGTAATAATGTTTATTTGACGTTTGAACTTCAGCCGTGGGCAAAGCCAAACAAACTGAATAAAAGATTTGTTAAAAGTAAAAAAATTTATTTTACAGACGCCAATTTTTTATGTTTTTTATTAAGGCGTGATATTAATGATTTGTATAAAAACGATCCATCCCAAATGGGACACATATTTGAAAATTTTATCGCAGCGGAGATAATTAAATCAATCAGCCCGCTTCCTGACAAATACTACGTATCGCATTTTAATCCTGTGCGCGGAGACGGCAAAGAAACAGATTTTATTATAGAGAAAGACAACGGCGAAACAATTGCAATTGAAGTTAAACTGGATTCTTCATTAAATGAAAAAGATTTTAAAAATCTGGAAACATGTAAAAACATCATTGGAGCAAAGTTTAAAAAGGGGTTTGTTCTTTATACAGGAACGGATCTTGTTCCGTTTGGTGAAAATTTCTGGGCGGTGCCGGTAAATTTTTTGTGGGAGTGAGGTATATAAAAAGACACTTCTCCTCATCCGGTAAGACGCTTTTATATGAGATTTTCAGAATTAATGAAAACTTTTATTTCCTCCTCGGCTTTTTTCTTTCCCGGAAACCACCCCATTCGCGTTCCAAAAATTCTTCATCGGATTTATAAAGGCTTATCTCTCCGTTATCTATAAGACGCTGAAGTGACGGTGGTATCTCTTTAATATTACAGCCGTTGATGTTGATTTCTTCCAATTCAGGAAGATCAGCCAAGAAATCCGGCAATACAGTTACTTCGGAATTATCCAGAGTAATGCATTTTAAAGAGACGAGTTTTGCCATTGAAGCGGGCAATTCGCTGAAGGGACTTCTTTTTTCTGTTGTTGTATTTTCCATGAAATCCGGCGGATTATCGATATTATAATCCCAAGGCATTTCATTACGATAGCTGTAAATTCCAAAATAAACAAGTTTGTCAAGTTTACTTATCGAACCCGGGAGCTTAATTATATTTGTATATTGCAAACTGATTCCGCGCAGAGAGGAGATATTTCCGGTGCTTTCAGGAAGCGTTGTCATTTTTCCGCCGCGAATATACAGCGTTTCAAGAGAGCGCAGATTTCCGATTGTTTCTGGAAGAGTTTCCAGTTCGTGATTACGAAGCAATCGGATTTTTAACAGCGATGATAAATTACCGATAGAATCCGGCAGCGTTTTAATTTTTGATTGATATACATACAGCCTTGTTAATGATGACAGGTTTCCAATCTCATTTGGCAGAACAGAAATAAAAGAGCTTTCTATTGTTAATACATTAAGCCTGTTTAGGTTTCCTATTGACGCCGGCAGTGAGGTAAGAGAAGGTGCGTCAATATTTATATTTTCCAGATTTTTAAGTTTTCCGATATTTTCCGGAAGCGAGGTTAATTTTTTAAATTCGATTTTCATTTCTTTAAGCGAAGCAAGATCGCATATTGAATCCGGCAAAACGCTTATTGTATCTGATTTTATAGTGATTTTTTCTAAAGAGGACATTCCTCCAAGCCAGTCAGGAATACATTGCAGCGGAATATCAATATCGATATTTTTTAATTTTGATAACCTGCCGATTGATTCAGGTAAATCTAAAGGTTTTATTTTCTCTTCATTAAGATTCTCATCATTACTAAAATTATTAATGCTTAAAATTTCAAGATTTTGAAGATTCCCGAACGATTCAGGCAAAGATTCCAGTTTTGAACGACAAATTTCCAAATGTGTCAGCGAGCAAAGATTGCCGAAACTTTCGGGAAGTGTTTTAATATTGCTTCCGTCTATAGAGAATGTTTCCAGAGAACAAAGACTGCCGAAGGACTGCGGCAATGCGTAAAAATTATTTTTTACATATCCATGGCTTCCTTCACGTCCTCGTCCCTTGTTATAAAAATTATCTACCCAAATACTAAAATCCAATTCCAGATTTTTTAATGATTTTAAGTCTCCAAATGATTCAGGAAGCGCATCAAGACAGCAGTTTAATTCAAGGTTCTCAAGAGATGTAAGATTCCCGAAAGATTCAGGCAAACTTATAAAATCATCATCATGTTTTTCTTCCATGAAATCTTTTCTGTTGTGATATTCTTTGCTCCTTTCAAATTTAAAGTTTTTTAATACTTTTAAATTGCCGAAAGAATCCGGAAAACAGACGGTTTTACTGTGACCAAATTCAAGTTCTACCAGAGAGGCAAGGTTCCCGAATGATTCAGGTAAACGTTTAAGATTTCCCCGGAAAGTGTGAAATGTTTTTAAAACTGATAAGTTTCCGAATGACTCCGGGAGAGATTCTATTTCTGTATTTACAAGTTCAAATTTTTCAAGAACTTTAAGATTTCCGAATGATTCAGGAAGACCGCGTATATCGCTTCCATTTATTGATAATTCAATTAAAGACGGTAAATTGCCGAAGGATTCCGGCAGATTGGGAAGGTCTGTGTTAAACCGCTCAAGAGAAGACAAGTTACCAAAAGAATACGGCAAAGTTTTAAGACCATGAAGATTACAGATGTCCAGTTCTTTTAACGCTTTTAAATTTCCAAAAGTTTCCGGCAGTTTTTTCAATTTATTTTTAATTTCAAAATTTCCTGATAATATTAATTTTTCAAGCGAAGCAAGATTACCGAACGATTCTGAGAGATTTTTAAGGTTACCGCAGCTATCAATACTTAATTCTTTAAGCGAGGAAAGTTCTCCTATAGATTTGGGCAGAGTTTTTATTTTACAACTGTCCAGTTTCAATTTTTTTAAGTTTTTTAAATTTCCGATGCCTTCAGAAATTTTTGATATCCATTGACCAAAACTCAATTCTTCAAGAGCTGAAAGTTCGCCTATCCAGTTTGGAATAACAATTGATTTAGAATATATATCGAATTTAAATTTGCTTAAATATAAAGGCTGCTTATATATTCCGCCAACAGTTAATCTTTTTAATTTACTAAACCTGCGTATACATTTTGGAAAAGCGCCGATAGATGTCTCGTTTAAATTCAATTCTTCCAGATTGCAAAGATTTTCTAAACTTTTCGGCAGACTTTTTAATTTTTTATTTTCTGACAGATCGAGTAATTTTAAACTTGTCATAATTCCAAGCCATTCGGGGATTTCTGTTAACTCGTTGCCGCCAAGAGACAAGCTCTTAAGTTTTAAATTACTTAAAAAATCCGGCAGTCTTTTTAATCCGGTATTGCCAAGGTCAAGATGAACAAGATGCGGCAGTTTTACGATAAAGTTCGGAATTATATCAAGTTCGTTTATTTGCCTGTCAATATCGGATTGGGTATGATGATGTTCATGGTATTCCCATTTTTTAGAATGACCAAGAGAAAGAGAACGCAGATTTTTTAAGCTTTCTATAAATTCAGGTATTTTGTAAAATTCATTCGCGCTTATATCAAGTTCCTCCAGCTGTGTCATATTTCCAAGCCACTGCGGTAATTCTTTTAAACAATTTGCGCCGAGTAAAAATGTTTTTAAATTGGAAAGATTTTTTATTGATTCCGGCAGGGATTTAAACCCGCAATGACTTATATTTAAATATGTAAGCGCAGACAGCTCTCCTATCCATTCAGGAAGGTCTTTTATTTCATAACCGGAAATCGAATCCGAATTGAGATATTCAAGAAGTTTTAACTGCCTTAAATTATCTGTAATGCTGCGAATATTATTAACACCGGCATCAAGTATAATAAGATTTTTTAATTCTCCCAATGAATCTGGAAGCGAATTGATTCTATTCCCTCTTATGTTTAATTTTTTAAGAGAACAAAGATTTCCTATCCAATCCGGCAGCTTCTCAATTTTATTATAACTAATATTAAGTTCTTTAAGATTTGTAAAATTATTAATTTCTTCCGGGATAGTTTTTATATACAAATCGGAAAGATTAAGAGCATCTCCCCCTTCACTGCGGCATTTTTCTATTATTTTATTTATTTCCTTTCTGTTTGGTACATTATCGTAAATACTCATCATAAACCTCCTGTTATTCTTATTTCTGCAAGGATATTATTAATTTTTATTATATCCCCTTTTGCCCAGTTGTTATGAGAATACAGAGTATGTAAAGCATAGCAGATATAATGATCTTTTAATTCAATATCCCCAAAACCTTCTATGTTCCAGCTTAATTCATTCCTGATATTAAGATCATTATTAAAATCTTCTTCCATTTTTTTAAGCGATTCTTCTTTGTTATTTGAATCAAAATTTAAACATATGCTCATTTCATACTCAGCTTTTAAATAATTTGTCATTGTACTATACAACTCTATATCATCAGTTTCATCACTGAGAATTTCAGGACGCAATATGATTTCTACATGATATTTTTCTTTTGTCTGTTCCAGGGCTTCAAGCATTTTTTTTACTTTATTAAAACTATCCTCCCATGCTTTAATAAAAGCGCCGCCTGTTTTTACAGTTTGTTTTATGTTTTCATCTGTCCATTTAAATATTTTGTTAAGCTTTCTACTCCTTATCATCATAAAGTCTCTTACTACTTCTTTTCCTTCATTGGATGATTCATTAAAACGAGGCGCCGCCTTTAAAAGGGATTCAATCTGCTTTACAGAGTAACTTTCAAGAAGTTTCCATCTGTATGTATGTCCCATACTGATAAATTCATTAAAATCAATTTTTCTTTTTTTATTATTACCGGAAGGTTTACTGTGAATATTCATCATAAAAGCCGGTTCTTCCTTACCGATACAGACAGAAGATCTTTTTAAATACGATAATTTATTAAATGATAACGGCAGTTTTTTAACATTATAAGTGTCAATTGAGAGATACTTTAATTCTTTTAAATTGCCGATACTCTCGGGGAAAGCAGTCAATGCGCCTGATACAATATAGAAATATTTTAATGCAGAGAGTTTTCCGATATTATCCGGCAATTTTTTCAGCGCGAATGTATCAAGGTGAAGTTCTTCAAGATATTTTAATTTACAAAAAGAATCAGGTAAAATTGTTAACTTATCGCTTTCAACATTCAGTATTTTAATATTCTTACATTCACCTATTGAATTAGGCAATTTTTGCATTTTTTCAGCATTAATATAAATATCTTTTAACGAAGACAATCCTCCGAAATTCTTTGGAAAACTAAAATCTTTTCCTGTACGAATATTCAATTCTTCAAGAGAAACAAGTCTGCCGAATGAAGACGGCAATTTAATCGCCGGAGCGCTTATTGACATTTTCTTTAATGCGCAAAGATATCCGATAGAATCCGGGAGTGAAAATGGTTTATTTGAATAGAGTTCACATAATTTCAATTTGTCAAGTTTGCCAAATGATTCCGGTATGGATTTAAAATCTCCGGTAAGAGCCAGATTTTCAAGAGGACAATTTCCCAGGGAATCAGGAATTTTATCAATGCTTGTGCCATGAAGATCAAGTGTTTTTAATTTTTTTAAATTACAGATATTTTTTGGTATCCGTTTCATTTTTGAATTAGAACTTTTAAAAAAATCATCCATCATATTTATTCCTAAATATTCCAATTTTATCCAGCCACAGATAAAATCAGGGATGCTGTCAAATTCACAACCTTGAGAATTAAATATTTTCAAGTTTTTTAAAGCAGCAAATGTTTCAGGCAGCTTTTCCAGATGAGGACAGTTTAGATCAATAAAAGTCAGCGAAAGAAGTTCTCCAATTTCACGCGGTAAGCTGGAAATTTTATATCCATATACGCGCAATTTATTAAGGTTTTTTAAATTAACAATTTCTGCCGGGATTGTCTCTGCAAACTCACTGTGTATACTTAAGGCTTTTAAATTTTGCATTCCGTAAACCCACTGCGGAATTACGGGAGTTCCATATCCAAGAGAAAGGTTTTCCAGATTATGCAGGTTCGCAAGCTGCGGCGGCAAAACAATTTCATCTTTTTTGTATTTGCCGCCGTGATCCGAGCCAACACTTAATTTTTTTAAAGAAGTAATTTTTCCGATAAAATCCGGGATTTCTTTTATGTCAACATCTTTTAAATTTAATTCTGTCAGAGTTTCCAGCTCTGCGATTTCGGGAGGAATTTTTGTAAGATGAAGACAGGAAAAATCAAGCATCTTGCCCTTTTTTATTCGGCATTCTTTAATCCGTCTTTGAGCTTCTGCGTACATTTCATTCTCATCCATTATTAACAAATCTTTCATGCTCTGTGTCGTTTTCATTTTTATTTTCTCCTTGGTTTTCTTTTTACTCTTCCGCCTCTTTCGCTGTGATAAAAATCATCATCTGTCCTAATAAGAGAAATTTCTCCGTTATCAGCAAGCCGTTGAATCGAAGAAGGAATTGATGAAATATTGCAGCCGTTAATTCTGATTTCTCTAAGCTTGGGAAGATTTCCTAAAAATTGCGGCAATTCGTTTATTTCAGAACAATCCAAATTAAGTTCTTCAAGCAATTCAAGTTTTGAAATTGTGTCAGGTAGTTTGTTTAGAGGACTTCTTTTTTCATTAGTTTTATCATCATTATACTCAGGAGGAGTATCAAAGCCGCCGTCCCATGACATTTTATTACGATAACTGTAAACGCCCAAAGAAATAAGTTTGCTTAAATTTCCGATAGAATCGGGAAGTTCCTTTATATTTGTATATTGTAATTGCAACCCATAAAGAGAAGAGAGATTTCCGATACTATCAGGAAGCGATGTTATTGTTCCGCCGCGAATTGTCATTGTTTCCAGGGTTTTTAAGTTTCCTATTTTTTCAGGAAGAGATTCAAACTCAGGACAGCGTATGATGCGTATTTTTCTTATAGATGCTAAATTCGAAATTGAATCCGGCAGAACTATTAATTTTGACTGATAAACATACAATCTTGTTAACGAAGATAAATTGCCGATTGAATCCGGCAAAACAGAAATAGAAGAGCTTTCTATTTTAAACGAATCAAGAATGCTAAGATTTCCGATTGATTCCGGCAATGATTTTAAGGAAGGCGCGTCTATATTTAATATTTTTAAGTTTTTTAAATTTCCGATATTAAGCGGCAGCGCAGTTAATTCTTTACAGTCAATATAAAATTCTTTAAGCGAAGAAAGATCGCATATCGAATTCGGAATGATACTTATTGTATCTGATGTTAAACAAAATTCTTCCAGAGCATCCATTGTTCCAAGCCATTCGGGAATTGGTTCCAGCGGCGATTTAATTGTCAATTTTTTAAGTTTTGAAAGCTTTCCTATTGATGCGGGTAACAACAAAGGTTTTACCTTATCTTCTTCATCGCGTACATAGCTTACATTGCTGATTATCAATTCTTCTAGATTGCCAAGATTCCCAAATGAATCAGGAAGCGATTCAAGTTTTGTGTCTTCTATTCCCAATGTTTTAAGCGAGCGAAGATTTCCGAAATTTTCAGGCAGTGTTTTAATATTTCCGCCTTTAATAAAAAATATTTCCAGAGAGCAAAGGTTGCCGAATGAATCAGGCAAAGAAGAAAAATCATTAATGGTAAAGCAAGGACCTATAAAACTGGCTCCTCCTTTTAGATGATATTCTACATCAACCATTAAACTTAAATCCAATCTTTTAAGTGATTTTAAATTTCCAAATGATTCAGGAAGAGCGGCAAGACGGCAACTGATTTTTAATTCTTCCAGAGATGAAAGGTTTCCGATTGATTCAGGGAAACGGATTGTATCATTTTTCTGCTCTTCAGTTTGTTTTTTATTTTTCTTTGGTTCTTCTTCATAACTTTCAGCGCCTTTTTCAAAACAAAAATATTTTAATGATTTTAAATTCCCAAAAGAAAGAGGGAAATATTCTGTTTTACTGTGATCAAGATTAATTTCTTCAAGAGAAGCAAGGTTTCCGAAAGATTCGGGAAGACGCGTAAGATTTCCTCGGAAAGTGTGAAATATTTTTAATGCGGACAGGTTTCCGAAAGATTCAGGGAGAGATTCAATCTCTGTATTAACAAGTTCAAATTTTTCAAGCGCTTTAAGATTTCCGAAGGATTCAGGGAGGCGGCGAATTTCACTGCCTGTAATTGATAAATCAAAAAGTGACGGTAAATTACCGAAAGATTCAGGAAGATTGGGAACATCACAATCAAGACGTTCAAGAGAACAAAGTTTCCCGAATGAATCCGGCAGTGTTCTAAGACCGCAAAGATTATTAATTATCAATTTTTTTAATGATTTTAAATTACCAAAAGAAACAGGGAGTTTTTTCCACTTATAAAAGAATGAAACAACTCCTGTTAAATTTAATTTTTCCAGTGAAACAAGACTGCCAAATGACTTAGGCAGTTTACAAAGGCGGTAATTATGTTCAAGCGTCATTTCTTTAAGCGAAGAGAGTTTTCCAATAGACTCAGGTAAACTCTTTATTTTACTTTGTTCTAATGTAAGTTTCTTTAAGTTAATTAAATTACCAATACTTTTAGGAATTTTAGAAACCCAATGCCCAAAATTTAAACATTCAAGACCTGAAAGTTCGCCGAGCCATTTTGGAACTGTTATTGATTTGGAAAAAGCGTCAAATTCGAAATTAAAAATCCGGATAGCCGAAGTATAAATGCCGCCAATAGATAAACTTTTTAATTTTTTTAACTCCCGGATAAATTTTGGAAACTTGCCGATAAATGTTTCGTTTATACTGAACTCTTCCAGATTGCAAAGTTTTTTTAAGCTTTCAGGAAGATGTTTCAAATTTTCATTTTTGGATAAATCAAGTTTTTTTAAACTTGTCATTGAGCCAAGCCACTGCGGTATTTCTGTTAATTCATTGCAGTCGAGACAAAGGCTTTCCAGTTTTAATGCGCGAAGATTTTCCGGCACTTTTTTTAATCTTGTATGCCCGAGGTTTAAATGCACAAGACGCGGCAGAGCTGAAATAAAATCCGGTAGTTCATCAAGCTCGTTTATCTGCTCGTCCAGATTTGACATATAACGATGAAGCCTAAGATATTCCCATTCGTTTGAATAACCTGGATTAAAAGTACGAAGATTCTTAAGGTTTCCGATAAAATCCGGTATTTTATAAATTTCCTTCGCGCTTATATCAAGTTCTTCAAGCTGAGTCATTTCTCCAAGCCACTGCGGCAGCTCCGGCAAACAATTAGCGCCAAGATAAAATGTTTTTAAATTGGATAAATTTTTAATTGATTCGGGCAATGCGTTAATTCCGCAATGGTTAATGTTTAAATATTTAAGGGCGGACAATCCGCCTATCCAATCAGGCAGCGTTTTAACATCGTTCGGAGTTATTACATTGTCAAATAATCTTAATGATTCCAGATCGAGATATTCAAGATGATTTAATTGTTTTAAACTTTCGGGAATATTATTAATCCCGTTTATACCGGCATCAAAAAAGACGAGATTTGTTAACTCTCCAAGAGAATCGGGAAGCAAAACAATACTGTTCCCTTTTATAATCAATTTTTTAAGAGATTGCAGCTGTCCTATCCAATCCGGTAATTCCTGCAGTTTATTGTAACCAATATTAAGTTCTTTTAGATGCGGCAAGTTCTTTATTTCTTCCGGCACTTCCAGCATATACAAGTTGGAAATATCCAAGACTTCAGCCTGTTCACGGCGGCATCTTTCGATCCTTTGAGTAATTTCCTTTGTGCCTGGGGCATTGTCATAGTAACGCATTTAAACCTCCTGATTAATATTTTAAATGTATATTATTTTCGATTAATATTTCAGTACCTTTTTTACGTGGAAACATCCTTCTGATATAAATGATAACATATTGATCTGTCATGAGGTGATAGAGGAGAAATAAAATTTTTTTATTTACGAAATATTATGAACATCAGATTTCGCCGTGTATTACTCATTTAATATGTTACCGGAATCGGAACTCCGCTTGGTGTTGTAGTGCCGTTGCCAAGCTGACCATAATTATTTTCACCCATACTCCAAAGCGAACCGTTATTATCAATGAGTAAGATATGATTAATACCGGCGGAGACAGACTTCCAATTACTTCCCGAGCCAATCCTTTCCGGTGATGTTATATAACGGTGCCCGCTGACACCTAACTTATTGTTATCATTATTTCCCCATCCCCAAAGAGAACCATCCGCCTTTACCGCTACAGTATAATTTTGTCCTGCTGATACCGAGAGCCAGTTTTCATCTCCAATTCTTACGGGAACATCACGTTGTCTTGTATCGCCTAATCCTAATCTGCCGTAAGAATTATTTCCCCATGCCCACAGAGAGCCGTCATTCTTTATCGCCATAGTATGCATGCTTCCCGCCGAAACATATGACCAATCCATCGCTCTTTCGGATTCCTGTAACGGCACCCTTTCATTTCCGGATCTTCCAAGTCTTCCTTGTCCGTTATGTCCCCATGTCCAAAGCGATCCGTCTTTTTTTATCGCGGCAGTATGCTCCTCACCTGTTGAAATTAAAGACCATGTGCTATCCTGCCCTATTCGAACAGGTTCCGAGTGATTAATAGTTGAACCATCACCTAATCTACCATTTGCGTTATTTCCCCACGCCCAAAGTTCGCCGTTTTTTATCGCGATAACAAAATTCGATCCTAATGATACAGAAGAAAAATTTTCTTCCATTTGCGCTGCCGTGAAATAATTTCTGTCACCTCCCCATAACCATAATTTACCGTTTTGACTAACAGCCGCTGTGTTCTGTCCTACAACGGAAATATCAACCCAAATATTATTATCAATTAATTCGGGACTGTTTTTATTTATTATGGTATTATCACCAAGCTGCCCTTGATTATTTAAACCCCATGTCCACAATGATCCGTCTTCTCTAATAATTATTGAATGTTCTTCTCCTGCATGAGCATACTTTACAGGTGATAATTTAACTTCTCTTTTTTCTTTTATTTCATCAATTCCGTTTTGATTAATTGAAATTTCTATTTCACCAGATTTAACGACTATTACCTCAAGCGACCAAAGTGTTCCCTCTCCGTTAAATATTGTTCTAACCACTGCTCCGTTTTCATCAGAAATTATTATATTGCTCTCGAGCAAATCTATTGATTCAGAAAATTCAAAGTTAATATTTGGTCTGGCTGAATCATCATCAATTTGCATTGACCATTTAACAGGCTCTCTTGTAACGTCTATTAACTCTCTTTTTTCTTCAATTCCTGAAACATTAATAAATACAGATATATTTCCATTTCCGATACTTGTAACATTTATCGGCATTAACCATGTTGTTTTATCACCTTCAAAAACTCCCCGTTCAATTTTGCTGGTTCCTTCAATTATAATATTGTTAAAAATAAGCTCTAAATATTCATTAAATTCATCTATAGATTCATCAAATATAAATTCAATGCCGGTTGTATAAGGAGAACCTACAGCCACCGCGCTCCATTTGATAATAGGCCTTAGTACCGGAATTTGCTTTGATGTGTTTTCAATGCCTTGTTTATTGATTCTTAATAATACATTTCCGCTGTTAAAACTTTTATAAACTATATTAAGCGTCCACTCTTTCTTATCTTCACTGCCAATTAAATCCTTTTTTTCCGCATTGGCAGTTCCTGAATAAATAACAATATCATCTATTAAAAGATCAACAGGATGCGAAAATTTTAATTTTACAGCCTTTGTTTTTTCTTTATCGTCGCTCTCTGTACTCCATGTCCATGTTAACGGCTGCCAATAAACATTAATTCTCTCCCAATCCGCGTCAACACCCGGATAATTAATTTTTACATTTATATCACCGCTTTTAAAATCCGGCAATTTAACATTCAGCGACCAATAATTTTCATTGCCTGTTATATTAACTTTTTCTACAGATGTTGTACCGCTAATTATCTCAATATTATCTATTGAAAGATCATTAACAGGTTTAATAAATGAAAAATTGATTCTGGTTGTATTATTATTGTTATCAAGCGCATATTTCCAAGTTATTCTATTATCCACATTTATAGGCTGCGGCGTATTATCTATACCCGGTACATCAATTGAAATTTCAATTGTTCCGGCTTTTGTAACTGTAACCGGCAATGTCCAATATTTTCCGTTTGAATATAAATTTCCCGGTTCTACAGATCCGGTAATTTCATTTATTAATATATCCTCTATAGATAAATTACGCACAAGATGCTTAAATTCCAAATTGATAGCTGTTGTATATTTTTTATCATCAATGTTGCAGTCATATTTAATATCATGTTTAAAGTGCTTAACAGGCATTCCCTGCATTTTACCTTCGATATTTGTTAAAGTTAATACGTTATTCGAAATATTTAAATCTGCTGTTCCTATAGTTTTAGACTTATCCGCTATGGTAATTTTATTCTCATTAATAATAACATTTCCGGTATAAATAATTAACGTGAACCCCTCTTTAAGAAATTTTCGTATGCGCGATTCGTCTTCGCGTATTATTTGTCCGTCCGGGGTAATTTCATACATAAACGGCGTATTTTCACTGTCTCCAGAATACCATCTGCCTATAAATTCGGCAGGGACAGAGGATTTATCCGAAAATTCAACCGAATATGGTCTGTATTCAATTCTATGAGGCAACGCGAAAAATAAAATAATTGCTATAATAATAAGCCATATTATTAATTTTTTGTTTTTTCTCTTTTTGGGTTTTTGTTTTTTTGTTATGCCTTGCTTTTTATAATATTCTTCATAATATTTTATAATTTTTATATTTAATTTAGAATATTCACTTTCATATTTTACTATTTTTTCTTTTATAGTTTTTCTATCTATTATTCCTGCATTTTCTAAAATTAGTTCCTCTAGTTTCAAAAATCCAGAAAAGTTTTCATTATTTTCAAAAATATCTTTTATTGCTTCTTTTTTACTCAGTACTTTCTTTGTTTCTTTGAAAACATCTTTAAAAAACTCTATCATATTTTTTTTATTTTTTAAATTATCCTTTATTATTTTTAATTTATCTTTAAGTTTTGGTTTTTCATTTCGTACTTTAATTATTTCTTTTAGAGCGCCTTTGGAATCTACAACTACAGTATTAGAAGGCATCAACCCGTATTGCTCTTGTTTTTTATTAATTATTTCGGTAATAGAATAATCTCTTTTATCCGCATGAGTAACTACGTTTATGGTTTCGTATTTTTTCTTTATGTGTTCTATGTAAAAATCTTTGTCTGTTGCCTCTGTATAGTTACATCGTAAACAAAAAATAACAACATCAACATCAGAATGTTCAAGGACTTCAAGCGTTCGTTCTGTGTGAAGTTTATATATTTCTGCTTCCGGAACATCAGTTAAATGGGTTTCGTTCCAGCCGGGTTCAACGCCCGGAGTATCAATAAAAATGATTTTTTTATTTTTAAAAAATAAATTAAACGGACCTTCAATAATTATTTCTTTTGTGCTTGGTTTTATATATTCATTATCATTGGTTATTGATTCCAGTTGTCCTCTTATATCTATTTCTTTATGATCTTCAAAATATTTATCTTCTTCTCTATCATTATATATTATTGTTACTCTATATGGTTTTTTCCTTTTTGTTTTTTTAAAACGAATCTCTGTTCCGTATTTTGTTGTTCCTAAGCTTTTTTGTGCAGGTAATATTTCAATGCCAAGTAATGCATTAATTAAAGTTGATTTTCCACGGTTTTGACAGCCAAAGACGCCGACTTTTATATTTTTGTTACCAGTTAATATTTTCTGATACCTCAGTATTTCTTTCTGTAGTTTTTTTAAATGGTCAATGGTATCTTTCATTTCCGGAGGATACTCTGAATTTGATTCAAAATAAGTTTTATAAAAACAAATAGAATTATTTAATTTTTTTAGACGTTTTTTATATTTTATGAGAGAAAGATTATTAGCAATTTTTATTAATGCAGATAAAATAATTAAAATCCAGCCCTTATTTCGTTTAACAGAGGTTTTAATCTGTTAGAAAAATCTTCAAGTTCATTAATATCCTGTTCAATATCTTTGCGCCTCTTCTCGCCGCCAAGAGCTTTTACATCATTGATTATTATTTCTAACTCATCTATTTTACCGTCAAGTAAAGCATCAATACGAGGTTTAAAATCAGAAAGTACGGCTTTTAACATTTTTTCAGATGTTTCTTTTATAGATTCAACAGCTGCCTTTATTTGAGCTTCTACCATTACCGGAATATTACTTACTGTCTTGTCTTTTGCAAACTTGGATCCAAGGTTATAAGTAATTATAACACATACAATTCCGCCAATTATAGGAAGAAGACCCGTTGCCAAAGCGCCTAATAAAGTAGCTTGAGCGGCGGCTAACCCCGCATTTGCACCGGCACCAAAAAGTCCCAGAAACCATGCACCTATCGGACTTGCTCCTGCCGCTGTGACAGCGGCACTTGATAATCCTGATATAGCAGTTGCTATTGGTAATACACCGGTACCTATTAATGACGCGCCTGCAACCGCCCCGCCTACAGCGATGCCGCTTCCTACAAATGCTCCGATTTCATTTTTTAAACTATTTTGCGGAAAAGCTGTACTATATATTGCTATATCATCGTTATAATCATTTTCCAATTCCTTTGCAAATTTTTCAATAACATCAATCAGTTGATCCTGAAGATCAAGAAGTTCAGGTTCTATCATTCCGTTTAATTTCTTTTGAATATCCCTGGAAAACTGAGATGATTTTCCTATTAAATAAAACAAATTTTTATTTTCAAATCCGTGAATAATACTATCTGCAATAACGCCTCCTTTACTTTCTAGTCTTCTTGTAAAGCGTATTACAGTTTTTTTCCATTCCCGTTCTAATTTCTTAAAATTTTTATCAAAAGAAGTTTTTAAATTACTAATAGTAGTTTCAAGAACTTCTTTTTTCTTTCCTAAGTCCGCAGATTTTAATTTAAAATCATTTAAGTTTTCATTTAAACGGCCCAAGTCGCTGTTAATATTTTCTTCTAATGCCTTGCCTACTTCTCTTATACGATCCGCCGCGTTTGATTCTTTGCGAAGTTTATCGTCTAGTGCGTTTTCTAAATCCTGCATGCCCCATTTTTGTTTTGCTTTTTTTATTGTATCTTCACTGCTTTCATAATTTTCATATAAATCCAAAACCTTTTTTGCGGCTGTCGGAAATACACCCATTCCCCCGCCTGTTTCAGAAGCTATTTTTTCAACATCAGAAATTATTTTATTTAATTCATCCTGTTCGTCTTCGTCACAGTCATCAATTTTTGTAACAACATACATCAATTTATTTTTATCGTCTTTTCGCAGGTTTTTTAAAAACCTTCTTTCGTCCAATTCAAGAGGAAGATCAACAGAAATAGGACAAAGTATGACATCAACCATCGGTAAAATATCCAGGGTTAATTGATCCTGATTATGTAAAGCTCCCCTGCCAGGCGTATCAACAAAAACACCTCTTGTTTCTATTAAAGGAAAATTGCCATATACTTCTATATATTCTATTTCTTCGGTTTTACTTTCACTAAAGCCGGGAGCTTCCCAATTGATAAATTTATTTAACTCAGATCTATCAATTCTTTTTATATTTCCATTATTGAATTTGATTACCGCTTCTTCCTTGCCCTTTGCCTCTTGGTTTAGCTCAGAGTCAATATATTTAACTATAGCTGCGGTAGTCGCCTCATTGTCAACAGGCGCTAAATCATAATTTCCCTTTTGCCCAAGTAACGCGTTTAACAAAGTTGATTTACCGCGGCTTACATGTCCAATCAGCGCAATCTGATATCTATCCCGCTTTATAACTTCTCTTTGCGTAATAAAATATTTCTTAAGCTCGTCTTTGCTTCCTTTGCGTTCAAGAAAATTTACATAACCTTCGATAATCGGGTAAAATCTTTTTTTCGTTTCCGGTAAGTTATTCATTTTAAAACTCCTTATTTAGAAGCAATATCCAATTGCTCTTTTAATTTTTCCAATTCGGAAATTCTATTGCCGTTCCTAAAAGATTCCGCTGCGTTAATCTTTTCGTCAAAAACATTCTTCCCATTTTTGTTTCCGATTGTTTCAATCCTGTCCGATTGTTTTAGCAGCTCATCAAAATACGCATCAATTTGATTTTGCACATTTTTGTCTATTCCGGGCCATTCGGTATTTATTCTTTCCTGCAGCTTGCTTTTTAAAACCGAAGTCGCAATTTTTCCGCCGGCTTCCTGTATTTCGGCAAAAACTTTATTAATGAGCGGACTCAATGTAAAAATTAAAAACAGTTGAGGTATCGAACCAATCGCCGCAAAAATTCCTTGTGTTGTTTTTGTTATTAAAGTATATGCAAGCAGTCCCATCGACGCAAATTCCGCGGGGATTCTGGTTTTATCCCAGCGGACTAGTTCCGCGGACATCTGACCTGCTCTTTGAGGAACAGGCAGGTTAGCGTCATTAAAAGATAAACCTGCGCTAAGCTTGTTAAGATTGTCACGAATCTGATCTTCTGTTTCATGAAATTTGTTTATCAGAAATCTTTTTATTTGCGCCTGCACATCTTCAAATAATTGGTTCAAATTATATAATTGCCCGTCAGTTGCTTTTTGAATTTTTACGCTGACTTCTCCTTTAAGTCTTCCATACAGTTCACCCCACTCGCTTTTAACGCTTTCTCTTTTGTATAGTATTTCACGCCGGTTAGCTTGAAGTATTTTCTTTACATTTTCATCAAATTCTTTCTTCCATGCCTGTACTTCGGTTCTAGTTTTATTAATTAAATTGATGTTCTCTTCTTTGGCGAATCCTACAGTGTCTCTGCACATGTCTCTCAACTCTGCGGCGGTGTTTTTTATCCGCTGTTCGATACCGGCGTCTTTCGCTTTTTGCAAACCTGTTTTTAAATATTCTTCGAGCGCGGCGCGAAAATCATTAAAGTCTTTATCAATAGCATCCAGCTTATGAGTATAGGAAAGCGGATAAATATCCGCGCGAATTCCTAAACCATTAAGCCAAGCTTTTCGCTTTTCTATGCGGGTACTTCGTTTTTCGGGTGAAAGTTTTTCCATTTTATTCATAGCGATAATTAAACGATCTCCCTTTCCAGCGAATTTTAAATCTTCTATGAATTTATTATCATTTACATCTTCAGGAAAATGATCAACAACAAGAACAACCGCATCGGCTGTTTTAAGCATTTCTCTTGTAAGTTTCGCTGTTTCCTCGGAAGCGTACATTCCCGGAGTATCAATAAAATACGCATTATGTTTTAAAATATCATTATTAACACAAGCCACAATAGCAGACACAGGAGGATCTTCAGGAATATTTTTTACATCATCCAAAGGAATTCCATGCAATGAATCAGATAAATAGTCATGATAATACGCGGCTTCTTCATCTTTTCCCATTAAACATGTAAGAATCTTGGTTGTCTCGCCTTTACCTGTTTTTAAAATATCCCTGCCAAGTATTTTATTTAATAACGAGGACTTTCCTGCGTTGAATTTTCCGACAAAAAGCAGCGTAAATGTTTTTTCATTAATTTGTTCGATAACGCCTCTTGTCCTGTAAACGGCATCTGCCGTACCAAGAGTAACTGCCGCTTCTTTAAGAAGTTTTATTTTATATCCTTTATTATCAGAGAAAAATTCAGGCAAAGGCGGAAACTCTTCCGTTTCCGCTGAATCGGAAGGTAACGGACATTTTTCTTTTAACCAGTTGTTTACTACGCCGCCGCCTTGGGCTATTGCTTTTACTCCCGTTAATGCAATTGGCGCGGCGATAGCTACAGCTGCAGCTGTTTTTGCTAGCACAACCGGCGCTGCGGCAGATATTGCTGATCCTGCGGCAATAACAAATGCTGGTAATGGCATATTTTTCTCCTATCTTCCCATTATTTTCTTAGTCAAAAATACAATCAATACAATACCAAGAACAGTTAAAACGATTTTTAATATAACCGGTAAAAGCACTAAAAAGAGGACAACTAAAACTACCTCTCCGCCTATAACCGCTAATCCCTTGCCTGTATCTCTATTCATATATGCTTTTCCCCACTTTAATGTTATAGTTATTTTTAGAAATTCTGTCAATATAATATACAAACCTTATTGTCTATAAGGTTTTAAAACGGATTTTTGGTTTTTTATTAGAGTTGTTCAATAACTTCAGTTTATCGAACAACTTCTTTTTAAAAACAGCATTTTGCAGAGATTTAGCTCGAAAAATGCAGAGACTTGTCAGACTTTAGTCCAAGACAACTAACCGAGTTGTCGAACAAGTCCATTGAATAATGCTGATCTATCAGGAAATGCTAGATCTATTTTTTATTCAAAAAAGGCTTTCCCAAAACTTCAGTTTTTGAAAAAAGCTCAAAACTCTGTCAATTTTTTATAAATATTCTATAATAAAGTTCCCATGGACACAGCCTTGAAAAAGAACCAAATTTTAGAAAGCGATTTTAAAATCCTTGATATTGTCGATCTTCCGGAGTTTCAGTCTAAGGGAATATGGGCAATTCATCAAAAAACAGGCGCAGAGATCTTTCATCTTCTTAATGATGATATAGAAAATTTCTTTTCGTTTACCTTTAAAACTCCGTCTGAATTCACATTTGATACAGCGCATATTTTAGAACATATGGTTTTATGCGGATCAAAAGCATACCCGATAAAAGACCCTTTCAATTGCTTAGAGAAAGGAAGCCTTTTAACATCATTAAATGCAGAAACATACTTTTCAAAAACATGCTATTTTTCAAGTTCTGTAAATGAGCATGATTACTTTAACTCAATGATTGTGAACGCAGACGCTGTTTTTAATCCTCTTTTAACTCAAAAATCCTTTATGCAGGAAGGCTATCATTATTATTTTGCTCCAAAAGGATCAAAAAAATTCGGCGAACTTAAATTAAACGGCGTTGTGTTTAACGAAATGAATTTAAATGCATATAAAAACACTTATCTTGAATGCAATTTCTGTATATTGGAAAGTATTCTTTCTGAAGAGCCTGATAGTTATAAATACAAATCAAGCTGCATTTTGGATACCAATTGGAATGATGTAAACGAATATCACCTTAAATGGTATACTCCTTCTAACTGCCGGATTTTCCTTTACGGAAATATTCCCACAGAAAAGCAATTATTGGTATTAAACGAAAACGTTTTTTCTTCCGCGGAAAATGAACAGGAAGCGCTTTATGATAAAAAGAAAGATGATTTTAAGAAAGTTAAAAAATGGAAAGAACCAAAATCAAATAAGATATCTATTCCCGGTAATAAAAATCCGGCTATCGCTGTTTCATGGTATTGCGGCGATTTAACCAATATAAAATACTATTTTGATTATAAATTATTAAAAGAAATCTTAACTGAAAAAGAAAATTCTGATTTTTTTAAAGAAATTAATAGTTATGCTATTATAATCAATATTTTTTCTTTACCGGGCGGAGAATACAGAAGCAGAGAATTAATATTCAATTTAACTGCGGAAATTGATATTGATTATAAAGAATCAGACACAGAAGAATCTATAGAAGAATATTATCTAGCAGCTTTAGATATAATATATAAAGAACTTAAACGGCTTTGCCGTACCGGTATATCAAGAGAAACATTAAAAAGAATTATTTATAAAATGGAATTTGAAAATAAAATTATTCGCAAGGGAGATGGAGGCTATCCTTTTTCTTATAATTTAATGGGTCGTTCTCTTGAAGCATGGCAATTTAATAAAAAACCATGGGAAAGCCTTGTTTTTGATAAACCTTTTGCTGATTTTAAGAAAAGAATTAATAAAAGATATGTAAAAAATTTGATTCGCAAATATTTATTAAATAACTCTCATTATCTTTTTACAATAATCGAGCCGGATACAGATATTAAAGAAATTAGTATAACAGAGCGTCTGGAAAAAATGCGAAAGAACATGACACTCAAAGAAAAGGAAATAATACAAGAAAAAGCGCAAGAATTAAAAGAATATCAAAACAAAGAAGACGACCCAAGACACACGGCAAAAATACCGCATATTTCTTTGAACGAAATTGATCCGAATATTTCATTTATTAAAAGGGAGTATGCCGATATAAACGGCGCTCCTGTAATAATAAATCCAATTCTTAATAATTGTATATCTAATATACATATTGCATTCCCGGTTGATACATTAGATCCGGAAACATATCTTGGATTACCATTATTTACGCGCGCTATAAGAAAGTCAGGCGTTCCCGGATTATCGCCGGAAGAAATTGATCATCTTTTAAAAAGAAATATAGGTTGTTTTGAAGTTGATCTGGAAATACTTCCTTCTTTACAAATAAATTTTAATCCTGATATTCAAGGACGTGAATGGATTGTTTTTTCTATTATAACACTTGACGAAAATATAGGTCCTGCATTGCATTTAGCAAATATGATTATAAAAGAAGCTGACTTTTCCGGTCTGGAAAATATGCATAAACTAATACCGGATTTAGATATTGAGATGGAATGCAGCAACTATGCAAACAGTTTTTCCGGTTATCATAATTCAAGAAGCATAGGTATTACTGAAATTTGGGGAGGCATGAATCAGTATATTTTCCAAAAAAATATTGAACACAAATTTTTAAGTGAAGAAAACGAAAAAGAAATAAATGCTTTTATTTCTGAAATGCGCGATATATTTTATAATTATCGGGAAGTAATTATAAATTCGGGAGCAATAATAAATATTACTGGAAATAATATAAATAAAACTATAAAGGAATTAAAAAATCACTTTGGCTGGTTAAGCGCTCCAAAACCTTGTAATCCGGAAATTAAAAATTGGAATAATTATAATTTAGCTTTAGAAACCAAATATTCATATCCTCTGCCTGATGTCTTTCTCTGTGACGATCTGCGTTCCGGCACATGCGCTGTCCCTTTTAGGGCATCTCCGGCAGGCTCGATTCTGCACCCTGTGGAAAGAGTATTATCTAATCTGCTTGAGACAGGCTCTTTTTACGAGAACCTGCGCTTAAAGGGCGGTGTTTACATAGTCCAAACAAGATTAAATAATCTATTAGGCGGGTTTTCTATAATTACGGACAGAGACCCTGATCCTCTAAGATCCTTAGAATTTATTACAGGTTTTTTTAAAAATGCGTCAGCAGAATCAATAATAAAAGATAAAAGCGTTTTAGAAAAAGCAATAATAGGAACTATTGCGGAATATACGCCATGTACTCCTTCGAGTATGGGTTACACTGATTTTTGCGATTATTTAACAGGAATAGAAAATAAAGACAGGTTAAAAAGAAGAAGAGAGATATTAACCGTAACGCCGAAGCTGTTAGATGAAGCAATAAAACGATTCTCGTCGCAGCTTGAAGATTCTGTAAATCCAATCCACCCTGTAATAATCGCAGAAAAGAATATAGCTAAACAAATAAGAAAAAAGACAGGCATTAGATATAGGGAATTTTGGAAAATTGAAAAATAATTAATTAATTCAAGCAGTCAATGTTTCCAGCGGCACAACATTAACTCCATCCTTTCGCCTGCAAGCCGCTCCGTTAGCTGAAATTACAGTGAGCGCGGCAGGAGCGCCCATCTTTTCCTTTATCATTCTGTTATCTCCAAACAACCTGTAAACCCATTGCATTAATCATGTTTTCATAGTTTAACATAAAATTCTTTTTTGCATAATCAAAATTAGCTTGACCATTTTTTCTCATTTTTTCCTCGAGTTCTCTCTCCAGATTATTCCATGCTTCAGCTAATAAATTATCAGGCATATTGGGACGCGCTGTACCGCTGCTGTAAGTTTCAATATGCTTATAATTATTTATTCTGGGAGGATCGAGTAATTCAATATTTATTGTAGATTCGTCAACAAAAATTGTATCATTTATTCTTTCAATTTTAATTGTTTTCGGATCATAAACACCATATTTTAGATAAAAATCATATTCGTAAATTAACGTGATAGTACCAAATTCCAATCCTAGAATTCTTCTTACATCAACTTTTGCAAGCGCTATATTACCAGGATAAAAAACCTCTAATGATACAATTTGAAATACAGGTATATAGGCAGGATCTCCTCCTACAGTAGTTGATGTCATTTTTAGCTTTACATAATTTGTTAACATTCCTACTGTGTCAGGAAATAAAATTTGAGCTATAAAAAATAAGATGAAAATGATAATAATAACCAAAACAATTTTTAAAAACACTTTCATTTTACCTATCCTTTCAATACCAATATATTTAACATGCCCTTAGAACAAGTAAAACAATAATAATAAACGCTGCGATTACTCCAATTAATTTTAATTTCATAAAAACCCCCTTATAATTACTGGTCTGTCATATAACACTAGAGTGAAATTTTTTTAATTGCCTTATTTTCCCATAATCTTTTTAGTAAAAAATACAATCAGAACTATGCCAAGAATTGAAAAAACAATTTTTAACAAAATGGGTAGAAAAACCAAAAAAAGAACAATTCCAACAGCGCTTCCGGTAATAACCGCTATCCCTTTACCTGTGTCTTTATTCATAAAAACCAAACCTCACTTGAAAATTATGTAATATTGTATAATATAATGTCAAGTTAACGGTATTCAGGCCATTACTGTCTGAATGGGTTTTTCTGCATTAAAACAATAAGCCGCCTGCACGCTTCTTCTACATCGGCGCGATGGCCGAAAGCGGAAAAACGGATATAACCCTGTCCCGCAGGACCGAAACCTGCTCCCGGTGTTGTGACAACCTGACATTTTTCAAGAATTTCCGCGAAGACTTCCCAGCTGTCCCTGCCCGGAAAATACGCCCAAATGTAAGGTGAATTATCTCCGCCTATACATTGTATTTTCAGTTTTTTAAGCGAGTCCCTGATCAATTTCGCGTTGCCTAAATAAAAATCTGTTAATTCGCGGATTTCTTTCAGGCCCTCGTCGTCTAACGCGGCAAGTCCTCCTGCCTGGGCGATGTTTGACGCCCCGTTAAAAATAGTGCCTGCGATGCGGTTCCAGTCCGCATTAACGCTTTCTCCGCCTGCGAATTTAAGCGCTTTGGGAACAATAGACCATCCAAGACGCACTCCTGTAAAACCCGCAGGTTTTGAAAAAGAGTTTACTTCGATCGCGCATTGGTCCGCCCTGTCTATTTCATAAATTGTTTTTGGAAGCGATGAATCGCGGATAAACTCGCTGTAAGCTGCGTCAAAAATGATGATACAGTCTTTTTTAACCGCGGTTTCAACCAACGCGGCAAGCTGACCGCGATCCGCAACCGCTCCTGTCGGATTGTTAGGTGAACAAAAATAAATCAGGCTGTCATTCGGAATCAAATCAGTGTCGGGGAAAAAATTATTATCCGCTGTGCAGGGAAGATATGTAATTCCCGCGTAGCCTGTGCCTTCCCAGCCCTGTGCCGCTCCTGCGAGAACAGAGCCGTCGACATAAACAGGATACGACGGATCCTGCGCGGCAATTTTGGTTCCGCTTCCAAAAAGAATCTGCAGCCTTCCTATATCACACTTTGCTCCGTCAGAAATAAAAATTTCGTCAATTTCGAATTTTCCGTTATAAAAAACAGAAGAAATTTTCTCCCTTAACTCCGGCAGCCCTTCATCCTGATAACCTGAGTAACCTTCGGCAGTGCCGAGTCTTCTTGCTCCTTCAATAAGGCCTGCGTTAATATGAGGTAAAACCGGTTCTGTTGTGTTGCCAACGCCCAAACTGATAATCTTCGCGTCAGGGTGAGAAGCGGCATATTCGCGTCTGCGCTTTGCGATTTCCGGAAAGAGGTAGCCTGCTTTCAGGTTTGCGATGTTAGGGTTACGGTTTATCATTTTGTTCCTCCAGTAGAAAGCTTCAAGTAAAATTCTTTACACCGGATAAATCCAGTGTGGTGAAATAATCTTCTACTGTTTCCGCTCTGCGAATCTGTACGACTGAGCCGTCTGCGCGATATAACAATTCCCGGCAGCGAAGTTTTCCGTTGTAGTTAAAACCCATTGATCTTCCGTGAGCGCCTGCGTCATGTATAACTACAAAATCTCCGGTTTTATCGGAAACAATGCCGCCGGCAGCATCCGCCGCTGTTTCAATTTTCGGGAGTTTTCTCTGAACCGCAAACTTGTCATTATTTTCGCACAGGCTTCCCACTACATCGTAAGTTTCAGATAACGGAGCGTTTTCCTTGCCCGGAATTGTTATGTGATGATACGCGCCGTAAAGCGCGGGACGCATTAAATCCGCCATGCACGCGTCCAGCGCAATATAATTGCGGTAAATTTCTTTTTTGTGAACAGCGCGGGCGATAAGCCAGCCATACGGACCGGTTACTGCTCTTCCCCATTCTGTTCGAATTTCCATCGGATCAAGCCCGGCGGGAATTAAAATTTCGTCATATGCCTTTTTTATTCCGGCGGTAAGAACATGATAATCAACGGCATCCTGATCCGGCTTGTATGGGATTCCCATTCCTCCGCCGAGATTTATAAACTCGACCCGCACTCCTGTTTTGTTTAATATTTCAACGGCAAGCTCAAAAAGCATGCGCGCGGTTTCAATATGATATGGAACAGAAAGTTCGTTACTGGCAACCATTGTATGAAGCGCGAATCTTTTTACGCCTTTTTGTTTTAAGAGAGCGTAACCCAGAATTAACTGTTCCCGTGTAAATCCGTATTTTGCTTCTTCCGGTTTTCCGATAATCGCGTTTCCTTCCTTAAGAGGCCCTGGGTTGTAGCGCATTGAAATAAGCTTCGGCAGTCCCGCAGTTTTTTCCAGGAATTCAATGTGGGTAAAATCATCCAGATTAATAACAGCACCCATGTTTTTAGCGGCCGCGTATTCATTTGCCGGAGTTTCATTGGAAGTAAGCATCAAGTCTTCACCTTTCATTCCTGCCATTTCAGCCAACAGCAGCTCCGGAAGGCTCGCGCAGTCGGCACCGAAACCTTCCGCTGAAAGAATTTTTAGTATATAAGGATTGGGTAATGCTTTTACCGCGAAATGATTTTTATATGAAGGAAAAACAGAAAACGCCTCTTTAATCTTTCTGACATTTTCTATAATCGCTTTTTCATCGTAAATATAAAACGGCGTCGGATACTGTTTGGCTATTTTCTCCAGCGCAATTTTATCTAACGGAAAATATTTTTCATTCATTTCAGTTCAAATAACCTTTATACTTTAAAAGTTCCGCGTTGAGTATTCCGCCGCCGGCCGCGCCGCGCACTGTGTTATGCGAAAGAGAGGTAAAGCGGATATCAAACACATTACAGGGACGAAGCCGCCCGATTACAACCGCCATCGCCTTGTCAGCATCGCGGTCTTTTCGCGGCTGAGGACGGTTATCCTCATCGCGGTAAATAATCGGCTGCTTTGGCGCTGTCGGAAAATCGGCTTCCTGCGGCAAACCTTTATAATCAGCCCAGATTTTTTTAATTTCATCCATAGAAGAAGGTTTTTTTCCTGCGAACTCAAGCGAGACGCATGCGGTATGCCCGTCTGTTACGGGTACACGGTTGCAATGAGCGGAAATTTTCGGAAACTCCGCGTTTTTAAAAATGCCGTTTTCAATAGAACCAAAAATTTTAAGCGGTTCTTTTTCGGATTTTTCCTCTTCACCGCCGATAAAAGGCACAATATTATCAATCATATCCAGGCTTGGAACTCCGGGATATCCTGCCCCGGAGACTGCCTGCATCGTAGAAACAATGATCCTCTGCGCCGTGTAACCGGCCTGCGCGAGAGCGTGAAGAGGTTTCATATAACTCTGTATCGAACAGTTTGGTTTAACAGCGATAAAGCCGCGATCCCAGCCGCGCGCTTTTTTTTGCATCGGAATAATATCAGTATGATCAGGATTCACTTCGGCGATTAAAACCGGCACATCGGGCGTCCAGCGGTGCGCGGACGCGTTTGAAATAACAGGGATTCCCGCGGCGGCGTACTGCTCTTCAAGAGCACGGGTTTCTTCCTTTCCCATCTCAAGCGCGGAAAACACAAATGAGCATCCGCCGTTTTTAAATGCCGCTGCCGCATTGCTTACATCATTGGCGTCTTCTACTGTGATTAAGCCGACTTCGTATGTGTAAGTTTTAGTAAGATGCCACCTTCCAGCGACAGCGTCCTTATATTTTTTTCCCGCGCTTCGCGGTGACGCTGCGGCATAGCGTACCTCAAACCAGGGATGATCATTCAGAAGTGAGATATACTGCTGCCCAACCATACCCGTGGCGCCTAAAATACCAACCGGGATTTTTGCCATAATTTTCTCCTTAATACAGCGATGGTAACACAAATTGACATTTTTATTAAGTGGCAAAAACGGTTTGCTGACACCATGGCGTTTACTGTGCTGAAGGTTGGCAGCGGCAGATTAAACGCCTATAATATATACAATGCCGCTTTTAAACATAGGGACGCTGATTAAAAAACTTCGCATTCAACAGGGAATGACGCAGGAGGAGCTTGCGTATCCGGTTATTGAACAGTCAACTTTGTCGAGGATAGAGAACGGGCAGACCATGCCGAACAAAAACACGACCGAGATGCTGCTGGAAAGGCTTGGGTATAATCCGGGAAATATTGATATTATAATTGATAAAAAAACAGCGGATATCCAAAAGATTATGGATGAATTGTACGCATTAATAAAAACTGAAAGCATATATGATGATCAGGAAGAAAGAACAAAAAAAGCGGATGTATTAATTAAAACTCTGGAAGAAGATGCGGAATTCATGGCGGAACGCGTCAATCGTCAGTATATTTTATTAAATAAAGCCATGTGCGCTTTACACAGAAAAGAAGACGGCGGGCGTGTACTTCAGATGCTTATGGAAGCCATGAAAATCAGCATCCCTGAGTATAACGAAAAAGACATAGATAAATATTATCTTTCCAAACAGGATGTGCGCATAATCAATCTTACAACGATGGTATACCGTGATAACGGACGTCTGGATGACGGTATCAACGTACTGACCCTGTTAAAGAAGAATTTTGAGGAAACCAACATTGATAAGGAATCCAAAGGGGAATATTACGCCAGCGTTGTCTACGCTCTTGCCACGCTTCTTGCCTATGCCAAAAAATTTGATGAAGCCTTGGCTATGTGCGACCGCGCCGCGGAAATATGCAAAGAAACAGGGGTTTTCCGCCTTTTGCCTTTGATAACCGCGTATAAAGCTCATTGTCTATATTATTTGGGTAACAAGGATGAAGCACCTGAGCTTTTGAAGCAGTCGTATTACGCTTCAAAGATGTTCGGTTATCACAACTGGGTAACTATGGTAAAGGATGACGCGAAAGAATTCGGCATAGAGCTGTAATTTTTAATATGAGCAAAACAATATAAACATTCCCGGTATCAAAAGATATATTAATTAAAAAGGATAGATATAACTGATTGATAATTCAATATACGAATCATAACAATGAGCAATTGAGAATCGTCATGTGGTCTGTAGAAAATATTCCAACAAGTATTAACTTTACGGTGCGGTAAAACAAAGAGAATATATGAAATCGAAATACAGTTTTATTATTTTAACAATTTTCCTCCTGTTCCCGGGCATCCTGCACGCGCAGCAGACGCTTACGGTAAACACCACGGCGGCTGTCAATATAAACAACGGGCAGAGAGTGCAGATGAATTTTACCGCGCCTTCTGCGGGGACCTACAGGTTTGAGTCTTCACATAACGGTTCGTTCGACCCGACGGCGTTTTCGGCGGCGAGCGGTACAGGGAATATTAACGATGACGGCGGGCAGGGCAGTAATTTCCTCTTTACGCATAATTTACGCGCAGGTGAAATTTTAACTTTCTTCGCGGGCGTTCACAGCAACAGGGGGAGCGGCAGTTACACGGTGGGTGTCAGCGTTATCCCTTCGGTATCCATTACGGCAAACGCTCCGGTATCTGTCAATATAAACAACGGGCAGAGGGTGCAGTTGAGTTTTACCGCTCCTTATGCGGGGGAATTCAGGTTTGAATCTACAAACAACGGAACGCTTGACCCGGTGGCGTTTTCGGCGGCGAGCGGTACAGGGAATATAAACGATGACAGCGGGGAAGGCAAAAATTTCCGCTTTTCGCGTATTTTAAGCGCGGGAGAGCTTTTCACTTTCTTCGCGGGAATTTACAACGATAATGGAAACGGTGGTTACACGGTAAACGTTCAAGGCAGCCAGATTGCGACTGCGCAGTCTGCTGGGGCAACAGTATCCCTTACGGTGAACGCCGCAACGCCTGTTACTATATACAGCGGCGGCAGGACAGAATTAAGTTTTACAGCGCCGACTGACGGGAATTACGCTTTTTTCTCTTCAAACAACGGTACGTTAGACCCGGAGGCGTTTTCAGCGGCGGGCGGCACAGGGACTATTGACGATAACAGCGGAGAAGGCAGAAATTTCTACTTTACACGGGTTTTACGCGAAGGGGAGGTTTTTACTTTCTTTGCGGGAGTTTACGGCAGCGGCGCACGCGGCAATTATTCGGTAAACGTTCAAGGCAGCCAGTCTGTGGCTGAAACCCAGACGCCTGCCGCAACTTCACCTACCACCGCCGCTCCCGCCACTCCATTCACTCTTACCCAGGCTCCGACTCCCGCTCCGGCTTCCGGCGCTACAGCGGCGGCTTTAAATCCCAGAACAGGGAACATAACCGGGCTTACGGTGCTGGTGCAGTTTCCCGACCAGAGAATGAGCATGAGCGTCACTCGGGAAATGATTAATGATTGGCTCAACACGGGGAGCAGTTCCGTCCGCGGCTATTTCCTTGATGTTTCCAACGGGAGGCTGGATTACACCAACATTTTAACACCGGTTATTACCATGGATCACCCCAAGAGCCATTACGATGTTAAGGTGAACTATGCCACCGGGAGCCGCGCTCACGTCGATATGTTTCTCGCCGAAATAATGGACAAACTGACCAGAACCAATGTCGATCTGTCGAGTGTTACAAAAGACGCAAACGGCAGAGTATTGGCGCTTAATATAATCTACATCGGCACCGCAAGCCACGAATGGAGAGAAGGGCTTTGGCCTCACGCCGGTTCTTTAAACGCCAATGTTACGATAAGGGGAGCCGTTTTCAGGAATTATCAGTTAACGGACTGGGGGCCTCCCTTTATTATTCCGTCAATCCGTACGTTTGTGCATGAAAACGGCCACATGCTGATGGGCTGGCCCGACATCTATGCTCCCCCCGCGAGGACAGAGCCTTCTTATGGAATCGGGATATGGTGCGTTATGGCGAACGGCATATATCCCAACGCCGCATTCAGACACCGCTCAGGGTGGATTGATGTAACGGATATCACCAACGCAAGAGACGGGACAAGGTTTACCCTCACCCCCAACAGCCACACCGCTTTAATGTACAGGAGAAACGAAAAGGAAGCTTTTTATATCGAAGCGCTCACTTCGGAAGGCCGCCGCTATGGAATCCCTCCGGGAACCGGGCTTGCGATATGGCATATCCACACGGACGGCGACAACTGGAGGCTTGCCAGCCGGGGGTTCCCATACGTGGCGCTTTTACAGGCGGACGGCAGGGACGACCTTGGCGGCGGCAACAACAGGGGAGATACCACCGACCTGTTCCGCCCGGGCGTTAATACTCACTTTAACAGCATGACTGTTCCCGCCGCGGTGTGGCACGACGGATTGCCTTCAGGTTTAAGAATTACCGGCATAGAAAACACAGGGAACGCGATGACATTCATTATTGGCGATATTCCAAGAACATCCGCTAATGACTTTCTTTTACAAGTTTTGTCTTTCGCCAACGCCCAGAGCAATATGGTTATAGAGCTCAGAGAAGATATTACGCTTACTGAGACAGTCAATATACCAGTGCCAAGAAACCCTAACGCAACTCTTACCATCCGCAGCGCGAATCCTGCACGTCCGGCAACAATAAAGCGCGGCGCGGCTGTTGAAATGTTGCGCGTATCCTACGGCAGCAGCGAAACGCCGGGCGTGTTCATTCCGGGGGCGACTCTCATTTTGGAAAATATCATCCTTGACGGCGACTCGGTTAACTTCCCTGACAACACCACTCCGCTTGTGCTGGTTGACGGCGTCAGTATCGCTTGGAGGCATGAAATCACGCGGGCGATAATTGGATGGACCAAAAAGGGGAGCAATCTCATAATGAACTCAGGCGCGGTTTTACGCAACAACATAGGCGGCGGTGTGGAAGTCCAGGAGAACAGTTTTTTCACCATGAACGGCGGAGAGATCTCAGGCAATACCGCCAACACAGCAGATGTTACTTATATTGATTCTGGTACTTTTGCCGGTACTATGACCTTATTAAGCGAAACCAATGGCGGCGGTGTGCGTTTGAGAATCGGATTTGATGCCTTCGGAACTTTCACAATGAACGGCGGCAGAATCGTCAACAATACAGGCGGAAACATTAGGAACAATTCAAGCGCCTCAGCCTTGAATATAAACGGCGGACTTGTCGCGGGACCTACCAGCAAACATAACCCCCTGCAAACCGTTTTGGGAAACGTTGTTCCGATAATATCAGGTGATTATAACATCAATAAAGGCACTGCTCCAAACAATGCCGTAACGGTTATGTGGAACAGACCCAACATCAATGCCGCCTACTACGGCGGCGGCGTTTATAACTACACAGAAGGCTCAACGGCGGATTTAATTATGTCTGTAGGCTCATTTGCTTCATGGAGCAGGCAGGGAGACAAATCCGGCATCTCATACAGAAACGGCGCGAACACGGGCTTTGTGGAAATGCCGAATGCGTTTGTCAGCAGCAATGAAGACCTCGTTACAACGATGGCGGTTTTCCAAAGGCGCATAGCGGATCACGCCAATGTAAGGGGTGATATCGTTATCAACATTGGTCAGAACATGACGATAGACACACGTTTAACAATTCCGAAAGCTGTAGCCGCAGGCGGCAGGCTTATCATACGCGGCGCAGGCCGCGGAGCTCCCATCGTTCTTACACGCGGGATAAACGGCAATTTATTCACAGTATCAGATGGCGCAATTCTTGTTTTGGAAAATATAATAATTGACGGCAACAGCGCCGCTTTTCCGGCAACAGGCGGCGTATTGATGCGCGTTGAAAGAGGCGGCTTCTTTACCATGAACTCAGGCGCCGTTATACGCAACAACTCGAATACCAGTACACAGGGCAGCGGTCTTATGATACTCGGTTCGTTTAACATGACAGGCGGCGAAATTTCAGGCAATACTACAAATCCGCGCAATGTTTCAAGCGGCGGAGTCAGCATAGAGAGAAATGGCGCATTCACTATGTCAGGCGGTTTGATTACGCGCAACACAGGCGGCGTAAGCGCGGACAGGGACAGCTCTTTTACGATATCAGGCGGAGCAATCAGCGGCAACATGGAACACGGCGTAAACAGCCACAATACAACCGCATCTCAGGCTGTACTGAGTATGACAGGCGGCGAAATAAGCAACAATGCCAAATCCGGCGTCAGAGGTACGCTTACTATGTCGGGCGGGCTTATCAGCGGCAACCGTGACAGCGGCGTTTCAGGATCGCTTGTTATGTCAGGCGGCGAGATAAGCGGCAATACTGCCGAAAGCTCCGGAGGAGGCGTGTACGCGACAGGATCGTTCACCATGACAGGCGGCCTAATAAGCGGTAATACCGCAGGCCGCTCAGGCGGCGGCGTAAATATAGGCAGTTCGCTGAGAAGAGGCGTGGAATTTATAATGCAGGGCGGCGAAATAAGCGGCAATACCGCGCCTTTAGGCGCAGGCGTAAGCGTCCACAGCACAGCCATATTCACGTTGCGCACCGGCAGAATCACAGCCAACAACGCCTCTCAAGGCGCAGGCGGCGTACTCCTGGACGGCACGCTCAACATGCAAGGCGGCGAAATCAACGCCAATACCGCGGGAACGTACGCAGGCGGCGTGGATGTGAACGGTGTATTCAATATGCAGGGCGGCGTAATCAGGGGCAATATTGTAGGCGACCGCTTCAATAACGTAAATGTTTCGGTACTCGGAAGATTCAACAGAACCGGCGGCGAAATCATAGACCGCAGCGAGCAGTAACAAAATATGAGCAAAATAACATACACATTCCTGTAAACAACAGGTTTAATAATTCACAACAACAGAAAAAGGAGTTTTTATGAAAAACGCACTTAAAAAAAGCGGAAATGATCTCTACTATGAAAATATGTGGGAGTTTGATAGAGCGTATGATTTATTAACCATAACATTCACCAACGGCTCAGCTCATGCCGTGTTTGAAGGCGCGCCTGGGATGTGATCTGATCCTAAAATGTGTGATATAGAATGAAGAAAACAGGACACTAGGCGCGTTATACAAGTGAAAAGCGGAAGACTTTGCTTACAGTCTGTATGTAAGGAATTATTTTTAAAAGAGCAATTTGTAAAAAATTAACGGCAAATGTTTTGTCTGAACCGGATACGGCTTTTTCTAATAATAAATTACCTCGAACCATTTACCACTCTGTAGTTATACGGCGGTCAGCCGGAATGTCTACAGTTTGCGTTATCGTCATATTACTAATATAGCATGAAACGGAATAAGGAATAATGAGAGAGGCGTTTTACGGTGAGGTTAATGGCAGTGAACAGTGGAAAAAAAAGGAGTGAGGAATGAAAGTTAAAATATTTAGCGCGATTTTTGTAATGTGCGGTTTTCTTTACAACCTTGTCGGGCTGCACGCGCAGCAGTCATCGCCGCAAGCGGCGGCGCAGACGCTTACTGCAAACGCCCCGGCGACTGTAACTATAAATAATGGTCAGAGAGTGCGGTTGAGTTTTACCGCGCCTTCTGCGGGAACTTACACAATTGAGTCAACAAACAACGGAACGCTTGACCCTGTGGCGTTTTCGGCGGTGAGCGGTACAGATAAAATTGACGATGACGGCGGGGAAGGCGATAATTTTCGATTTACGCGGGAATTACGAGCGGGGGAAGTTTTCACTTTCTTCGCGGGCTTTTTCAACGACAGAGGAACCGGCAGTTACACGGTAATTGTTCAAGGCATGCAGTCAGTATCGTTTGCGGCAAACGCCCCG
>JAIRQF010000093.1 GCA_031256635.1 Treponema sp. | reverse complement strand
CAAATTCCGTTTTATTATGGTAGATGAATTTCAGGATACAAGCGTTATTCAATATAAACTTATGAAACTGCTTGCGGGAGAAAAAAAAGCCAATATTTGCGTTGTAGGCGATGATGATCAGTCTATTTACTCGTGGCGCGGCGCGAATTACGAAAACATTTTACAGTTTGAAAAAGATTTTCCTGAAAAGATTGAAATTAAACTTGAACAGAATTACCGTTCCACATCCACAATTCTTGATGCAGCCAACGGCGTTATTTCGCATAATACAGGCAGAAAAGAGAAAAATCTGTGGTCGCAATTAAAATCAGGAAAACCTGTGGAGCTTTTTTATCCGGAAAATGAAAGCGCTGAAGCTGATTTTATCGCAGACAGGATAAGGCATTTGATGATTACGGAAGATTACAAATACCACGATTTCGGCGTACTTACAAGAACAAACTCTCTTGCGCGTAACATAGAAGAATCTTTTTTGGCTGAAAACATTCCCTACAAGGTATCAGGAGGGACAAGTTTTTTTCAGCGCAAAGAAATTAAAGATATTATTTCCTATCTGCGCGTAATTGCAAATCCCGATGATGATGTAAGTCTTTTGCGTATTATAAATACTCCGCGCAGAGGCATAGGAAAAACAACTGTCGCCTATTTACACGAAACTGCAAAAAAGAGCCGAACAAGTATCTGGGACGCTCTTTCCCGGCTTAATTACTCAAAAAATCAGGGACAGCAGGGTCTTTTCCAGGAAAAATTTTCAGCAACAGAACTTGAAGAGCTTTCCTCCATGATAGAATATTTTAAAAGCCTTATACTTGAACGAAAAACGGAAGATGGAAAGAAATGGTCGCTTTCAGGCTGCACCCGTTTACTGGTCGATAAAATAGATTACTGGAGTTACCTTGTTCTGGAACACGGCAAGGATGAAAAAAAAGCCAGATGGAAATACAGTAACATAGATTATTTTATACGGATGATAAGCAACTGGGAAAATGATCCTGATAATTTTGATTCAGGCCTTTATTCATGGCTTAACCGCATTAGTCTTATCACACGGGACGACGGGGACGATGACAATGAAGGCAAAGTAAATCTTTCTACAATACACGCCGCAAAAGGACTTGAATACCCGGTTGTTTTTATCGCCGGCGTTGAAAAGGGACTAATCCCCCACGAAAAAAGCATAGGCGAAAATGAAGATGAAGCAGGCAGTATCGAAGAAGAACGCCGACTTTTTTATGTAGCGATAACACGCGCAAGGGAAAAACTATTTCTTACAAGCTGCAGGCAGCGCCGCCGGCTTCAAAATATTCATGATTGCGAAGCGTCTCCTTTTCTTGCGGAAATACCCGGAGATTTAATCGTGTTCCATGAAAAAGAAAAAGACATTGCAGATGACGCGCAGGCGGAAGAATTTCTTGCGCAGATGAGGGCAATGATGGGTAACGATTAATTTTTTAGAGCGCTATTTCTGAAAAAGGAGGAGCTTGGTCAAGAACTCTTGCAATTACGCGATGATCATTTAATAAAAGATCAGGATCGTTTTCAAGGATCGTAAACGCATCTTTCCTCGCGCGTTCAAGCTCATTTATATCTCTGACCGGGTTTGAAATGCCAAGATACAGGTAACCTGACTGCTCAGTCCCTGCAATCTGTCCAGGTCCCCTAAGCTTTAAATCTTCTTCCGCAATTACAAAACCATCGTTGTTATTAAGCATCACAAGAAGGCGCGTCTTAGAGTCTTCTGTATATTCGTCCGAGTACACAAGAAAACAGTACGATTGATCCTGTCCCCGCCCTACACGCCCGCGCAGCTGGTGAAGCGCGGAAAGACCAAAACGCTCCGCATGTTCAATAACCATACAGGTTGCATTCGGCACATCAACTCCAACCTCTACAACGCTTGTTGCCGCGAGAATTTTTATCCTTCCTTTCCTGAAATCATCCATTGTTTTTTGTTTTTCCTCTTCCTGCAGCTTTGAATGGATAAGAGCTGTCCTGTACTCAGGAAACACCTCCTTTTCAAGTCTTTGCGCCATGGAAACCGCGTCTTTAATATCTTCTCCGCCTGTTATTAAAGGATAGACAAAAAAAGCCTGTTTTCCTTTTTTAAGTTCTCCGTGAATAAAATTGTATACTTTTTCTTCATTTGATTCTTTTGCAAGATGAGTTTTTACAGGCTTCCTTCCCGGAGGCATATCCTTAATAACCGACACATCCATATCGCCGAAAACAGTCAGCGCAAGTGTTCTTGTAATTGGAGTTGCGCTCATCATTAATAAAGAAGGGTTTTCGCCCTTAGACATAATCAGGGTGCGCTGCGTTACGCCAAAACGGTGCTGTTCGTCTATAACTACAAGTTTTAATTTTTTATATTCAACGTCTCTTGAAAAAAGCGCGTGCGTACCTACCACAATATCTATCATCCCTGATGACAAATTTTTTAAAAGTTCCCTGCGTCCTTTAGCTTTTATGTTACCGGTCAGAAACGCCACATGAACGCCTAATGGTTCAAGAAGGCGGGCGGCGTTTTCCGCGTGCTGGCGGGCAAGCAGTTCCGTAGGAGCCATAATCGCAGCCTGCCCTCCTTCTTCAACGGCTTTAAGTGAGGCAAGAAAGGAGACAAGCGTTTTGCCTGAACCTACATCCCCCTGTAAAAGACGCGCCATCGGTACATTAGATGACATATCGCTGTTAATTTCCGTAACCGCATCCCTTTGTCCCGCCGTAAGTGAAAATGATAACCTCTCAAGAAGTTTATTTTGAAGAACAGAAAAATTTATTTTTTTATTTACATCAACTATACTTACTGTTCTTTTTTTCGCGCGTCTTTCTATTAAACGTCTTCCTACCATTACTTCAAGATAAAAAAGTTCTTCATAAATCAATGTTTTCTTCGCTCTTTCAAGTTCGTCCATTGACGATGGAAAATGTATTTCCTTTATCGCCCTTTTTTTCGCCAGCAGATTGTCCCTTTCAATAATAAAAAAGGGAAGTTCATCCTCAATATCATCTGCGTATTTCCCCAGAATCAAGGAAGAAAAATCTCTTATATTATCCTGAGAAAGCCCTGAACAGAGAGGGTAAACTGGTATTATTTTCCCGAAATTTTCCTGTTTAATGTCAAAAGATGACGACTGAAGCTCTCCGTATTGAAATTTAAAGCTGCCGTAAAGCATATATTGTTTTCCGTCAGCAAGCTGCTCCCCAAGCCAGGGGCGGTTAAAAAATAAAAGAGAGCCTTGCGCAGTTTCATCTTCAATATAGATTTTTAATGTTCTTTTTTTTTTTTTTTTTATCAACAC
>JAIRQF010000080.1 GCA_031256635.1 Treponema sp. | reverse complement strand
GCCCGCAAAGCGCGGATCTTCAAGATGTTTCCATTCTTTCTGAACGCAGCCGATTTGATTGCCTGCGGTATCAAAGATAACGGAGCGGACACTGCCTGTTCCCGCGTCTATTGCCATTAGAAACCCTGACATAAAACCTCCTCTAATCAATTTTATTTTCTATCAGCCATTGCGCTGTATCTTCATCGGTGATTAAGGTATCTATGTACCCCAAAGCAAGGGTCCCTCTGATTGCGTCGCGCTTGTCCTTTCCGGCGGCGACGCCGATAACATTGGAAAGCGATTTCAGCACATCCAGCGGGGTAGTTATCAGCCTGTCCTGAAATGGCGAAGAAATAATCTTCCCGTGTTTGTCAAAGAAATGACACAGAATATCTCCAACCGCGCCCTGCATCTTTAAATATAAAAAATCATTTTCGGAAAGGAAACCGGTTTTTAGGATGGTCGCTCCGTCATTCATTCCTCCGATGCCGATAAGAGTAAAAGACGCCAAAGATACCATGCGCATAATTTCTTTAACAGAGTCTTCGGCGATAATAGCATGGAACATTTCTTTTGAAGAGACCAAAAGCGGGGCCGGAATCAGGTAAAGCCGCGCATTGAAGATGTTGGACTGGGTATTCGGAAGATAGATGCTTACTCCTCCAGTCAGAGAAATGCATGAAATGGGGTTTTTTACATTTTTCGCCAGATTATTAAGGGTTTTTCCCATCGTATATCCATAACCAATATTGATAAAAGTATCCGGATTAATCCGGCTGCTGACATACATAGCCGCAGCATCGGCGACAGCATTGTTAATTTCTGAAATTGCAGATGACGATACTGGTATAATAAACGAATCTTTCAGATTGTATGTTTCAATAATCTGGTTTTCCAGCGACATCCGGCGGATATTATCCTCCCGCATGGTAATTTTTATAACCCCTGTCTGCTTTGCCCTGTCAAGAAGCCGAATTACCTTCATACGGGATATTCCAAGTATACCGGAGATTTCCTGCTGGGTTTTTCTTGCGAGAAAATAAAGCCATGCGGCTTTTACTGTCAGTTCCTCTTCAATATCCATACCCGTGTTGAACAATTATAACGCGCATAAACAATTATATCAAGAAAAATTTTTAATCATTAAAAATAATTTTCTTAAAAAAAAAAAAATCCACATGATAAAATAATTATTGTCTTTAAATAGGTTTTTATATTTTTAATCATAGATAAATGTTAGCTTTATGAACATTTGTTTGTGAATGTAAAAGGTAAATTATCCGTCATGGAAGAGAATCAACGACCTGCTCCGATACTTTCGGTAAATAATATCAGGAAATCCTTCGGCAGTAATACCGTTCTTTGTGGTATAAATATGGATATTTATCCTGGTGAGGTTTTGGCCCTGATTGGGGGGAATGGAGCCGGGAAAAGTACTCTTGTAAAATCCGTTATGGGAATTTACAAGCCGGACTCCGGAGAAATTCTTGTAGGCGGTAATAAACTTGAATTTTCCAAGCCCGCGTTATCTCTTAACAGCGGCGCGTACCTTGTTCCCCAGGAACCGATGATTTTTCCAAACATGACTGTCGAACAGAATGTTTTACTGGGATTTAAAGAAAAAAAATCAGTGTTGCGCGCAAGGCTTGCGGACATGGTAAAGCAGCTGGACTGGAAACTTGATTTTTCCCGCAGCGCCAGAAGCCTTTCAATAGCTGAGCAGCAGCTTGTTGAAATTCTGCGCGGACTGTTAAGAGAAGCCAGAATTCTTTTTCTGGATGAGCCGACAAGCGCGCTGACATTTGATGAAGTCCGTTCCCTGTTTAAAGTGATAGAAAATCTCAGTAAAAAAAATATAGGGATTGTATATATTACCCACCGGCTTAACGAGGTATTCATGATTGCTACCGATGTAGCAATTATGCGTGACGGTATTATAACCCTTTCCGGCAAGGTAGAAGAATTTACCCGGGAAATGCTGGTTAAGGGACTTCTGCCCGAAGATTTTAAGGAATCAATACCTGTAGAAAAAAAAGCCGCCGTTACCCGTGATGCAAAACCTGTTTTTGAACTTAAAAATTTCTGCGGCTATGGTTTTGCGGACATCAATCTGAATATTTATCCCGGAGAGGTGCTTGGGCTTTGCGGCGTTGTAGGCGCCGGGCGTACCGAACTGGCCATGACTGTTTTTGGACGGGACGCGGTTATCTCGGGGCAGGCATTTCTGGATGGCAAAGAAATAACCGGTATGAAAACCACGGACATAATAAGGAAAGGCGTTAATTATGTTCCTGAGGATCGCTTTTTAAACGGCGTTTTCAGGATAAGCAGCCTTGCCGCTAATTTAAGTTCCGCCTGTATCGCTTCCGTATCGCGTTTTTTTGTCAACTATAAAACAGAGCGAGGTATCGCGGAAAAATATATAGGCGACTTCCGAATCAGGACTACCGGTATACAGCAGGAGATGGGCAGCCTGTCAGGCGGTAATCAGCAAAAGGCGATTATCGGCAGATCTCTTTCCACTGCGCCGCGTTTGGTGATCCTGGACGAGCCGACCCGGGGTATTGACGCGGGAGCGCGCGGTGATATTTATTCGATCATCGCGAAATTAAAAGAGCAGGATGTAGCGGTACTTTTGATATCTTCAGATATGGAAGAAATTGTGGAATTAAGCGACAGGGCCTTAACCATGTTTCAGGGAAGAATAAATCAAGAATTTTCAAAAGAAAATATAACAGAGGACAATTTAATGCGGGCGTCTTTTGGCGTGCATAATACAGCGCAGGAGGCAGGAGGAGCATGAACTTAAATTTAAAGAACACCATGAGCGGAATCTTTAAAATCAGAGAGCTGACTTCCCTGTCCTTTGTAGTACTGCTGTTTTTATTTGTGGGATTTTTCAACCGCAATTTTCTTGAACTGAACAACATCCTATTAATACTGAATGACAGCGTGGTATTCGCGATGCTCGCTATGGGTATATCATTTGTAATTATTTCTGGCGAAATTGACGTTTCAATCGGAGCGATTACAGGACTCAGCGCGGCAGTTGCTGGCTCATTAATACGCGATGGCGCTCCGTGGGGACAGGCTTTTATTATTGCTTTGATACTGGGTTTAATCTGCGGTTTAGTTAACGGTCTGGGCTGTGTTTATTTAAAGATTCCGTCAATAATTATTACCCTTAGCACCGGAGGTATTATCCGGGGAATCATATATGTTTATACCGAAGGCCGCTGGGTTACGGCAATACCGGAAGGTTTTATTAACCTTGCGCGCGTTTCGTTTATGGGAGTTTCAATCTTTTACTGGATCGCGCTGTTAATTGCCATTCTTGGCACCTATATTATTACAAGGACAAGAAAAGGCAGGTATTTCGCCGCGATTGGAGATAATATAACAGGCGCTGTTTTTCTTGGCATTCCTGTAAAAATTACAAAGACGCTTGCTTTTGTTTTTAGCGGTCTTTTCGCGGCAATAGGCGGCATCATGTTCGCAAGCAGAGTGGGAATGGTCGCTCCCATCGCGGGAGCCGGTTATGAAATGCGCGCCATTGCCGCCTGCGTTCTGGGCGGAGTAAGCCTTTCAGGCGGCGTCGGCTCGCTCGTCGGAGCATCAATCGGAGCGCTGATCATGGCGTCAATTCGCCCAATTCTGGTATTCCTGAATTTTACCGCCGACGATGATTTTATAACAGGTATAATTTTAATTCTAATAATTGTTGTAGACGCGCTGTTGCAGCAGCGGACTGTAGAGCAGGCTAGGCGGCAGAGACTTCTTGCAAAAACACAAGGAGGCGTTTATGAAAAAGCAGCTTGAGTGGGGCCGTTATTTATTCCGGTGGGAATTTTTTTTACTGGTTTTATTAATATTGGAGATTGCTTTTTTTGGCACAATGAATCCCCGCTTCCTGCGTCCTCAGGTACTGTTCGGCAGCATAAACGATTTCCTGTCAATCTGCATAATTGCGTTATTTGTCACTTTTGTGCTTATAACGGGCGGTATAGATATTCAGGGCGGCTCCATTGTCGGTCTATCATCTGTAATGGTCGGTATTCTCTGGCAGCAGGCAGGAATGAATATCTGGCTTGCGTGTATATGCGCGGTAATAGCGGGAATGTTGTGCGGACTGTTAAGCGGTTTTCTTGTAGCCTATGCCAGGGTTCAGGCAATGGTAGTAACTCTCGGCGGTTCATTCTTTTACGCGGGAGTAGCGGTAACACTGACAAGAATAGCGAAGGTTGAAGCGTACAGGGGTATCAGCGGTTTCCCGGCGGGCTTTGTCAATTTTTCCAGCATGAGGGTAGGAGGCGTACCGTTTCAGTTTATCATCTTTTTAATTTTGGTTGTTATCGCGTTTATATTACTGCACCGAACCAAATACGGCCGTTATGTTTATCTCTGTGGTATAAATCAGAACGCGGCTGAGTATTCGGGGATCAATACGCGGATGGTTATTATGAGTACCTATGTGCTTGCCGGAATGGCTGCCGCTCTTTCGGGCGTTATTCTTACATCCTACCTTGGAACGGCCAAAGCGGATTTCGGAAGAGAATTGACCTTGCCCATTATTACCGCCGTTGTTTTGGGAGGAACATCCATTACGGGTGGACGCGGAAGCGTTATCGGCACCGCCCTTGCTGTTCTTGTAATAGGCGTTATGCGGTTTGGGTTATCCATGATAGGGATATTTTCCCAATATCAGGATATACCTGTTGGAATTCTTCTAGTCATCGCGGTCGGTATCCGAAGCGTGACGCAGGGAGTATCATTTACATCAGTTTTTAGTAAGTTCAGGAAGAAAAACACAGCCTGACAATGAAATAGTTCAAGTTTCCGGTTGTTAACCGGATTGAAAAAAAATGAGTTTAATTAAGAGGAGAGAGAAATGAAAAAACTCAGTGTTATTCTTTTGGTGCTCGTCATATTGATGGCACCGGCGGTCCTGTTCGCAGGAGGAGGAAGGCAGCAGGCGGCAAGCGCTCAGAAGGTTATCGTATTTGTTCCCAAGCTAACCGGAAACGCGTTCTTTGAATCAGCGAATGACGGCGCGCAGAAGCATGCAAGAGAAAACGGTTACACAGTCAATTACATTGGCTATCCGGAAGCTTCTGTAGCGGAGCAAGTCCGCATTATCAGGCAGGCAATTGCCCAGGGCGCGGACGGTATTTCGGTATCATCACTTGACGCGACAGCTCTTGATGTGGCGATGAGAGAAGCCATGGCCGCAGGTCTTGCGGTAACAACATGGGACTCCGATGTTTCAGGTAACGCAAGGGCAGTCATGGTTTCACAGGGAACCCCGGAAATCCTCGGCAAAATGCTTGTCGACATGGGCGTTGACGCTTTAAGAAACCGCGGCAAAAATACCAGTGACGCAATCAACTATGTATGGCACTATTCACAGGCGACAGTAGCGGATCAGAACTCATGGCATGTGGCAGGTGAAGCTTATATCAAGCAGAACTTCCCCAACTGGGTAAATGTAAGACCGGATAACTACTACAGCAATCAAAATCCGGAACAGGCTCTCAGCGTTGGCCAGGCGATTTTAAATTCACACACAAACATCGATCTTATAATCTGCAATGACTCAACAGCCCTTCCAGGCCAGCTTCAGGCAGCGCAGAATTTGGGAAGAACCAAAAATGACGTTACTATCACAGGCTTTGCTCCTCCGAATTCAATTAAACCGTTTGCCCGCGCGAATATCGTAGATCGCTGGGGACTTTGGGATTCAGGAACACAGGGTGCGCTGGGATGCTATCTGGCCTATCATATTGCGATGGGCAACCAAATCAGGGTTGGCGACAGAATTAATGTCCCCGGTATCGGAACTGTCGAAGTGCTTCCAAACACAGTATTGGATCCAAGAGCTTATACTTCTTCTAACTCAGGCGTAGTGCTGCTTCCTGAAAGAGTCGTATTTACAACTCAAAACATGAACAATTACGACTTCTAAAGGAAAGGAGACAATCATGGCTGATAAAGAAGGTATCAAAGTAGAAAAAAATTACTACGTTGACAAGCCTTTTAAGGTAGATGGAAATTTTCATGTAAAAGGGGCTTCTAATCTTGACTGGGGTATGAAAAAGCACCTCACAAATATTTTTAGTCCCAAAAGCGGAAACACCGTAATGTTCGCTTTTGATCATGGTTATTTTATGGGTTCGGTATCAGGTCTTGAACGCCTTGATATTCTTATCCCTCAGCTGATTGATCATGTTGATGTGCTTATGGCAACAAGAGGCGCGCTTCGAAGCTGCGTAACGCCGAATTTCAGAAAGGGCATTGCTCTTCGCGTGTCATCAGGTTCATCCATGCTTAATGACGATCTCAGCCATGAACTTGTCTCTGTTGATATTGAAGACTCAATCCGCATGAATGCCGACTGCCTTGCGGTGCAGACATTCATAGGAGCGGACGGTCAGCTGTCAAGTATCGGCAATCTGTCAAAGGTTATTAACGCGGGAAATAAATTCAGCATACCGACTCTCGGCGTTATCGCGGTTGGAAAGAACATGGAAAGGACATCCCAGTACTTTAAACTGGCAACCCGGATTGTCGCTGAACTCGGCGCGCATATAATTAAAACATACTACTGCGATGATTTCGATGAAGTTGTCGCGGCGTGTCCTGTTCCTATCGTAGTTGCCGGCGGAAAAAAGCTCTCCGAAAAAGAAGCTCTTACAATGGCATACAAATCAATACAGGGCGGAGCGCGCGGCCTTGACATGGGCAGAAATATTTTCCAGAGTTATCATCCTGCCGCAATGGCGGACGCCATCGGAAAAATCGTTCATAACAAATTTACCGACAACGAAGCATGGGAATTTTTCTGCGAGAAGACAAAGAAATAATGATTCTTGAATAAATAGTATTTTACGGGGACTGCGTTTGCAAGTCCCCGTCTTTATTTCAGCATGTCTTATAGGTTCATCTGCACATGGCGGTATCAAATACGCTTCTGTAAAAATTAATCCTTAAAACATTTGCTTGCCGCGTTTATGCTGGACGAACGCATGGTAATCTTTTTGATCGGCATTTTGTCTTTAAGAAGCGCGTGGAAAAGTTCGCACAGGTTTTCGCAGGTAGAGACTTTTTTGGTTACAATTATTCTGTACTCAGGGTATGACCAGGCAAGCGGGTTGTCAATCTTTTTCAATGGAACGCAGTTCTCAGGGTCATTATTGATTCCTTCCTTTTTGTAAACGGCAAGAACCGCTTCAAGAAGCGGGTCGCCTTCCTGAAACAATGTCGCGTGATGGAAGTGGTCAACAACTTCCCATGCTTTTTTAAACCCTTCCTTGCATGCGTGCGCATATCCGGTAACAGGGTCTACCTTGTCCTCAAGTTCAATTTCCAAAAGGCCTGAGTGCCCGTGGAGGTGCTTTGCTTCTCTTGGCCAGTTCATAAATCTGTGCGCATACTGGAAGTCGAGTTTTACGATCGACGTGTACAATTCGTTCATAATTATTATCTCCTTATATTGGTTTTCAAAGAATGATTATCATTCTTGTCTAAGCAGTGTATGCCATATTGAAAAAGAGGGCAATGCTGTTAATATCTAAATGTTACAAATTACACTTACAGCTTATTTGAGCGGTAAAACAGGAGCGCCCTTTTCAGCGTATTTCCCCAGCTGCATAAGAGCGACTTTGGGATTGGTGACCACTAATGGCCCTGAGATACAGCCGCCCTGACAAGACATTACTTCAACAAGGTTCGGCGTGTCCGCAGTAGAAGCAAGTTCTCCCGCGTTTATTTTACCGAACTCAAATAGGCGTTTCATGCCGGCTTTATCAAGGCCGTCAATGATTGCTTCTTTCAATAGCGATGTGTCTTTAAGCCGCGCCTTTACCGCCTGCGCTACGCCGCTTGATTTGGCGAAGTTTCTTCCGCTGGCTGTGGGGAGCTCTTTCCCCGGAGCGGATGCTGCCTTTGCTACATCAATATTTTTGGCAATAAAAAGGGAGCCGATCTCCTCAATGGAAATAACGTAATCTACAAGATCATCGTCCATTCCTTCTTGCCGTTTGGCAAGGCAAGGCCCGATAAAGACCGTAATACAACCGGGATATTCTTTTTTGGCGATTTCGGCGGTGTAGTGCATGGGGGTATGGGTAGTGGAAATGCAGCCGGCTAGCTGCGGCACATGGAGGCGCACCGCCCGTACATAAGCGGGGCAGCAGGATGTAGTCATCATTTTACCGCCCTGTTTTATACGCTCCTCAAACTCTTGCGTTTCCCTGTCCGCGGTGATATCCGCGCCAAGAGCTACTTCTACCACGCCTGAAAAACCGGATGCAAGCAGCGCGCCTTCAAGCTGACCGCTTTCAACACGGAATTGTGCGGCGGCTGCCGGAGCGTACAACGCGACAACGGTTTTACCGGCCATAATGTGCTTAACAACATCAAACAACTGGCTCTTGTCCACAAGCGCGCCAAAAGGACATTCCCTCATACAGTTGCCGCAGGCGATACATTTTTGATAATCAATACGCTCCTTGCCTTTTTCTTTTTTTTTTATTTTTTTTTTTGGACAGGCTTCCTCGCAAGGAACGGGAATTTTAATGATCGCTTTATAGGGGCAATTTTGCGCGCATAAACCGCAGCTTACACATTTGTCGCTGTCAATATGCGATCTGCCGTCTTTAATTTCAATGGCTTTTTTACCGCAGTTGGTCATGCACGGACGGGCAAGGCATGCCTGGCAAACATTTGTTACCATATAATGGGAACGCACACAGGCATTGCAGGCTTCGTCAATTACTGTATGTATAGGCCATATTGGCTTCTCCCGCGCCAGGGCTTCTTTCGCGTATTGAGAAATCCGTTTCTCATCATCGTAATCTTCCAAACTCCAGCCGAGTCTTGCGATTACACGCTGTCGGATTATTTCACGATCATGGTAGATACAGCAGCGGATTGACGTGCATCCAAGCGGAGCAAGTTCTTTTGGTATGTTATCAA
>JAIRQF010000074.1 GCA_031256635.1 Treponema sp. | reverse complement strand
ATAATACGCGGATTTATGCATCAAATATAGGCATTGTGGGTGAATTCGCCGACGGTGAGGTAATTCTGAATGATAGTGAAGTCACAGTCACTGATGCCGGAAACGTAATTGAAATTTGGAATGCTACGAAAATAACAATTAACAGCGGCACATTCGATAGCAGGGCTTCAGATGGCGGAATCCAGGGTGAGACTAATGTCACAATTAACGGCGGAAACATTCAAATTTCCGCGTCAGATGACGGCATAACTTCAAACGGGCCGGTTCTTGTAACAGGCGGGGATATAAACATTATCAACAGTTATGAAGGTATCGAAGGGCTTAATGTCACCATAACGGGCGGAAACATCAATATTAACGCAAGGGACGACGGATTAAACGCAAGAGACGGAAACGCTGTCAGGGATTTTCGCGGAAGGCCGATGATGCACGGCCAGGCAAATCCGGATATATATGTGCGCATAACAGGCGGGACAGTTAACGTTTACGCAAGGGGAGACGGAATTGACTCCAATAATAATATCTTTCTTGAAGGAGGGACATTGCTTGTCAGCGGCCCTTCAATGGGAATGGAAGGCGCAATTGATTTTGACGGAACTTTTCTTATAACAGGCGGAAAACTTGTTACCGCAGGAAGCGTTCTGAATGTCTCCGGGCAGTCAACCCAGCCGTTTCTATATGTCACGTATAACCAGCAGCTGCCAACCGGAACAAATATCGAAGTCAGGGACGCAAGAAATAACGCGCTTTTAAATTACACAGCTCTTACCTCTTTCAGGATTTCAGGTTTTACATCGCCTGATTTTGTTATCGGAGAAACATACTCAGTATTTATTAATGATCAAAAAACAGCGGATATTACCCTTGGCAGCATGATCACAAGCCTTGGCGGAGGAAACACAATGGGAAGGAATCCCGGCAATTTCGGCACACGTGTTAATCCGGGTTCCCGCGGATTTGATCTCCCTGAAATGCCCAACCCCGGCGATTTTCGTAACATGCCGAATTTTCCTGAAATGCCGGATAGAGGAAGGCGCATGGAGCAGCCTGTGCCGCCTTCCACGCGCCTTTGATATCAATTACACCATCACATTTCCGCCGCAGACCGGTATACACACTCCGGTAACAAAGGATGCAAGATCGGAGGCGAGGAACAATACAACATTCGCTATTTCCTGATCTGTGCCGCGGCGGGCAAGAGGAACAATTCTTGCGTAGGATGAATCATTGAATCCCCTGTGGTCTATGGTTTTTGCTTCCCTGTCTTTGTCACTGATTACCCAGCCCGGAGCGACCTGATTCACTGTGACGCCCTTTGGGCCCGCTTCATTCGCGAGGACGCGGTAAAGGCCGTCCATGCCTCTTTTTGCCGAAGCGTAAGCGCCTGTATTCGCGCTACATTGCGCTGAACATTCGGAATTAATGCCGATAAAACGGCCGCTTCCCTTTGCAATCATCGCGGGAAGGAACGCCTTTGCCGTGTATACGCTCTGCATTACGCATGAATCAAATTGATTCTGAAAATCTTCGGGACTCTGATCAATAATCGATTTCCATTTATATTGAATAACCGCGTTGTTTACGACAATGTCAGGATCGCCAAGCTCCGCCTTGATTTTTTTTCGCATTTTTTCCGTTGATTTTTCATTTGTAATGTCAGCCTGCACCGTAACCGCGCGGCAGCCCATCACTTTTATTTCACCGGCAAGCTGATCTGCCATTTCGCTGTTATTGTGAAAACAGACTGCGATATCCGCGCCGCAGGAGGCGAGAGTGCGCGCCATGACTCTGCCAAGCTGCCCTGTCGCGCCCGTGATAAGCGCAATTTTTCCCTTTAAACTTATGTTCATAAATTTGCCTCTTTAAGAAAGCGTTTCATGCGTTTCCTTTAACTGCTTTATGATCGGAAGCTTCTGCGGACATTTTCCTTCGCATGTTCCGCAGGCGGTGCATTTTGACGCGTCCGCTGTTTTTATCCAGCTCAAGCCGTTACTCGCTTCGTTATACGCTTTTTTCGCGTGTTCAGTCAGTCCGTAAACGCGGTGCCTGTTCATGATTTCAAACAGGTAGGGAATATCAATCCCCGCAGGGCATGGTTTGCAGTAATTGCAGCCGGTACAGTAAAGCTGCGCGAGTTTTTTGTTTTCTTCCATCATCGCATTAATATGCTTAAGCTCTTCTTCAGTCAGATGGCCGGTTCGTGATGCGACATCAAAATTTTCTGTCAGCATTTTTTTATTTTCCATGCCGGATAACGCGATATCCACATTATCATTTGCCAGAACAAAACGCATGGCCATTTCCGCGGTGCTGACTCTCGCGCTGCCCATGTCCTTTAACAATCCCTGGATTTTCTCACTCGGCGCTCCAAGCCTTCCGCCGCCGACAGGCCCCATAACCACAGTGCCGAGTCCTTTTGATTTCGCATAAGCGATGTTTTCTTCATTTGAGCGATCGAGCATATTGTACTGAACAAGAGTCGATTCAAAGAATCCCGAATCAATGATTTTTTTGTAGTTTCCCGCATCGTCATGAAACGAAAAAGAAATATGTTTTATCAACCCTTGATCTTTTGCTTTTCGCGCGGCTTCAAGCGGGCCGAATTTTAAACCCTGCCAGCTTTCAAAACTTTTAAGCGAGATTCCCCAAAAATGATAAAAGTCGATATAGTCAACATCAAGCTGTTTCAATGATTTTTCCAGCCGCTGTATCCAGTGATCTCCGTCATTGTCTTCGATTGGATTTTTCGTTGAAAGATAAACCTTGTCGCGGTATCCCTTAAGCGCCCTGCCGACCGCGATTTCGCTTTGTTTTTCGCAGTAAAGCGGAGCGGTATCGACATAGTTTACTCCCATATCAAAAGCCTGCTGCATAAGCGGAACGGCCAGATCGTAGTCGGTATCTTTTGTGCCTTCTATTCTTGGCAGCCGCATGGCGCCGAAACCAAGAGCGGAAACTTTCGCGCCGGTGTTTCCGAATTTTTTATATATCATTTAAATCTCCTTTTTATTAATCTTATTTAAGTCCCGCGCAGAATGCGAGAATCAAATTACATTTCCAGTACTACTTCATTTTCCGCTTTAAGTATTGAAGCGGGAATGTAACTGCCTTTCATCGCCTCGCCGTTTACGGTCAATTTTTTACAGCCGGACTTCCGGTCTGAACATTCTTTTCCGCCGCTGTTATTCACTTTTATGTTAAGTTTGCATCCGCGGAAAACTTTTTCCATTGTAAATGATTTCCATCCGGAAGGGATTGAAGGCGACAGATGAAGACCGTCAATATCAGGACGCAATCCCAAAATTCCTTCTACGCAGCCGACCATGACTGTGCTTGCGGTTCCCGTAAGCCAGTGAACATGACTGCGTCCTTCGAACGGGCTGTCAGAACTTTCCGTGAATTGCGAGTATACATACGGCTCAACAAGACGAATGTCCGCGATTGTGTTTTGAGCGGCAGGGCAGCTTTCAAGGTAATACTCGACCGCGCGCCCGCCCCGTCCCAAAAGAGCTTCCGCGAGAATCAGCCAGCCCTGAGACTGCAGGAAGATGCCGCCGTTTTCCTTTGTAGACGGATTAAAGAGAAGCGCAAGCGCGCCGTCGAACGCGTGTTTTACATATGATGGAGCCATAAGGCGTGCGCCGTATTTTGTGTTTAGCTCCTTATATACCAAGTCGAGAATTGCTTTTCCGCGCGCGTCATCGGCGAAACCGGAAATTACCGCCCAGCTTTGCGGATTCAGCCACATGCTTGCCTCAGGATCGCCTCCTTTGCCGACTGTCATATCGTTTTCTGTGATTCCGCGCACAAACCGGTCCTTATCCCAGCATTTTTCTTCAATAATTTTTCCAAAACGCGCTTTTAATTCTTCCATCTGCTTTTCTGCCGCGGTATCTTTTTTGTGTTTAGAAAAACGGATCATAATATCGAACGCATAATAAAGCTGCATTGCGACAAAAACAGACACGCCGTTTGCGCCTAACCGCAGGCAGTCGTTCCAGTCCGCGTGAAGCCCGGCGGGAAGTCCGTGAATACCTAAATTGTTTAGGGAAAAATCAATCGCTTTTTTTAAATGATCGAATAATGTGTCCTGTCCTTTGTCGGCGTACGGAATAATTTCATCTAACAGCGCGGTATTGCCTGTTTCCGCGATATATTTCCATACTGTCGGGAAAAGCCACAGCGCGTCATCGGCGCGGTAGGTTCCCTGTTTGTAGGAATTGTCTTCCGGTCTGTCTTCATGTCCTGGATTGTGGTTATATTTTACAAGCGGAAGAGCGCCGCCGTGGCTGACCTGTCCTGAAATCATGAATTTGATTTTATCAAGGGCCATTTCAGGATCCAGATGGATGATGCCCTGAATGTCCTGAACCGTGTCGCGGTAACCGTAACCGTTTCGCTGTCCGCAGTAAATAAGTGATGCCGCGCGCGACCAGATAAACGTAATAAAACATTGATAAGCGTTCCATGTGCCGATCATGTTGTTAAAGTTGTCATCAGGAGTTGTCACTTTCAGGTTATCAAGTTTTTTATGCCAGTAAGTCTTTAGTTCCGCGATTTCGCGTTCGGGAAGAGAAGCGTCTTCATAACGGGCGATCAGCTCTTTTGCCTGCGATTCGCGCTTTTGCCCAAGCAGGAAGGCAAACTCCGCGCTTTGACCGGGAGCGAGATCGAAGGTTGTATGAAGAGCGCCGCAGGGGTTCAGGTTGTAATTAAGCGTGCCGTCAAGTTTTCCATTCTCCACGGAAACAGGATTTTTATAATCATGATAATTACCCAGAAACTTCGCCCTGTCCCCGCAGTAACTTGCGACTTTCGCTCCCGCAAGACCGAAGAAGCGCGTCTCAACTCGGCTTTCATTGACAGCATTCAGGCAGTTTTCATTTATGGTTTGCAGTATTAATTTTTCTTTAAAATAAGTGCGTGTAATAAACTGAGTATATTGAAGATTAACCTGATCTTGTTCATAAAAACTTTCGCATGTAAACTCCGCGTATCCAAAACATGAGATTTTCCGCGGTTTTGATCCCTTGTTGGTTACCTTAACTTTCCAGACTTCGTGTTCAGCGCCGTGCGGCACATAAAAAAGCGCCTGCGACTGTATATCCCTGTATTCGGCCTGTAGTATCGTATAACCTGTGCCGTGGCGGCAGCTTGATTTGTACTGATCAAGCGGTTTGCCAACAGGCTGCCAGGAAGCCGACCAGTAATCGCCGCTTGAAGGTTTTCCATCAACCTCGTCCTCCCGCAGATAGATATAACGGCCTGGTTTGTCCTGCTCATTAAAACGGTAGCGGATTATTCTTCCAGCCGCGCCGCTTTTTACAAAGCTGTAACCGCCCGCATTGTTAGAAATTATCGCACCATACGCCGGAGACCCAAGATAGTTCGCCCAGGGAGCCGGTGTATCGGGTCTGTCTATAACATATTCCCTTTGCGCGGGATCAAAATAACCATATTTCATAATAACCTCCAATTTGCTGATTAAAATATTATATATGGCTTAGGTGTTATTTTCCAGTATTCAGGATGCATTGGTTTCATACGGGCGATTTGCCCGGCTGTGAGTTTTGGAGAATCTTCGTCATAAATAACAGGAAAGTTTTTAATTTCCTTTATCCGTTCAGGACTTAATTATTTTATAGTAATCATTATATTCTTATTATTTATCCTTTAATTTTAGAAGCATATCCAGTACATTAAACAGAAATTCCTGATATTTGGGCGGCAGTCCTTTTACTGTATTAACAAGATTTCTGAAGCGGGAGTCATCCGGCAGAGTTTCCAAAAACATATTACCTTCTCCGTGTCTTATCCATACTTCACTAACGTTAAAAGAAGAGCAAATTAATTTAATTAGACGGTCGTTTACTTTTATCCGGCCTGTTTCTATTCCAGCTATATAGCCGCTTGAAATAGCAATAATTGCTGAAAATTTTACTTGGGAAAGCCCTAAATTTGTTCGAATTTGGCAAATTCGCTTATTAACAATAGGTAATGAGTCATTTCCCATGCTTAATAGATTAGCAAATATACATTTAATCATCAAGAAAATATTTTAATTTTTTTATCAATCTATTGACACGCTTAATATGTTTTTATAAAATCACTTAAATAACAAGCATATGATTCAAAAAAAAGATGAGCTTAAAGATTTTATGTGGATATCTCGTTTCTGGGCGATATACAGCAAATTGCCGGAGACATTGAAGGAAGGGTTTATTTCTTTGGTTGAAAGTGTAAAGAAGTGTATTGAAGAAGAAGGAAAAGAGAAGGAAGCGCAATTTAAAGATAACGGTTAGTTATCCTTATTTTTATAAATGGCATGGCAAAAAGGAGAATTTTTATGAAAAATTTTATCAAGATGTTCGGGATTATCGTTTTTATTACGATAATGGGATTAATTGTGATGAGTTGTCCGGAGCCGGGAAATGATTTCAAAGGCTTAACAAAGGATACGACCTCTGTTCAAACATATCGATACCAAACTGTACCCTATTATGGCCCAAATGCCGCCAGAAGTGCCGGAGCAAATGCGGAATTACATAATCTGGTATTTTCTGGATATGATGACAATAGAAATTATTATGTTTTTTTATTAGGGCACGTTAACTTTGTTCCTGTAGCTTACCGTACAGCGGTTTACTATAATGGTACAACCGCGATAACAATAGGGTATTCAATAACTGACACTACTGAAACATCAATTACTGAATCCATGACAACGGCATCAGAGAATAGCACTTATCAAAGAGAGGAGTTCAACTGGAATGTATCGGCGTCAGCAGGTTTTAAAGGATGGGGTTTTAGTGCAAAAGTATCATCAAATGTGGGCGGTAAAAACATTCAGGAAACAACAAGTAAACATTCAACATCAAGTACATTCGAAACCGCTCTTGCAAAAGTATCCAGTAATACCGATAGTATATCAGCTACCATAGGAAACAATAATGAATCCGCTGGTCATTACCGTTATACGTTATTCAGTACTACTGATGTTTATTATGTTTTAATAACAAATAGAGCTAATCCCACCCAGGTAATGGAGGCTTATACTTCCATATGCGCACGCCCTGATTATTATTGGGCAATTGATTATTCACCATCTGTAAATTTTAATAAAACCGCTGATGGTAATTTACTGGAAATACCGAAAATAACTCTTACTAACCTTCCTAATCCGACAATTGAATTTGATATTACTTATATTGAACCAAAGCCAGACTTTATCAATATGGTACAGATTCCCGGAGGGACATTCACTATGGGCAGCCCTGCATCTGAATCTGGTCGTAATAGTTACCGTAGTAACAGTATTATTTCGTTTCCAGCAACTTATTCATCAAATGAAAATTATCGAACAGCGAATAATGGGAAAGTTACTTTAACAGGTTTTTACATGAGTATTTACCCAATAACACAGGATCAGTATTATGAAGTGATGAAAAGAAACCCAAGCGGTCATACATCTCGTGGAACCGGTAAGCATCCAGTAGAAAACATGTCCTGGTATGATGCGTTAGAGTTTTGTAATGAATTAAGCTTTATTGAAGGTCTTACTCCTGTTTATACAATGGGATCAATTAAAAGGAAAGGGCTAAATATTTCAAGCGCCACAGTTTCTGCTAATTGGAATGCTAATGGCTACAGGCTGCCGACAGAAGCAGAATGGGAATACGCCTGTAGAGCCGGAACAACAACGGCATTTCATACTGGAAATACAATTAACAATAACACCGGATGGTATAGTGCAAATAGCGGCAGTACAACGCATACTGTTGGGCAGAAGGAGCCTAATGCATGGGGGTTATACGATATGCACGGCAATGTGTGGGAATGGGTTTGGGATATATATACTCGTTCTTATGATAATGCCGGCGGAAGCGTAAATCCTATAGGACCAAGCTCCGGCTCAACCCGTGTGATTCGCGGTGGAGGTTGGAATTCGGGTGCAAGTGAGTGCCGTTCCGCAAGACGATGGACTGGTGACACCGATGCAGCTAATGGTGAAACGCCAGATCATTTTGGTACTAATCATGGTTTCCGTGTTGTCCGGCCCTTATAACAGCTGATTTATTTTATATGAAGAAGGCATATGAAGGAATTTTTTCTTCATATGCCTTTAAATTTTCTTTACTTAATTTGGCGGCTCTGTTAGTTAACGTCATTATTTCCAAATCAAGTCCGGTTACTTCCATGTTTTTTCTCAATCAGTATTTCATCTGTTCAGGTTAACGAGAAACATGGTCAAATCAAGGTCTGCAATACAAATAGGTGAAATGACGGTAGCAAGACTTCTTACTTGCGTCCTTTTTTGTCCGGTATAATATTTTCCTTAACTATATGTTTGTAAGCATCGTCGACGCTGATTAAAGGCTCGTCTTCATATGACTTCCCTCCTTCAACGGCTTTTTGATAAGTTGAGTATGATTTCATCTTATCTCCTTCGATTCTTCTCCATAATCCGTCAACCATTCTGATTTCCATATTATCCTCCGAATTTAATATAAAGCTAATAAGCCCCAATACATTCTAATATAATACCATATTTTTTTCCAGTCATACAAATCTTTATGTATGATATACTGGTATATTATCCGCAGATTTTAGGAGTTAATTATGCCTGATTTTCAATTATTCGGGGGATTAAATTATGAATGAGATTATTAAATCACTTTTCGCGCGTAAATCCGTGCGGCGGTACGAGGCGCGGCCCATAACGGATGAAGAGAAAAACCTTATTCTGCAGGCCGCGCTGCAGGCTCCTACCGCCGGAAACCAGAACCTTTACACCATTTTGGATATTACAGATGATGATTTAAAACTCTCTCTTTCAAAATACTGCGACAATCAGCCGTTTATCGCTAAAGCGCCGCTTGCTCTTGTTTTTCTCGCCGATTGCCGGCGCTGGTTTGACAGTTATCAATTCGCGGGAATAACGCCGCGTCCGCCCGAAGAAGGCGATTTGCTGCTTGCCGCAGCGGACGCAGTTATCGCGGCGCAGAATACGGTTGTCGCCGCCCAAGCGCTTGGCATCGGTTCATGTTATATCGGCGATATTCTGGAACAGGAAGAAAATGTGCGTAAAGCGCTCAATCTTGATGAATATGTTTTTCCCGCGGCTTTTGTTGTGTACGGATATCCTTCAAAAAGCCAGATTGAAAGGGAGAAACCGGCAAGACCGCCGCTCTCATGTATTGTGCAGGAAAACCGTTACCGCCGCTTGAGTGAAAATGAGCATCTTGATATGTTTATCAAAAAAGGCAGCATCAAAGACAATAATGAATTCAGGGAATATATCAGTGCTTTTTATGAGAGAAAATACAACAGTGATTTTGCCGGTGAAATGAACCGCAGCGCAAAACTTTATCTAAAGCATTTTAAAGATTTAAAATAAAATCTGTTAAGAGCGCAGCCTTTCAGGCGGTTACTGTCCGAACAGCTTTCTCAAGTTCTTCAATCTTGCTGACTTCAATGATTACGGCTCCCTGATCATCCTTTACCCGGCCGCTTACAAGCAGCGGCTTCTGATCAAAAAGCAGTTTGTTGTATCTTTCATAAATCTGCGGGAAAATGACAGTTTCGTATAACGCCGTTTCATCTTCCATGCTTAAAAAACTCATCGTAAGCCCGTCTTTTGTCCAGACTTCTTTTTGGGTTACCGGCCATCCGGCGAGACAAACATGGCGGTTAATATATTTTTGAATATGTACGGCTTTGACGCGTTTTTTTACCGCCATAATTTTGTCCTTCCATAACACAAGCGGGTGGGCGTTACGCAAAAATCCCAGGGCGCGGTACTCTTCGAATAACGCCGAATGAGGAGCGTTTAACCGGGAAACATTTGCGATCAATGACGAACGGCTGACATTTGATGATGAGACAGATGTTTCATCTTCAAATAAATCCATACCGGCTGTTTTGTTTTTTATAAAATTCATTCCAAGCAAATAACGCGCCTGCACAGGACGCGGGATTCCCTCTGCGATGCTGTCAAAAACGCCGGCGGGGCAGAGCGCGACTATATCATCGCGCGAAAGTTTCAGTCGGCGGGAAAAATCCTCAAGATTTTTAAAAATACCGTTTTTGTTTCTTTCATCAAATATTTGCTGCGCTCCGGCGGCTGACAAACCTTTAATCGCCATCAAACCAATAATTACAATCCCTCCGTATAACATCTTTGTATTTTTTATTACACCCTCATCTCTTTTTTCATTTAATTCCTCATTGGAAATTCCGTAATATTTCCACCTTGATATATTTACATCCGGTCCCTCTGTTATAAGTTTCATGCGGCGTATCTCCGCGATATAAGCGTGCGGGCGGTAATAGCCTCCCTGATTGCTGAGGACAGCCGCCATAAATTCCGCAGGGTGATGAACGCGCAGATACGCCGACTGATAGGAAACCATCACATAACTCGCGCTGTGCGGCTTACAGAACGAGTAACCGTCAAAGGAAAGCATCATTGCCCAAATATCATTTATTGTTTTTTCATCTATTTTATTTTTGCGGCAGCCGTCAAAGAACTGTTTTTCGTACACTTTTAATTTTTCGGCGCCGGCTTTTTTTGCGATTATTTTCCGCAGCTTATCCGCGCTCACCTCGTCAAAGTCGGCGAGCGCAACGGCGGTTTTGCTCACGTCTTCCTGATAACACAGGATGCCGTACGATTCCTTTAGTATTTTTTCAAGGCGCGGGTGAAGAGGCTCCCATTTTACGCCTTTAAGCCTTTTTACATATTCTGAAATAAATCTGTTTGCGGCGGGACGGATTATGCTTGAATGAATAACGATGTGATCAAAATCACCGGCTCCGGTTTTCTTTTGAAGCTGGCGCATGGCCGGGCTTTCAATATAAAAAACCCCGATGCTGTCGCCGCGCGCCAGCGCTTTAATTGTCGGCTTGTCATCGACAGGACGCCATGTATCCTGATCAATGCCTGTTCCGTTTTCCTCAAGGTTGACAAGCGCGTCTCGTATGACAGCTAACGATCTGTTGCCCAAAAGATCAATCTTTACAAATCCGGCGGCTTCCGCTCCTTCCTTTTCCCACGCAAGAAGGGGAAAACCTTCCAGTGATTTTTCAATTGGCGCGTAACGGCTGACAGGCCCGGGCGTTATTACCATGCCGCCGCAGTGCATGCTAAGCCCCCGTGGAAGACCTTCAATTTCCGCGGCTATGCGGTATATTTCCCGCCATAAAGGCTCGACATTTTCTTCCTTTTCCCTGAAATCGAATATTTTTCTTTCCAGCCGCGATATTGAGGCGTCCGCAAAACCGTAAGCTTTCGCGGTTTCGCGTAACGCAGAGCGTGAACGGAAAAAGTTGTGATTCGCCACTCGTGCGCAGTAATCAGGGCCGGATTTTTCTATTACAGCCTTAATGATTTCATCGCGCTCATCCCAGGCGAAATCAACATCGATATCAGGCGGATCAGGACGCGCCGGATTGAGAAAGCGCTCAAAATAAAGGTTATAGGCGACAGGATCAACATTTGTTATTCCCAGCGCGTATGAAACGATGGAAGCGGCTCCCGACCCGCGCCCGCATGTGCGGCTCGTCAGGCTGACAATATCATCCATACGCAGGAAATAAGGAGCAAATCCCATTTTTTCAATTACCTCAAGTTCGAATTCAATGCGGTCGGTTTCCATGTCACCTAATTCTCCGTAGCGCCGGACAGCTCCCTTATATACGCGCCGCCTTAATTCAGATACCGCGGTTTGCTGTGAACACTGCGCATGCTGTGAATACTGCTCTGGCTGCAAATACTGCGAAAGATGTGAAGTGTCCTCTTCGTAAGCGGGAAAAATAAATCCGTTAAAAAGTTCATTAAAACCGCAAAGTTCCGCTATTTTTGATGTTCCTGCGGCAGCTTCCGGCCACGAATCAAGCAGTCCGGAAAGGTCCGGTTTAAGAACGCTTTTTCCTTCGGGAATAAAATCCGATGAAGCAAGGCTGCCAACAGTCTTGTTCAGCCCGATTGCGCGTAACACTTTGTGAACGCAGTGATCCTCTTTTTTAAGAAACGCCGAAGTATCAAGAAAAGCGAGAGGAAGGTTTAACTGCCTGTGCGCGCCTGCGCAGATTAAATTATCCTGAGTAACCGCCGCGAAAAGATGCTTGACTTTTCCGGCAAGTTTTTTTAACACAATCTCTTTAAAAGACACAAGAACAAGACCGGAGGAGTTTTCAAGAAGCAGCGGCAGGGGATTAAAAATTTTACAATCCTTGTTTCGTATTGAAAGAATTTCGCATAACCGCGAGAAACCTTCGCGGTTTTCCGCGAAACAATGAAGGGATAATGAAGAATGGGGAGTTAAAAATGAGGAATGAGAAGCAAGCGGGGAAGTACGGAGGGTATTATTTTCATTCCAGACAAGAGTTGTTCCGATAACCGGGCGGATATTGCGCTCTTTGGCGGACTCCAGAAAACTGTGTAATCCGTAAAGATTATTTAAGTCGCATATAGACGCTGTTTTTACTCCAAAAGAAGCCGCCTTATCAAGCAAAGCGCCGCTCTTATGAACACCGTAGAGAAATGAATAAGCTGAAACCAAACCTAATCTTGTTTCCATAAAAAAATTATAATACGCAAGCCTCAATCCGTTTGGGAAAATTGATTGCACTTAACGTTTTATTTCCCGAAGATGCCGCAAGGACAATGCCCCGCGTGATTTTTCCCGTTCCGTAGCGGTTTCTGATTTTATCCGCAGCCTCCTGAAGTTTCCGGTTTTTTATCTCCGTTTCAGGCTCAAAAAGATCCGGTTCAAAGCCGAGAGGAATAAGCCCTCAC
>JAIRQF010000054.1 GCA_031256635.1 Treponema sp. | reverse complement strand
GTCTACACATTAAACTTGCAGAAAGCAAGGGAAGAACTTGAGGCCGGCGGCTGGACGCTTAACGCTACAGGCGGCGCTTACACAACAGGCACACGCTACAAGAGAATGCCGGACGGCAGCTTAATGGCTCTTGTTATCGAATGGTTCTCGCCTGATTCAAACGCAATCGGCGAAATGCTCAGCACCTTCATTACAGATAACGCAAGAAGTGTCGGTATGGAAATAAGGCAGGAATGGGGCGATTCAACAGCGTTCGGAAACGCGATCTACGGCACAGGCAACAAACGCTACAACATGATCAACGGCGGTTCAGGCTTCAATGTATTGGATTCACCCTGGTACTATTACACGCCGGGCCGTGATACATTTGCGGACGTAGGCGGTTATAACTCCAACTTTGTCGCTGACGAAGAACTTAACAGGTACACTCAGGAAATGAAAAATACAACACCCGGTGACAGAGCGTCCTTCTCAAGGAGCTGGCTGAATTTCGCAAAACGCTTCAACCTGATTCTGCCGGATCTTCCGCTCTACTCCGATGAGTATTATGACTTCTTTAATCCGAAGCTGAAAGGTTTTTCTCACAATGCTCTTTATCCGTGGACATCCGCGATTATTAACGCTTGGGTTGAGTAATTGTAGCAGGAGAAAAATTGTTAAATTATATTATACGGCGCATTGTATACATTGTTTTCGTGTTCTTCATTGTGTCCGTTATAATATTCTCGCTTTATAAGTTATCGCCGGCTGATCCCGTTAAAATGTACACCGAAGGATTGCAGAACGAGATGCGGCCGGCTGACTTTGAGCGTTATCAGCAGGAGGTCAGGGCTTTTTTGGGCCTTGATCAGCCTCTTGTTGTTCAGTACTTCAAATGGATGGGCAAAATGCTCGTCGGCGATTTCGGGCGGTCTTTATTATACAGACAGCCGGTTGTTCAGGTTATCAAAGCTCCGATGTCCAACACATTGATGCTTAACGCGATAACAATGCTGTTTGTTTTTATAATAACCATTCCGCTTGGAATCACCACAGCGGTCAAAAAAGGCACAATATACGACAGTTCTGTTCAGGTTGTTACAATTCTTGGTTTAAGCCTGCCTTCCTTTATTATTTCCCTTGCGGCGATTTTAATTTTTTCCGTTCTTCTTGGATGGCTGCCAATCGGCGGCGCGTATACACCGGGTTTCCGGGGCACAGGTTTTGCCCTGACTCTTGATAAGCTTAAGCATATGATACTGCCAATCGGCGTTATGGTATTTACAAGCCTTGGCTCTCTTACGCGCTATATCCGCGCGACAATGATAGACGCTCTCCGTATGGACTATATAAGAACGGCAAGGGCGAAAGGCTTAACTGAAAAAGTTGTCATCTATTCCCATGCGTTCCGCAATTCGATGATCCCTTTTATGACTATTCTAATAAGCTGGTTCCTCAGCCTTTTCGGAGGGTCAATTATGATCGAACGGATATTTAACTGGAACGGAATGGGAAATTTATATATCAGCTCTATTATGGTTTTTGATTACGCGGTAGCCCTTACGCTCAGCATGTTCTATGTATTAATCGGGCTTATCGGAAACCTGATTATAGATATCGCGTATACATTCGTTGATCCGCGGATCAGATTTTCTTAAGTTAGGAGGAGTAATGAAAAAAAAGATTGATACTCCTGCTGAGACAAACGCGTCTTTGTTGATAGAAGAAGAACTTGTTCAAAGTCCCGGTAAAACCGCGATGCATAATTTCTTTGCCCGTAAGTTAAGCATCGCGGGAATGGCGGTTTTTATTTTTATTTTCCTGTCATGTTTTATACTTTCCTTTGTTATCCCGATTGATCTTCAATACACTGATTCAACGCGGCAGAATCTTCCCCCTGCCCTAAATTATCTTTCCATCCCGAAAGAACTTATTCACAATATTAGGACCATGGATTTTGGTTCCACATTCGGCGCGGGGATTGATAAAAAGGGTGATCTCTATATGTGGGGAACCATGCCGGACAAAGTTAAAAATAATGTACCAAAAAACACGGGTCCTTTAAAAATGGTTTCCTGCGGACTTGATCATGTTGTTGTTGTCAGTGAGAGCGGAAGGATATATGCTTGGGGTAATGACAGGCTTGGCATAATAAAAATTGCCGACAGCGTACAGGGAAAAAATCTTGTAGATATTCAGGCTGGTCATCAAATAACAATCGCCCTTGATGATGAAGGGACTCTTCATTTCTGGGGCAACGCCAACATTTTTAATTACCGTCCGGGCGAGAATCAGGGGAATTACAAAGATTTCGCCGTTAACATTTCTACCGCAATCGCCCTTACCAATGATTCGCGGGTTGTCGCTCTTTTGGAAGCAGATTCCGGTTTTACAAGAATACCTGATGTTGTTCAGGGACGCGCGGTTGATATTGCCGCAACTGATCATGTCGCAGCCGCTCTTCTTGACAACGGGACTGTTGTGACATGGGGCAGCGTTAATTATCCGGCGTATGATGTGCCGGATCAGATACAAGGTAAAGTAAAAAACATTAAAGGCGGTCAAACTCATTTTACCGCGCTCTTAAATGACGGCTCTGTTTTTTCCTGGGGAAGCAATATGTTCGGTCAGACTGATTTCCCGAATATAACAGGCATCAGCCGGATTTCTTCGGACTATTATCAAAACGCCGCTATTGATCCGGAAGGCAACATAGCTGTGTGGGGACAGAAAGGTTATATAATGGGCACCGACCAATGGGGCCGCGATGTGTTCACCCGCGTTGTGTACGGCGGCAGAATCAGCCTTACTGTCGGGTTTATCGCTGTTATTATCTCGGCGATTATCGGTATTACAATCGGCGGGTTCTCCGGATACTTCGGCGGAAAGACGGATATGTTCCTTATGCGCTTTGCGGAAGTTGTCGATTCTATTCCATTCCTGCCGCTTGCCATTATACTTGCTGCAATTGTCGCAAACAAGGTTCCGGAGACAGGACGCGTAATTATGATAATGATCATACTCGGTTTCCTTAGCTGGTCGGGGCTGGCGCGTCTTACAAGGGCGCAGATTCTTTCGGAAAAACAAAACGAGTTTGTAACAGCGGCAAAAGCGATGGGCATCCGCGAAAAGGTTATCATCTTTAAACATATCCTGCCAAATGTGCTTCCTGTCATTTTAGTCAGTCTTACTGTAAGCATGGCGACATGTCTGCTTCTTGAATCGACCCTTTCATTTCTTGGGTTCGGCGTTATTGAGCCGACGCCGACATGGGGTAATATGCTGAACAAGTGCATAGACTCAGTAGTTATTAGAATGTACTGGTGGCGGTGGATATTCCCGTCTCTTGTGTTGGGATTGGCTGTTATCAGTATTAATATTGTAGGCGATGGCCTCCGTGACGCTATCGATCCGAAATCCAACGACCGGTAGGAATAAATGGCGTTACTCGAATTAAAAGATTTGCATACGTACTTTAATACCAAACGAGGCATTGTAAAAGCGGTGTTCGGAGTTTCCTACGCCATTGAATCAGGCCGCACTCTGGGGGTTGTCGGGGAGAGCGGAAGCGGAAAGTCCGTATCGGCGATGAGTATCCTGCGCCTTCTTGACGGGAACGGTTATATAGATTCCGGTGAAATCATCTTTGAAGGACAGGACATGACAAAACTGCCGCTGAAAGAAATACAGAAAATCCGCGGAAATAAAATATCTGTTATCTTTCAGGAACCGATGACAAGCCTTAACCCGGTGTTTAAAGTCGAGCGGCAAATCGGCGAATCTTTCATGGTTCACCAGGGGATGAGCAGGAAAAAAGCCTACGCCGAATCTATCAATATGCTTTCTGATGTTCAGATTCCCAATCCTGACAAGGTCGCCAAACAATACCCCTTCCAGCTTTCAGGCGGAATGCGCCAGCGTGTTATGATAGCGATGGCTCTTGCCTGTCAGCCGCACATGCTGATTGCCGACGAACCTACCACCGCCCTTGATGTCACGATACAGGCGCAGATTTTAAAATTGATGAATGATTTAAAGCGCGAAAAAGGGGCATCGATACTTTTTATTACCCACGATCTGGGCGTCATTAATGAAATGGCGGACGATGTCGCTGTCATGTACTGCGGACAGGTCGTTGAAACAGCTCCGGTGCGGACCATTTTCAGTTCTAGCACTTTTTCTCATCCTTATACCGAAGGGCTTATGACTTCCATTCCCCAGCTTGATACTCCGCAGGGTGTAAGGCTTGAGGCAATCCAGGGAAGCGTGCCGCACCCGCTGGATATTCCTCCTGGGTGCCGTTTCGCTCCGCGCTGCAAGTACTGCCAGCGGCAATGCGGGGAAAATAGTCCCCCGTTTTTGGAAGTCATGCCCGGTCAGAGCGTGCGTTGTTTTTATCCAAAGAAAGAAGAACGCTCCGCTGTTTCCGGTATTGCCGCCTCTGTAGTTAAACGGGTTACAATCGGGAAGGAATCATAATATGGCGCAGGCAGTTATTAATAAAAATAAAACTGCGTCCGTATCAAGCGGCGCTGAAAATTTTTCCGCTGTTGTTTCTGATCTTGCCGGAAGTGTTCCTGTTCCCGTAAATGAAAATAATAAAAAGACATTAATCAGTATCAGGAATTTAAAACAGTATTTTCCCGTAAAAGGGAACAAGAATATGTTTGTAAAAGCCAATGACGGTATAGACCTTGACATATTCGAAGGCGAGACTCTCGGCCTTGTAGGAGAAAGCGGCTGCGGAAAATCGACATTGGGCAGAACTTTGCTTCAGCTTTACGCGCCGACAGAGGGGCGGACATTTTACTACGGTAAGCCGCTTACTGCGATCTCTCCGAAAAATTTAACGGATATTATAAAAGAATTACCGGCTGAGAAACAAGAATTAATAAAGCTGTTTTCAACTGACCGTAAAGCGGCGCAGGAATTATTTCTTGATCTTGTCCGTGTCTTCGGCGGACTTTTGCTTTCTCCAAATGAAGATGAAGTTACCGCCGCATACCTTGAATACTACAGTGAAGGTAAAACTTCGGAGGATTCGCCTGACAGCGGTTCAAGGGCTGAAACATTTGAAGCAAGGCGGCGCTCAATCGCGGATAGTTCCGTAACAGATAAAGATAATTTTAAAAGACTGGAAAAATTGCGGGACGAAGGAATCGATCTTACGCGCCTTACATATAACGAGATGCGCCGCCTGCGCCGTGACATGCAGATCATTTTTCAGGATCCGTATTCATCACTGAACCCGCGCATGACTGTCGGGCAAATAATCGGAGAAGGCCCGCTTGCCCATGAATTCTTTACAGGCGAAGGCGAAGCGCTTCAGGATCATGTAATGAAGATAATGGAAGAATGCGGCCTTGCGCCTTACATGATTCACCGTTACCCGCATCAATTTTCAGGCGGACAGCGCCAGCGCATCGGAATCGCGCGCTCGCTTGCGGTAAATCCAAAGTTTATTGTCTGCGACGAAGCTGTCTCCGCTCTTGACGTATCAATACAATCGCAGATTCTCAATCTGCTGTCTGAGTTAAAGGAAAAATCCAATTTGACATACCTGTTTATTTCGCACGATCTTTCCGTTATAAAATATATCAGCGACAGAATCGGCGTTATGTATCTGGGTAATATTGTCGAGATTGCCCGCTCCGAAGATATTTTCAAAAAGCCGCTTCATCCCTACACAGAAGCGCTGTTATCCGCGATTCCAACAACGAACATTGACAAGCCGAAAAATCAGATCATTCTTGAAGGCGATATCCCAAGTCCGATCAATCCGCCCAAAGGCTGCAAGTTTCACACCCGCTGCCGTTATGTTTCAAGCGAATGTAAAGAAACAGAACCGCTGTTCCGGGAAGTCGAACCCGGGCATTTTGCCGCATGCCATCACTGTTTAACCTAAAGTATGTTATTTTTACATAAACGCAAGTTTGAAAAACTTATAGACGAAAAAGAAGCGGCCGCCAGTTTCGCCCGTGCGCGATCTGAAATGGAGAAAGGCGATCTTAAAGCGATGATAATCGCCGCTTTGATTTTTTTTCTGCCTTTTATTCTGTTAATCGCAGGCGGAATGTTTTTAATAGCGTGGCTTTTGGGAAAATAAAAATCTTAACCGCTTTTATTTCAAGTTTTTTTTGGGAATACAGTTAGACGGCGCGAATCCCCGCAGTGATCTGAAAGATTTGTAAAAATGAAAATTATCGCTGAAACCGCATTGTTCCGCTACTTCCTGAACTTTATAATTGCCGCTTTGCAGCATGTTTTCCGCGCTGCGAATTCTGATTTTTGTTATATATTGATGAACAGTCATGCCGGTTTCGCGCTTGAATAAATGACCAAAATAATCCGTATCAATGCCGATCTGAAGCGCAAGATTTTTAACAGTAAGCTTCTCAGGATAATGCAATGAAATATAGCGGGTTATTTTATTTATCCTGTAATCGCCCGGTTCGGAGTCTATATCATTGACTATTATTTCCATCAGGCGTTGAATTATCAGCATTAAAAGCGCGCGGGTTTTTACCATATAACCGCTCTGCTGCTCCGCCCAGCTTATTGTTAGTTCCCTGAATAAATTGACTATATCTCTTCTGAGTCCGATATGATTTATTGCAGGTAATAATGATTCTATTGCTCCTCCTGTCTTATCAAACGTAAAATTTATCGAGAAACACTGCATTAAATTATCCGGATATGTGATTGCTTCTTTGTAATCTTTTTCTGTAAGATAGACTAAATCACCGGGACCAAGCTCATGCGCGGTATCGTTAATGGTATAACGGGCTTTTCCTTTTACGATATAGGTAATGTCATGACGGTTTACCCGCTGCTTCTGTAAGCGCCAGCTTAAATTGCATTTTCGAAAAACATGATAATCAATTTTGGGAAAAAAATCCTCTGATATTAATTTCTCCATGTTTTTCCTGTATTTTTATATCGAATTTATACCTATTTGTACATTTTATATCTGTATTATATATTAAGTCAATAATAATTTTTAAAATCGGAGATTATTTAATGGGAGTAAACAAAAAAGCAGTTAAGACGCAGAAAACAGGGTTGATTCCTTATGTAAGCCGTTACTGGTCGCTTTATTTCATGCTGATGCTTCCTATTGCGTTTTTCATTATTTTCCGCTATGTCCCGATGACCAATATTGTAATTGCGTTTAAGAATTACAATATAATCAGAGGCGTATGGGCGTCCGCAAACCAGGCCTGCCTTTATGAACAAACAGGCGTTCATCTGACCGGATGCAGCCATTGGGTCGGTTTTAACTGGTTTGATTTTGCGTTTGCTTCAAGGGATTTCTGGCTCGCTATCAGAAACACTCTTTGGCTTAATTTCCTTGATCTTCTTGTCGGTTTTCCCGCTCCGATTATACTTGCGCTTTTATTAAATGAACTTGTTTTTAAGCGGTACAAGAAATTTACCCAGACTGTCATTTATCTGCCGCATTTCCTTTCATGGATAATAATATCCAGTATGGCGACAAGGCTCTTTGCGCCGTCAACCGGTATTATTAATTTGTTTCTGGGGGAAGTTTTTGGAATAGGTCCTGTTGACTTCCTGATGAACAAAGGAAACTGGATAGCGACATATGTTTCTCTCGGCGTTTGGAAAGAAATGGGCTGGGGAACCATTATATATCTTGCGGCGATAACCGGAATTAACCCTGAGCTGTATGAAGCGGCTGAAGTTGACGGCGCGGGACGCTGGAGAAAGTTATGGCATATAACACTGCCCGGTATCAGGCCGACCATAATAGTATTATTAATTTTAAACATAGGACGAATTCTGGGAATAGAGTTCGATCGTCCGTACACGATGATGAACGCAATGGTTATGGAAGTAGCGGATGTACTTTCAACCCTTGTATACAGGTGGGGTATCAGATCATTCCAATATTCCTTAACAGCTGCTATCGGCTTGTTCCAGTCGGTAATATGCGTGGTTTTCCTTGTCGCGGCGAACACCCTCGCGAAAAAGTTCGGTGAACGCGGTATCTGGTAAGAGGAAAAACACATATGATAAAAACAAAAAGATTAAAAATATCAGACTGGATAGTTGCTTTAATTTGTTTAATTGTAATATTACTGTGCGTCATGCCTATGCTTAACCTGCTTGCGCAGTCATTAAGCAGTTCGCAGTCTGTTATATTCGGCAGGGTGTCATTTCTGCCTGTTATACATAACCAGGAAAATAACACACACAATATCGGAATAACATTGGAATCATACAGGTATGTATTTTTGGATAAATCATTTTCCCGTTCAATGTGGTGGACTGCGATACTTACCGTCATATGCACAATTGTCTCTCTTACAATGACGGTTTTGTGCGCTTATCCGTTAACTTACGATCAGCTTAAGGGTAAGACATTAATAAATACGATTATTATAATTACAATGTATTTCAGCGCCGGAACGATACCGAATTATGTATTGATGAAATCGTTAAACCTGCTTAACAATCCGCTTGTGTTAATAATTCCGAACTGCCTTTCTGTATTTAACATGATTATCCTGCGCAGCTTCTTTTTTGGTGTTCCTGACAGCCTCAGGGAATCAGCCGAGATAGATGGCGCGACTCCGTTTACCGTATTGGTAAAAATTTATCTTCCGCTTTCAGGACCTGTACTTGCTACTCTTGCGCTGTTCTACGCGGTTGGCCGGTGGAACGGATTCGGAGACGCGCTTATTTATCTCAGCTCCGCGCCGCAATGGGTTCCGATACAACTTAAACTTTGGCAGTTGATTCAGAATACATCAGGGCTTGATATATCTACAGTTGAACTTGCCGCTGGTTCGATTCCGCGCGCTTCTGACGCGATTAAAGCCGCCGCGATAATGTTCGCGACTTTGCCTATTTTAGTTGTTTATCCGTGGCTTCAGCGTTATTTTATTAAAGGGGTCACAATAGGAGCGGTAAAAGGATAGTCATATATAGCCAATTAGATCATTAAAGCAAATATTAATGATCCAATAGCCTATATGTAAATATAGACAAAAAATTTTTCAGGAGGAGTTTATGAAGAGAATTGGTTTTGTTCTGGTTATTTTAATGATAGCCTCAACATTAGTGTTTGCAAGCGGCGCGACCCAGCAAACATCTGCGGCATCCGGCGAAGGAGCCCTTACTGTAGAGATTTTTGATCGCGGTATGGACGGCGGGCGGTCTCCTGTTGCCAACAATGCGTGGACTAACTGGATCAAACAGAAGGTAAAAGCTGATCTTAACATTGATATTACATTTGTTCCTGTAGGCCGCTGGTCTGAGACTACGGATATCGTCAATTTAATGGCAAGCGGCAGCGCGCCTGATCTGTGCTATACATATAACACAGAAATGATTTCCCAGTTCAGGCAGATGGGCGGTATTTTAGACCTTGCTCCGTACATTGATCAATATCTGCCGGATTTTAAAAGGCTTCTGGGCTCAGATCCTGCGTTACAAGGTCAGGATCTGGTATACAGAGACAGAGACCCAAATACAAGACAAGTATATTCAGTACCCAGTGTCGTAGTAAATAATCCGCAGAGAAATATGTTTATCCGCAAAGACTGGCTGGATACTCTGGGGCTTCCCATGCCGGCAACAATTCAACAATTCGAAGACACACTCAAAGCTTTCCGTGACAATGCAGCCAGACTTCCGGGCGGCGGCGCCGGCAGGGTAATTCCTTTTGGACAGGACTCAGACGCTCGCTGGGGATTTGCTCAGATTATTTACGCGCACTTTGATATCTTTGCCAATCGTCAAACTAACAGGGATTTCTGGATACAAAATTTCTCGGATCGTCCAATCACAGTATCCGGTTATAAGGAAGGTTTGCGTCTTGTCAACCGCTGGTTCAATGACGGGCTAATTTATAATGACTTCCCGCTGATAACAGTAGCGGATGACTACTTTAACCTGCTTAAAACAGGCCGTGTAGGCGCATTTTCGGGCAACTGGGATCTTCCTTTCAGAACCGATAACAGAATTAACGCCGATCTGGCGCTCAATGTTCCTGGCGCGCAGTTTGTACCGATAGATCCGATTGCCATTAACGGAGTAACCCATAAATTTGTATCAGACAAACCGGGCTTAAGAATATTCGTTCCGGCAAATTCAAAAAATCCTGTTGGCGCACTGAAGTATCTTAACTGGCTCTCAAGGCCTGAAAATTATCAGTTCCTTCAGGTCGGAAACATTGGCATTAATCACAATATGGTAGACGGCGTTCCCCAAATGATATCGGCGCCGGCAGGCCATCCGTGGATTCAGAATTCAGCGAATAACATCGATATGACAATACCTATGAACGGTATTGAAAGAGGCAGCGCTGAACAGAACGCGAGAGTTCTGGCTTTGGGTTACCCCGGAACAGCTCCTGAGCTTATTGTACAGGCGTTTGAAATGTCAACCAAAAATGGCCGCGCTCCTGTAGTGTATTCAGCTGTAACAACGCAGGACGGCGTTTACGGCCAAACCTTGCGTGATAAAGCAGACGCGCTAATCGCGCAGGCGGTAAGAGCTCCTGTGGCGCAGTTTGACTCAGTCTGGGATGCGGGAATGAGAGATTATCTGCAATCCGGCGCACAGCAAGTAATGGACGAAAGATCGCGTCTGTGGCCAAGATAATTTTTTCAATGATGTAAGTTAAAGTTACGGCTTGTTTTAAATCATAACAGATTTAAAACAAGCCAATTTTTTTAGGAGGAACAATGCAGCTGTTCAATCAGGACTGGAAATTCCTTTTGGGAGATCCAAAAAACGCCGAACTTGAAGATTACAACGACAGGACATGGAAACATATTGATCTGCCTCATGACTGGGTTATACATCAGCCCTTTGACAAAGGCGGAGATGAGCCGTGGTCAGAGCAAAGCAGGCAGGGTTATTTTATATGGAAAAATACCGGCTGGTACAGAAAAGAGTTCACGTTAGGCGATATCAATGGTAAGGAAGTATATCTTTAC
>JAIRQF010000052.1 GCA_031256635.1 Treponema sp. | reverse complement strand
AGGCGGATTGATACCGTGCCTTCATCCGCTTCCCTCTGGCCTGCGACAAGCATATAGGGAATTTTCCGGGTCTGGCAAACGCGTATCTTCGCGTTCATGCGATCATCGCCGAGTTCTGCCGTTACGCGCAAATCGCGCGCTTTTAGCTGTGAAGCCGCCTTTTTCGCGTAATCGTTAAACACTTCAGAAACGGGAATAACAGCAACCTGTTCAGGCGCGATCCAGACAGGGAACGCGCCGCCAAAATGCTCGATTAACACGCCGAAGAAACGTTCAAGGCTGCCAAAAAGAGCGCGGTGTATCATGTAGGGGCGTTTGTGCTGGCCGTCTGAATCGACAAAGGTCATGTTAAAGCGTTCAGGCTCATTAAAATCAAATTGAATAGTCGTTACCTGCCATTCACGCCCGAGCGCGTCCTTGATTTTTAGATCGATTTTCGGGCCGTAAAACGCGCCGCCGCCCTCATCAATTTCATAGGGAAGCCCTTCGGCGTCAATCGCCCTGCGAAGGCTCTCAAGCGCGTCATCCCATTTTTTTTGTTCGCCGATGCTGCCTTCCGGTCTTGTAGCAAGATACGCTTTGATATCCTTAAATCCGAAAACTTTCCAAATACTCAAACTGAAACGAAGCACTTCGCGAATTTCGCTTTCCATTTGTTCCGGCGTGCAGATGATGTGCGCGTCATCCTGGGTGAAACCGCGTACGCGTAAAAGACCGTGTAAAACGCCGGAGCGCTCGTATCTGTATACAGTACCGAGTTCCGCCCAGCGAAGAGGCAGATCGCGGTAGGAATGTCCCTTGTTATTATAAATTAAAAGATGAAACGGGCAGTTCATCGGTTTGATATAATAATCCTGCTTGTCGATTTCCATCGGGCTGTACATATTTTCTTTGTAAAAACCAAGGTGCCCCGATGTTTCCCAAAGCCAGCTTTTTCCGATGTGCGGCGTATAAAGTATTTCGTAACCATTACGGTAATGTTCCTTGCGCCAGAAATCCTCAATAGCGACCCTCATTCTACCGCCGTTCGGATGCCAGTAAATTAATCCCGCTCCGGCTTCCTCATGAATCGAATAAAGTTCCATCTCCTTACCGACTCTGCGGTGATCCCTTTTTTCAATTTCTTCAAGAAACGCAAGATGCGCTTTTAAATCCTTGGGATTTTCCCAGGCTGTCCCGTAAATGCGGGTGAGCATCGCTCTTTTTTCATCGCCTCTCCAGTAAGCGCCGGCGATGCTTTGCAGTTTGAAAGCGGCGGAGTTTATCTCCCTTGTGTTGGCGACATGCGGCCCTCTGCAAAGGTCCGCCCATTGAACAGCGCCGTCAGAGTTGCGGTTTTCATAGATCGATATTTCTTCATCAGGCGGAAGTTCGTTAATTAATTCTGTTTTAAATTGTTCGATTGCAAACCGTGTCAGGGCGTCGCTGCGGCTCAATGTTACTTTTACAAAATCCTGACGGCTGTCGATGATTTTTTTCATTTCAACCTCGATGGCAGAAAGGTCATCGGAAGTTATGGGACGCGGCAGGAGGAAATCATAATAAAAACCGTTTTCGATCGCAGGGCCTATTGCGGTCTTTGTCCCGGGAAAAAGTTTTACAACCGCCTGCGCCATAATGTGGCTGACCGAGTGGCGGATAACCGCTAATTTTTCGTTTTGTTTATTTTCTGACATGGACAGAGGATAACATTTATTATTTGAATCGTCTATTGCGTAAATAAAAAATCATCTTACCAAATACCCCGATTCCATGATACCATTATGCCATGGATAATAACCTCATTAATGAGCTTGACAGCGCGGATAAAAAAAGCCGCGGACTTATACTGGATATCGGAGCGATTGAAGGGCTGAAGAAAATGCCTGTGGATGTGTTTGAGGGCATGTACCTCGGCAAAGTCTATAATACAGCCCTAATTTTATGCCTTGATATCCGCAACTTCAGCGATTTTCTTTGTAATAATGATGATGACACCGTCTTCAAGCTAATCAAGGAATTTACATCGAACCTTTTATCCTGCATCAACCAGTTCGGCTACGGCTGCTCCTATTACAAGCTCATGGGAGACGGCGTGTTTATTATCTGGGACGAAACCGCGAAAGAATCCATAGCAGAAGCGGTTTCCATATTTAACTTATATACCGAATTTTTAAACGAAGAATTATTCAAGCAGTATGACACTTTAAGCCTTGCCGGCGCGCTTGTATCGGAAAAAGTATATAAGTTTGAAATATCCGCGGAATTATCGGAGCTTAAGTACCGCGATTATGTCGGCTACGGAATAAACCTCGCGTGCAGACTGCAGACACTGGCCAGAGCTAACGAACTTGTTATAAATGAAATACTTATTAACACAGGGATGATCTCGCACAGGGTTGATGAAACAGAGAAAATGCGCCACGACCTTTTGCATCTTAAAGGTTTAAAGGAAGAGGATCGAAAGCGCGTGTTTTTTTATAAAAATTAACCGGAGGAGAAAATGAACTTTCCCAGAACGAGCGCAGCAGGAGTATCGCTTCCAAGAATTATAATCGGAACAAACTGGATGTTCGGCTGGAGCCACAGAGGCCATGCCGCGGATGAATATATAAAAGAGCAGCACGCTACAGGAGAGGCCGCGAAAAAAATAATCGGCGCATTTCTGCAATACGGCATTGACGCAATCATGGGGCCTTTCTCAACACATTCGGACTGTAATGACAAGGTCAAACGCGCTGAAGACGAAACCGGCAAAAAAATCATCCGCATTGACACGCCGATCCTCAACGTGGACGACAGTGAAGCTGCGCGGAAAGAAGCGAGAGCGGTTATTAAAAACAGCGCGAAAATCGACAGCGTTTTCTGCTTAATCCATCACGCTTCCTGTGAGCAGCTTATAAATAAAAACAAACAGACAATGGATCGCCTCGGCGATTATACGGACATGATCCGCGAAGAAGGGCTAATCCCCGGTCTTTCAGCCCACATGCCGGAAATCATTCAGTATTCGGACAAGAACAATTACGATGTTGAAACATACATTCAAATTTTTAACTGCCTGGGATTTTTAATGCAGGTTGAAGTTGAATCCGTTATCAAAATAATTCATGAAGCGAAGAAACCTGTTATGACAATTAAACCCATGGCGGCCGGACGAACCACTCCATATATCGGGCTTACTTTCAACTGGAATGTTTTAAGAGCGCAGGACATGATCACTGTCGGCTGTATAAATGAACATGAAGTACATGAAAATGTCGAAATATCGCTTGCGGCGCTGGAGAAAAGACTTCCAAACCTTGAAGGCCGAAGCAGTCCCGCAAAGAACAGTATAATTAAATAAATGAATACTCTCGAACTGCTCGCTCCTGCAGGCTCGCCTGAGGCGCTTGACGCCGCTGTCGGAGAAGGCGCGGACGCTGTATATCTGGGGCTTAAAGATTTTAACGCGCGCATGAGAAGTGCCAATTTTACTTACGCGCAATTTGAAGGGGCGCTTCGTTCCCTCCGCCGGATGGGGAAAAAAGTGTATGTTACAGTGAACACCGTTTTTGAACAGCGCGAAGCCGACCGCATGTATCAGTTCTTAAAATATCTTTGCAGGCAGGAGCCGGATGCGATCATTGTTCAGGATTTCGGCGTTGTGGAAATGGCGCGATCAGAGTTTCCGTCTCTGAGGCTTCACGCGTCTACTCAGATGAATATCGCAAGCGCGAAAGGAGCAAACGCTTTATCACGTCACGGCGTATCGCGCGTTGTGCTTGCGCGCGAACTTTCCCTTGAGGAATTAAAAAGCATAAAAAAAGAAACCAATCTTGAACTTGAAGTTTTCGTTCACGGAGCTTTATGTATAAGCGTTTCAGGCATCTGTCTTTTTTCCAGTTATCTTGGAGGCAAATCAGCTAACAGGGGAATGTGTACTCAGGCATGCAGAAGGCTGTATCACATAACAGATTTTTCAGAAGGAAAGAGCGCAGCTAAAGCGGTTAAAAAAAATGAAACAGAGTTCTCAGCGAGCGGCTATTATTTCAGCCCCAACGATTTGCAGCTTTTGGAGAATGTGCCTGATCTTGCCGAAGCGGGCATTAAAGCATTAAAAATCGAAGGGCGCATGAAAAGCGCGTCCTATGTGGGAGCGGTGGTTTCAGCTTACAGGCTGGTTGTGGACGCCGTTTCAGGCGGCGATGAAGAAGAAATCAAACTCAGCATTAAAAAAGGGCAGGAGATTTTACGTAATGATTTCGCAAGGCCCAAGACGAAATATTTGTTCATGGATCGGGGGAAAAAAAGCATTGACTGGCTGAATCCTCAGCAGGACGGCGGAACAGGCATTAGTCTTGGGATTATTCAAAAAGCGAAAGGTTCAGGCGAAGACAGAAAAGCGCTTGTTACTCCATCGCAGGGGATATCCTTGTCCGCGAGAGATTCGGTACGAGTGCATAAAAGCGATGATTCGCTCAGAACTTCTGTTAAACTTTCATTTGCGGAAAAAGTACACGGGGGGAACAGTTACTGGATTTCAGCTCCAGAAGGGCAGATTGGCGACCATGTTTATCTTATACAGACAAAGGAGATACGAAAGCGTTATGCGCCAGTAATAGCAAAGAGTACCGGCGGTAAAGGGCCCGGCAGGGAGAAAGCGCCGGCTGCACAAAAAAAAGCAGGAAAACAAAACATTTTTCCGGAAGGTCTGTATGTAGCGGTCTCCCGCCCAGAAGATTTGTACATAGTACAGTCATCGCGCCCGCAGCGGGTAATACTCTCATTTTCGCAAAAAAACGCAAGGCTCTTGTTAGCTGATAATCCCGGCAAACCTCTGCCGTTTAAACCCGCGGAAATAATTCTCGCCCTTGATCCGTTTTTCCCGCAGGAAGCGGCATCACATGGAGAAGTTTCCCGCGCCGGTTATGAAAAAGAAACGATGCCAGAAACAATCAAATATCTGACAGAGAGAGGCTATCATCAATATGTTGTAAATAATCCGGGACATTTTTCGCTGTTCAGGGGACTCGATCAAGTAAAGCTGATAGCAGGGCCGTGGCTTTATATCTTCAATTCGTGGGCGCTTTCTTTTGTATCCTCTTTTGGAGTTGACGGATTTATTTCGCCTTTGGAAAATAGCCGCCAAAACCTTGAAAAGACGCTGGGCGCGGGAAAACAGGAAAAAAAAAGACTGGACAGGGCTTCTGCTCTGTTACGCTCAAATTTTTTAATAACGGTTTTTGCGTGGCCTCCGCTATTCAGTATAAGGGCAGACACCGGCTCAGTTATAAATTTTAATTCATTTGCAGATAACATGGGAGAGGCTTTTACAGTAAACGCGGGTAATGAAGGCACGCGTGTATACCCGGAAAAATATTTTTCCATTATTGACAAAATTCCGTTTTTAAAAGAAGCAGGGTTCGGACGCTTTATTATTGATCTGACAGGTAAAGCGTTAAAAAAATCAAATTATCGTGACTTGATGAAAGCGGTTAATGAAAAAGACGGTTTCATCCGGCCCCTGCCTCAATCCAGCCGTTTCAACTGGAAAGACGGATTCTACTCAGGCTAAAACACAACAGCTTCGATCTCCTTCTCTGCCCTGGCAAGGACAGACTCATCGTCATCCGCGATAACATACCCGCTGTCATCGGAAATTCCGGCGGATGATTTTACATCCTTTTTAAATTCAGGACGAAACTCCACATGCTCCGCCACAATGGTCACTCTTGAATGCGGCTTACCATCAGAATCATTCCAGCGGTCCTGCTTCAAACGGCCGACAACGCGCACGCCTCTTCCCTTGCGCCCTTTCGTGTAACAGGCTTCCGCAAGACGCGCCCAGGTTTCTACGTCAAAGAATGAGACTTCTTTTTCAAAACCTGTGTCCTGCTTGTAATAACGATTCGACGCAAGGCTCATGGTGCAAACCTGCGTCCCTTTGGGAGTGGATCGAAGCAGAGGGTCTCTCACCAGATTGCCTTCGATAAGAATAGAATTGAGGTTGTTCATATACATCCTCCTCTGTAAGATCCGGCAGCAGTCTACCGCCGGCTGTGAATTTTCCAAAACAGGAAAATCCATAGATACCCATATATGGGTGCGAACCATGCGTTTTGCATGACCGAAAATAAAAAAAGTTTGAAAAAAATTTTAATTTCCGGCATATTCCCGGATAATGCCTGTAAACGCTTCGCCGTATCTTTCCAGCTTTTTATTGCCGACGCCGTTAACCGCAAGAAACTGATCCAATGAAACCGGCTTTTTGCGGCTCATGTCACGTAATGCGGTATCCGGAAAAACAAAATATGGAGGAACAAATTCCTTTGCGGCGGTTTCTTTTCGAAGCATACGCAGCTTTTCAAAAAGTTCGCTGTCAAAAGGTATTTTTTTCTCATCTTGTACGCTTTGATTCTTTAACCTTGTCTTCTGATTCCCGGTACCGGATTTCCGATTCGAATAATTCCATATTTGCTCTTTGGGGAATTTCATAAAAATATTCTGTCCCTTTTTAAAAGGTTCTTTCGCTCTTTTTCCCAATAAAATAACCGGATATTCGCCATTCTGAATTAACAGATATTCTTCTTCAATCAGAAAGCCAATAATCCGCCGGATATGATGCGGATCAGTACCGGCCATTAATCCCCAAGTGCTCAAGGATTCAAAGCCAAATTTGTAAATTTTCTTTCTTTTACTGCCGCAAAGAATGCCGGAAATCATGGTTTCTCCGAAAGGCTTCCCGCGCTGATTTACAAGGAAAACACAGTAGATGATTTTTTGAGATTCTTTTGTTACATCAATTTCGTTATATTCAGTCAGGCAATTTGAGCAATTTCCGCATTTTTCAGGACCCTGTTCTCCAAAATATTCAAGAAGACGCCGCCGCAGACAGTCATAATAAGACGCGTATTGATTCATTTGACGCAGAAGATCAAAATTATGCTCTTTCAGTTCACGGTCAGCAAAACCATATTCATCACCCATAGTGATAAAATATCTGTTAAGACCCAAATCCTGTCTGCTGTACAAAAGAATACAATCCGCGGGAGCGCCGTCTCTTCCCGCTCTGCCTGCTTCCTGATAATAACTTTCAATATTTTTAGGCATATTGTAATGAATAACATACGAAACATTCGACTTGTCAATTCCCATGCCAAACGCGTTTGTCGCAACCATTATAGTTTTTCGATCACTAATAAAATCTTCCTGATTTCTTTTCCGCTCGTCATCTGACAATTTGGCATGATAACGGGCAGCGTCAAAACCTTCGCGTACAAGAAAATCGCAGATTTCTTCAACCCCGGCGCAGGTTGCGCAATATATTATACCGTTTGATTTTTTTCGTTTAACAAGACATTCAAGCAGCGCAGTATTTTTATCCGCTGGTCTTTGAACCTCAAAAAATAGATTCGGCCTGTCAAAACCGGTATTTACCGTAAACGGATTATTCATGGCAAGCAATTTGCCGATGTCTTCCCGCACCTTTACTGTTGCTGTCGCGGTAAAAGCGGCGACAACAGGACGCGCATTAATGCTTCTGATGAAATTAGCGATTTGCAGATAATTTGTTCTGAAGTCATGCCCCCACTGCGACACACAATGCGCCTCATCTACAACAACAAGCGGAAGGCCGATGCTGACGGTAATTTGATCCATCCCGTTTCCATACAGCCTTTCAGGCGCGATGTAAAGCAATTTTACTCTGCCTGCTAATATTTCATCCATCGTGCGTGAAAATTCATCACTGCTTTGCGAGCTGTTTAAAAAAGCGGCATCAATTCCTCTTTTCTGTAAAGCCATAACCTGATCCTTCATCAGAGAAATCAAGGGAGAAATTACAATAGTCATTCCATCCAAAAGCAGCGCGGGAATCTGATAACATAAAGATTTCCCCGCTCCGGTCGGCATCAGCGCAAGCACATCATTCCCGCCGAGAATCGCGTCAATTACATCCTCCTGCCCCGGACGAAATTCCGCATAACCGAATTTTTCGCTGAGTAATGAGTGTTTGTTCATTCGCTTAAATAAATTTTCCATAAATACCTCTGCGTATATATGGAGTCAAACTGCGTGTTTTGCATGACCGAAAATGAAAAAAGTTAGAAAATTGCTTTAAACCTTGGCGCATATAAATTCAGGAAAACCATCACGAGGCGCCAAAAGGTATATGGGGTGTGCCTGTTTTATAATTAGAAAAGTACTGTTGATCGACAGTTAAAAGCAGACTAGAATTAGTGATGCGGTAATTGGAACGCCTCCTCCAAACAAGTAAAATTAAGGTCTAAAGGAGATTTTTATGATAGATAAAAAAATTACCACAATTGAGAAAGCGCTGGAAGCGATGAGAGGTATCTACCAGTCGCTTGATGCAGTCCCTAAAAAATTCAGGACAGAAGAGGTATGTCTTACCGCTGTTCAGACAAGCGGATTTGCCCTTCAATATGTCCCCGAGGAATTAAAAACTGAAGTGATATGCCTTGCCGCTGTTAAGAAAACCGGCCAGGCGTTAGAATATGTCCCCGGGAAGTTAAAAACAAAAGAGCTGTGCCTTACTGCTGTTCAGGAATACGGCTATGCGCTTAAGTTTGTCCCCGAAGAAATAATGACCGAAGCATTGTGTTTTGCCGCTGTTCAGCAGGATTGCCGGGCGATTGAATATGTCCCGGAGAAGTTAATGACCGAAGCAATGTGTCTTGCCGCTATCCGGGAGGACGATTATAACAAATTGATTTATTATGTCCCTGAAAAATTGAGGACAAAAGAACTGTGCCTTATCTCGGTTCAAAAAAACGGCAGTACGCTTGAGTATGTTCCTGAAAAATTAAAAACAGAAAGTCTGTGTCTTGCCGCTGTTCAGCAAAACGGTCAGGCGCTGGAAGATGTTCCTGAAAAATTAAAAACAAAAGAACTGTGTCTTGCCGCCATCAAACAATATGGTTCGGCGCTGGGATTTGTTCCTGAAAAGTTAAAGACAAAAGATTTTTACCATGCCGCTGTTCAAAGTGGAGGATCGCTTCAATTTATCCCTGATGAATTTATAACAGAAGAAATGTACCTTTTTGCTGTTCAAAGCGGCGCTTTGATTCATACCGTCCCTGAGGAGTTTAGAACAGAAGCTTTATGCCTTGCCGCTGTTCAAAAAGAAGGCTGGTCTCTTATGTATGTCCCCGAAAAATATAAAACAGAAGCAATGTACTTTGCCGCCGTTCAGCAAAGCGGTCTGGCACTTGAACATGTTCCGGATGAATTAAAAACGGAAGCAATGTGCCTTGCCGCTGTTCAAAATCCCGCCAGTGAATATACAGTCAGAGGAACGCCGAGCAGAAACAAGAATACGCCTCTTCAATATGTCCCTGAGCGGCTAAGAACCGAAGCGTTGTGCCTTACCGCTGTTCAACACGACAGAAAGGCGTTTGACCATGTCCCTGAAGAAATGAAAGCCAGGGTGGAAGCGGCAGTAAAGAAATAGCAAAAACTCAGGTGTCGCACCTTCGGATATCCTGCTCCAAAACATAAAAGGTTGAGGCCATTACAGAGATAGAAAAGAAACCAGGAATGACCGATATTGAATGTGAACATTTAGATAATTATATTACGGTAAAATAAGTACGATAACTAGGAGATATATATGGAATTTCTAAGAATGCTTGAAAGTATCCGCTCGCCTTTTTTGGATACTGTGTTCGGATTAATTACGCGTCTTGGAGAAGAGACAATCGCGATTGTTGTGTTATGCGCGATTTTCTGGTGCATAAGCAAACGCGCCGCTTACGGAATTGGCATCGCATATTTTCTTTCCGGGCTTACGGTACAGGGCATGAAGATAATTTTTAGAATTGAACGCCCGTGGATTGCAGACCCGACTCTTAATCCCGTACATTCCGCCCTTGATCACGCCACAGGCTATTCATTTCCAAGCGGTCATACACAGAGCGCGACTGCGCTTTTGGGAGCATTGGGAGCGCAGGTGAAACAGACGCCTGTGAAAGTAACGCTCTTCTTATTCGCTGTCCTTGTAGCGTTTTCAAGAATGTACCTTGGCGTGCATACTCCACTTGACGTTACAGTGTCGCTTCTTGTAACGCTGCTGCTAGTTTTTTTAGCGGTTAAATTTTTTACAGGCGCTGAAGTTGACAGGAAAAA
>JAIRQF010000189.1 GCA_031256635.1 Treponema sp. | reverse complement strand
TCGGCGGTTGTTCTTGAATCAAGAAAATAAATACCGTGTTCACGGCAAAAATCCAGAATTACCAGCATTATTTCCCTGTCCATCGTAATAAGCGACCCCTGGTGATTATTAATGCCTGTCACAGGCCCCACTTCCTCAACGTTACGCGAAAGAATTTCCCTTATTTCCTGCCTGCTCATGCCTGAATAAATCGCGCCTGGGCCCGGATTCTGCGCTCCCAACGCTTCCATCGGCTGATGCAAAATCACTTCCTTTCCCGCGGCCCTAATTCTTTTCGCCGCTTCCACGGAATAAGGAAGGCCCGGCAGTACCGCGATTGTTAAAGGGCCTGAAATATTAAGAAACGGATCGAGTTCCCTTAAATTATTTCCCGCGTCATCAATAACAAAAACCAGCGCGCCTTTTTGATCGGTCAAATAAGTAGTTACAACAGGGCGTGTTGTATTTTGTGTCTGCTGAGAAGAATTCGTATTTTGATTTTGTGTTGAAACAATATTCTGATTTTGCACAGGCGGATTAGAAACAGTATTTTGATTTTGCGTCGGCTGCATTGAAGTAGTATTTTGAACAGGCTGTGACACAGTTGTTACATCAGGAGAGATAGATAAAGGATTTGAATTATTATTATCCGTGTTTTGAAGTTCTGTTTTAATTTCTGAAATTAAATCAAAATCAAAATTTGTTTGTTCAGATTCTGATGATGTTTTTTCAAGCAGAGTAATTTCTTCATTTTGATTCAGTAATGAATGAATTTTTATTATGGCAAATGTAATTATCACAGTTAAAACTACAATAATGCCGACAAGAAGAAACGCCTTTAATGTATCGGCCAAACTGTCTTTTTTACGTTTTTTGGGCTTTTTATGAGATGTTTTCCTGCTTTTTACGATCTTTTTCATGTTATGTTTTACATTATCGGCAAATATTTTAATAAAACGGCTAAATAGTGTCTGTCTATAATGTGGACACATTATAGACAGACCACCTTAAAAACGCATTTTCGCGGCCTGCGAACCGAAGGTTCGAAGGCGAGAAAATGCAAGGTCTGTCCGCAAAGTAACCGACTTTGTGGACAGACACTAAATATACTCTTGTAATATATTTTACATTTATAGATAATAAAATATCTTTTAAATTAATCAAAATTAAGGAGTATTTTTAATGAAAAAGAAAATTATCCTCGCCTATTCAGGCGGTTTGGATACCACTGTTATTATTCCCTGGCTAAAGGAAAATCAGGACTGCGATGTAATTGCAGTGTGCGTTGATGTCGGACAATCAGCGGATTGGAAAACAATTCAGAAACGCGCTTTATCCACAGGAGCGTCCGCCTGTTATGTCGCGGATGTTAAAAAGGAATATGTAGAAGAATATATTTGGCCGGCTCTGAAAGCGGGAGCGGTTTATGAAGATAAGTACATTCTTGGCACAGCTACCGCGAGGCCCTTAATCGCAAAAGCGCTTGTTGAATACGCGCGCAAGGAGAAAGCCTCCGCCATTGCGCACGGCGCGACCGGAAAGGGAAATGATCAGGTTCGCTTCGACCTTGCGATCATGGCGCTTGCTCCCGATCTTGAAATTATAGCTCCGTGGAGAGTCTGGAAACTTAAAAGCAGAAATGACGAAATGAGATATCTTGCCAGAAGAAAAATTCAGACGCCTTTTAACAAGAAAAATTCCTACAGCGAAGATGAAAATCTCTGGCATATTTCCCATGAAGGGCTTGAACTTGAAGATCCGGCAGCCGAGCCAATCTTAAGGAAAATGCTTACATTGACTGTACTTCCTGAAAAAGCGCCCAACAAACCTTCATATGTTGAAATTGAATTTGAAAAAGGAATTCCAGTTTCTCTTAACGGAAAAAAAATGGAAGGAGTCGCTCTTATAAACGCGCTTAATAAAATCGGCGGCGCCAATGGTATAGGCATTACAGACCTTGTGGAAAACAGGGTTGTGGGAATGAAATGCCGCGGCATTTATGAAACTCCAGGCGGTTCCATTCTTTATTATGCACATAACGAACTTGAACACATTTGCCTTGACAGGCAGACTTATTCATTCAAACAGCAGATTTCGCTTAAGTTAAGCGAGCTTATCTACGGCGGCCAGTGGTTTACACCGTTACGTGAAGCGATCTGCGCGTTTGTAGACAGTACCCAGCAGAATGTAAGCGGAAAAGTAAAACTTAAACTTTACAAGGGATCGATAAGCTCTGCGGGCGTAACATCTGTAAACTCTCTTTATAACGCAAGCCTTGCAAGTTTTACAACAGGCGAATTGTACAATCACGCGGATTCAAAGGGCTTTGTAAAACTTTACGGACTTCCCATTCTTGTTCGATCCCTCATGGAACAGGAAAAGAAAAGCAGCGCAAAATCCTCAGCAGGCACAACAAGGAAAAAACCGGCGGCAGCTAAACCAAAAACCGCAAAGAGGAAATAAAGATATTTTTAAGGATTATGGGTTGTGGGCAAAACGCAGAAAGTTAATGGTAAAATTCAGAAAACAGGCACAGGCAAGTCCAAGTCAAAACCACTTTGGGCCGGAAGGTTAGCTGAAATTCCGGAAGAAAATGCTTTTGCTTTTCAGTCCTCAATTAATGTTGACAAGCGCCTTGTATTTGATGATATAAAGGGGAGCAAGGCGCATGTCACAATGCTCGGAAAACAGGGAATTATTCCCAAAGACAGCGCTTCAAAAATAGCGAAAGAACTTGATGCGATTGCCAATGATATAAAGACAGGTAAACTTGTTATAGAAAGCGGACATGAGGACATCCATTCTTTTCTGGAAGCGGTACTAACAGAGCGGCTCGGCGATACCGGAAAAATGGTGCACGCGGGACGAAGCCGCAACGATCAGGTAGCAGTTGATTTTCGCCTTTATTTAAAAAGCGCCATACCTCAATTACAAAGCTCTCTTGCCTCTCTTGTAAATATCCTTCTTGATACGGCGCAATTGCACGTAACAAGCATAATGCCAGGATACACCCATCTTCAGC
>JAIRQF010000099.1 GCA_031256635.1 Treponema sp. | reverse complement strand
GCAGGTTTTTATCAGAAACAGAGAGGGGATTGCGAATAACAAAGAGGTGAAAGCAGGCGGCAGCAGGAGGGAAAAATTATCCGGTGCGGAATTTCTGGAACAGTACAGGAATGATATAGCGGCCTTACCGGAAGCGAAAAGCGGTGAATATTATTTATCTATATTAAACAAAAAAGAATCGCAGATTTTTACCACTTTACTGCCTTTTGCTGCGGCCATGAAAAAACAAAACACAGCGTTAAAACAAAAAGATTTAATTGAGGAAGTTAAAACACAAAGCATAAAAAAAATTGAGAAAGTATTAAATAGTGCCTGTCCACAAAGCCGGTTAGTTTACGGACAGACCGCGGCCTTTAGTCATTGATCACCTTAAATTATTCAAGTCCGTTCAGGTATGTTAAAAAATTATTTTCAGCGTTCCTCATAAGGGAAAGAGATCTTGCAAAAACAGGCGCAAAATCAAGCGGGCTTGATAATAATAATTCTGCGGTAATGGAAGCCACCTTGCCGTCGGAAGAAATGGCGACTTTCGCGACTTTTGAACGTCTGTTTGAAAAATTGGCGGCAATAAAGGCGTTTTCCGCAGAAACAGAGCCAAGGCTGAACCCGGTATAAATCTGAAAGAACTGAAGATCGTTTTCATCAATAATTATAAAAAAATTATCTCCTGAAACCTTGAATAGTATATCACCGTCAACGTCTATCGAAGGAACATATCCTTCCAGACGCAAATGTTCCATATAGATACTTTGAAGATCCGCTCTTGTCCAGGCTGACTGCGCTCCTGCCGGGAAAATGAAAAAACATCCAATAATAACCGCAGCCGCAAGAATTTTGCCCGTTTTTACCATATAAAACTCCTTAAAAGATGATAAACAAACATGCTTCTAATATAAATTATATTTCCCTTTTTCCAAAAGTCAAGAAAATATAAACAGGATAATCTTAAAAACTAATCATCTCCCAATTCATTTAAAACTTCAACCGCGGTTGTCGCCTGCGGTTTATCTTCACCGTGACGAACAAAAACAAGAGCTGCCAGAGCCAGAACGAATGCAATGCTCGCGTACAAAAAGAGTATCATATAATGACCTGCGACATCGCGTAAAAAACCAAATAAAACAGGCGATATAATCTGCGAGCTGAACGAGAAGAAATAATAATAACCGATATAGGTTCCTATTTTTGTTTCGCCTGATAATTTTACTACCATCGGGAGAGAGTTAACATTTACCATTGCCCAGGCAAACCCGCCAAGGAAAAGGCAGATTCTGACAAGCAATACATTGGCGATAAAAGCCATCGGTAAAAACAATACGATAAGACCGGTTAAACCAATTAAAATCGCTTTACGCCTTCCCATTCTAGCGCCGATAAATCCTGCCGGTACCGCGAAAGCCAGAAAAGTGAGAGAAAAAATGGCGAGGGTTATTGACGCGTCTCCGGGAGACATGGAAAGAGTGTTGGTTGCATATAACGTAAAGAATGTCTCAACAGCGTTATAACCTGTAAACCAGAAGAATATTCCAAACAAAATTAATAAAAGGCTTTTTAGTTCATCTTTGGTAAGTTTTATTTTAACTTCTTTTGTTTTTTCTTCCGCCGCAGGCTCATAGGCGGACCTGGGTTCGCGCACAAAAAAGACAAGGACAAACAGAGCCAGCAGCATCATTGCCGAACTCATCATAAACGGAAGCGGGAATCCGTTTCCGGTTCTTTCAAACCAGATATTAAAAAGTATTCCGCCCAGCAGGAACGCGAACACGCCGCCAAGACCGCCCATTAAATTAACAATTCCGTTAGCCTGGCTTCGAAGAGGCCCGGGCGTAAGATCCGGCATGAGAGCGACAACAGGAGATCTCCACGCCGACATTACAAATGTAAAAATTATCAGAACAGCCATTAAAGAAAAAAGACTGTCCATATAGGGAATTAACGCAAAAGCGGCGGCGCAGACAGGAATGCCGATAAAAATATAAGGCATTCTTTTTCCAAAGCGCGTCCTTGTTTTATCACTCAACGTACCGAACAGCGGCTGAAATATAACGCCGAAAACATTATCTATAACCATAATTAATCCAATAAGAGTTGTGTGTGCTAAATATTTTTCAAGGATTTGCGGAACAAAAGAATTATACATACTCCACGCGATAGACGACGCGAAAAAGCCGAAGGACAGTAAAAGAGTTACTTTTACATTCAATTTATTTTCTGTTGTTTTCATATCGTTAATTATCGCAGGTTAAAATGAGTTTAGGCAAGATAAAGTTTTCTTTTAAAACCGGGATTAAGAGTTAAAAGCAAACGCGGCGTATCCCACAAATGAATCAGGTATGTCATCGCTCTTGTCCGCATCGGCGGAGGTTGAATATTCAAGAAGTTCAGCGCCGCCAAGTCCCTTCGCCTGAGCAAAACCCATCGCGCCAAGCACAGCGCCGGCTGAACATGAAGAGGAATCCTCCTGTGCGCGGCGCAATACCTCTTGGCTGCCGCCTGATTGTACAGCTTTTATAAAAGCGGCATCGTTAACTTCACGTACCCACTTTAAGGCTTCCATTCCCCTTCCATGCGGTGAAAAGCCGTAATTTGAGCCGTAGTGCGTTAAATCTGTGGAAGCAAGGACATTAATTTTACGATTTAATTTATCCGCAATTTTCGCGATAATTTTTCCCGATTCAAAGGATCTTAAATCCGCGCCGAGACGCAGCCAGATCAATTTAGCTTCAGGGCAAAAATAACGCACCATTGGAAGGAGAACCTCGACAGTATTATCGCGGTAACGGTCTTCTGTACCTTTTAATTTTTTTATCAACAATGAGCGCAGTTCTGTATCAATCGGCATCGGGCCGAAAGGAGTTTTTACCGCGTCTTCCATCGCAAAAAGAGGCGGATGTCCCAAAGGTAAATGTCCACCCAAAACGATGACAGCTTCCGCGTCCTGATGAAGGCTTGAAACGGCGTGCGCGGCAATGCGCCCTGAGTAATACCAGCCCGCGTGCGGAGCAATAGCGGCCAGGCAGCCGCGTCTTGTCTGCTCTATACCGGATAAAAAGGAAGAAACTGAAGCGCTGTCGCGCGGATACCAGCCTGCAGGTAAAGAATAATCCCTTATTTGCATATCAAATATGCCGATAATTATAACAGAGAAATATAAATTATGGAAACAGAGAATAATAAAAAAACCGCCGCGGGAAAAAACGGTCTTGCGGTTGCCGGTTCTGTCATTGCCGCGATTTGTATCGCTATCTATCTTTTCGCGCTGATACAGGGAGCGTTCAGGATCTATTTGAGCATAGATCAGCGCAAGATTACAATTGAACAGGAATTTGATCAGATTGCCGGAATTGCCCAATCCGCGGGAACGCGTGGTTTTATGGACGCGAACTTTATTCAAACCATAAATAACGCTCTTACCGCAAGCGACAGTATTATCGCGTTAATTATTACAGGAGCCGATGTCGGATATTCATTTGAAAAGGAAACCGGGCAGGCGATTACATGGGTGAATAATCAACCGAGATTTATCAACAGGTTTGGATTTTCTGACCAAAACCTTTACAAGCCCTTATCATTTGTTGAAATACGAAACGCAAATATTAAAGCCGCGGCCTCCGCTTTTGATTATAACGAGTTTTCAAGGATTTTAAGGGAAACTCTTTTGATAATTCTCGCGGGATTCGCAATCGCTTTTATTACAATGTTAATACAGCTTATAGCAAGAAAACCTGTACAGCATTATGTGCAAACGCCGGAACCCGTTCAGAAAAAAACTTCACAAGAGGCACATTCGCCGCAGCCTGATAAAAAAACAAGGCATGTAGCCGAAACAACAACAGGGATAGTTTCAGGAACAAAAAGGAAAACTGTCCAGCCCAAAGACGAAACGGAAGATTCTGAAGAAGAAATACCCGCGGATACAGGTTTAAAAAACAAAAAACAAGCTGAGCCCAAAGGTCTTTATTCACCCCGCAGCGGTATCGGCTGGGAAGACTATATAAAAGACCGCCTGGATTCCGAACTACACCGCTGCTCTTCGGCGGAAAAGGATCTTGTATTCAGCCTGATGGAACTGGATATTTCAGATAACGATACGTACAGGTCAGCGGCACAGGAAGCGGCAAATTTCTTTGCGTCAAAGGATTTGCTTTTTGAATACGGTAAAACAGGCATTGCGGTCGTTATTCCGGGCATTACCCTTGATGACGGCATTTCCAAATGCGAAAATTTTATTCAGAGGATATCGGACAAATTGCCTGATATAACAGAAACCGGTAAGGGTCTTTGCGTCGGATTGTCGTCGCGATCGGGAAGGATCCTCAACGCGGACAGACTGATTCTGGAAACCACAGAAGCTCTAAAGAGAGCGAAAAAAGACGAGGACAGTTCAATAATCGCGTTCAGAAGCGATCCGGAAAAATACAGGGAATACATACGCACCCGCGCCTGACAACAAATCATTTTACAGTCTGCGAATATACGCCGTCCCATTCTTTGGACGGCGGATTTTTTTTGTACTGAATGCAGCGCCCGCGCATTAACTGAGCGGGCATATCATTCTGACGGTATTTTATTACAGTATTAAAATATTTTAACGCTTCAGGCCAATTTTGATCAAAATAATATTTAAGCCCTGTTTCATAATATTCATTGATTGTTTTTTCTCTTTTGCCGATTCCGTCCTTAAAGGCAATCAGTTCATAAATATTCGTTCCCTCATTTCTGCCAAGAAGCGATACGCGATCCAGAAGACGGAATTCAAAATCATCTGAGCATTTATTGTAAACGCTGTCGCTTATGATAATTTCAGTTCCGTATACTTTATTTATTCCTTCAAGCCTGCTTGAAACATTAACGGTATCGCCGATAACCGTATAGTTCAACCTTTCCTTGTAGCCAAGATTTCCGACAAGCACATTTCCTGTATGAATACCGATTCTTGTTAAAAACGGAACTTTCCCCAAATTATCCCATTGATCAAAAAGGTTCCGCAAATTGCTTTGTACGGAGATCGCCGCGTGGCAGGCCCTGCTTGCGTGATTTTCCATCGGAACAGGCGCGCCCCAAAAAGCCATCACCGCGTCCCCGATATATTTATCAATAGTTCCTTTTTCCGCGAGAATTATTTTTGAAATGCTTTCAAAATAAACGCATAAATCCTGTACCACCCTGTCAGGTTCCATTTTCTCCACAATAGACGTGAATTTGGAAATATCGGTAAATAAAACTGTCAGCTCCTGCTGTTTGCCTCCCAAATCAGCTGTAATGTTTTGATTGATAAGCTGGATAACAAGATCCGCCGGAACATAGCGTTTAAAATTTTTAAAGAGACTGCTTTCTTCATATACAAGAATTCCATAAATAACAATTACAAGGAATAAAAAGGCATATGGCGCGTACCAAAAAAACGGCATTGTTTCGGCGCTTAAACGAAGCATATCGCGAAGGCTTGCTCCTGATACTATCAATGTAGTAAATAAAAGCGGAACCATCATATAGCCTTTTTTTAGTATGATCGATGTTACAGGAACAATGATACAGAACAGCAAAGCAGGTATCATATAAATATTGGTCATTAAAGAAAACGCGTCGTTTATTGCGGCTTTGTCTTTTTGAACGGCAATGTACGCCGCGCAGACAATGCTGTATAAAATAAAAATGGCCATAATATATTTTTTCTTGCTTAACAAAAGACCGGATGATTCAATAATAAACAACAGGTAAAACCCGATAGAGAGAAGCTGAAAAGCGCGCGTTAATTTTACAAGCACTATATAATATTTAAAGTCGAACGAAAACCCAATGTTTGAATAAGCGAGAGCGAATGAAAATGATAAAAACGAGAAGAAAAGATATTTGGGATCCTTGCATCCCCTGGCAAAAAATGAACCAAAATGGTAAATCGCCACAAGCATACCCAAAAACTGCGCCGCAAGGACCAGATAAATATTTAATAAATTTTTAAAAAATACTTTCGCTGAATTGTGCCTGTAATCCGCTATTGATATTTCAGGAAGAGAGCTTGTTTCAAATTGAGGAAATACTTCTATAATTAAATTATTTTTCTCATCGTATTTAATTAAACCATTTTCAAGCGGTATATGCGCCGCCGCTATTTCGCCTGTGGAATAAATATTATCGGTTTGCGGCCTTAAACCTCTTTTATAAATTATTATGTCATTTAGGCTGATTATTACAGGCATATCAAAAAGACAGATATATAAAGTCAGGTCTTTATCCTTAAAATCATCTGATATGGAAAAAAAAGTTTTAAACACATGGTAATTATCACCGTCTTTATTATTGACAAGCTGCCCTTTATCATACATCCGGAATTCCGGCAAGTTAAAACTGTTTGCGATCAAACGATCTCTGTCTGAGTTCCTGCCTGAGAAAACAAAAAAATCATCAAGTGAAAGCGAGTTCATACCGGAAACAAGATCGTTTCCTGCATAAACTTGAGAGCTGATCAATGCAAGGAAGAAAAGAAAGGCGATTATTCTTTTTATTTTCATATTAGCCATCCGTGCGTCTTTAGTTGAAATAAAAATTAATCCGATTCAAAACTTTGCGCGTCCCTTAAAAGCCGAAGCGATACCCATAACGGAAGCTGATAGAAATAATTACTGCTTGAAAGGCTCGCGTAACGTTTGTTTGATTCATCGCTTTCGCTTATATATATAAAAATGATATTGCCGTTACCGAACTCCAGAATCAAGCGGATATGATCAAATGACATACCGGAAGCCGCAGCCGGATCAACAAAATCCTCTCCTTCGGCATTTAAAACAAAGTTCACATACTCCTCTATTTTACTCACATCGGGATTTGATACGCTGACGCCGGAGATTATTTCCCATCTCCTGTTTGAGCGGCTGAAAACTTGAGTCTCTTCGCCGTTAATTACGGTTAACCTTTGAATATTGTTTATGGTAACATTGCCGCCTTCGCTTTCAGGGATTAGCCTTAAATTGTACCAGCTTGTAACATTTCCTGTTAAATAAGATCTGATGCTGCTGTCTCCTGAACGCACTTCATTCTGTCCGGCTTTACGGAAATACGCTTCGTATCCCATAACATCGTCATTTCCCATCAGAAGGTCAAGAAGCGCCGAATAATCATTGTAAAAAGTGATTCTTGACGCTCCGTTATTAAGACCGAAACGCTCATGCGCGGAAGAACTTGAAGAGCGCACCGGCCATGAAGCGCGGGTTGTAAAAACACTGATAAAATCTTCCATACGCGCACTACGCGCGGGGTATTCATTATTGAAATGTTTAATAAACCATTGGTTGTTCTTCATTAAAAACTCAAGCTCCTCCCATCCTGTATTAATAACCAGCCTGTTTACCCTGCCGGCGGCATTTGGATCAAGCCAAAGATGAGAGGCTGACTTTTCATTGTCCCTGTCGTAGCTGAAAATAAAACTTCCCGCGTAGGCGGAAACAAGAACCGCAATCAATATTAAAAGGCAGATTAAGTTTTTTTTATAAGTCATCTTTTGGCTCCTTTACAGGACTTAAGCCTTCTGCCTGCACAGGCGATAATTTATTTTCAGCGTTACGCGCAATCGATCTTCTTCTTAGCGTGAAAAAAATACCTGCCGCGATTATAAAAAAAGGAATTAAGACTACATTTACAATCTGGGAAAAACGCATTGCCGCCGCCCGCCTGGAATCATCTGATATTTTATCAAAGCGCCCTGCCTGCGGCAGTCTGCTTCTGATACCGATAATATCATCATCATTTACAAGCCAGTCAGCTGCCCGCAGAAGAAAATCAAGATTATGATGCTCACCGTAACTTATATTTTGAGTAGCGCTTAAAATGTCGCTTGCGAAATCGGAATCCCCGACTACAATGATCCGCGATTCTCTTGCATGTTCCGGCATGTCCGGAAGCTCTTCGTCTGAGCCTTCGCGTTCAGGTTTTCCCGAACCGAAGAAAAAACTCGGAAATGTTCCACTTAACGCCGCGCCGAGAATTTTAACTCCCCTTGTAAGGTCTGCTTCCATTTCCAGCATGTATGAAACTTCAGGGTTAGTGTAAAGATAGTCTCTTGCGGACCACGCCTCGTTTGTGCTTGTGAATAGAATATCCGCTTTTACCCCGGCGGGAGGGTACAATTCAAGAGGGCTAGCCCAGTAAAGATCGAGCCCGGCAAAACCGGAGCTGACAGGATGTTCGGGATTTCCAGATGAAGGCAGAACGCTAATCCATAGCGGATAACGGGTGATTCTGTACTGAACGCCGCTTTGCGTCATTGCCTGATATTGCAGCGTAAGCGCGTTTCGATCGAGGGTAAGTTCCGGCCTTATTACAGCGCCGTATGATCCGATCATATCGACAAGACCGAGATCATTCTGCTGCCTTGCCTGCATTGTTCCGTAAGCGTCAACAAAAATCCCTTCAACTGCGAATAATACTTTCCCGCCCATTTGTATATACCTGTCGATTCTGTAAAGCGCCCACTCATCAAGAGTCTCAGCGCCTCCAAGCACAAATAACGCGGGAATGGTATCCGGGATTTCTTCTCCCGGATTAAACACGCGCACCCTGAAACCGGCGTTATTCAAAATCATGTTAAGGTATGAAAAATCATCATACCACTGTCTGTAACTGTCGCCGGCAATTACTCCGATAAGGCGCTGCGTATCATATATCATCGAACGAATTCTTGATGTAAGATCATATTCCAAAGTGTCGGTGAAAATCACCCATGGAAGCACTTCCGCTTTATCAAGATATTCGATGACTATACCTGAATATACCGTAGTAAGGCTTGCCTGATCCTGCTCGACATTTTGTATCTGGCGCGGCTGAAGCCCAAGTTCTTCAACGGCTTTTGCCAAACCGGTCTTTACAGGATCGCGCACAGTAAGGCGAATTTTTCCCCGTGAGTATGTGACATATTCCATTAAAGTATCTTCTATTTCACCGGGCGCCGGATCAAAAGTTCTCAGCCTGTCGGAAAGATAGTAAGTGATATTTACGATATCTGGTATTTCCCTGTGAAGGTTACGCGAAACCTGCGAGATTGTATACGCCCTGCTTTTGGTCAGGTCGAGGCGGAACCAGAAACGCCCGCTGACCATGAGCGCGAGAATAAAAACGGCAAGGGATAACGCGGTTATAATTATTGTCTGTCTTTTGGTCATAACCTATCTCCACTTCCTGAAAAGGACAACCTTTGTGTTAATATACAAAAACAAAACTGCGCTTACAATAAAGAAAGCAAGGTCTCTTGAATCTATAAGTCCTTTTGTAAAACTTTCAAAATGAAAAGCCAGTGAAAAAAAGTTAATAAAGCCAGCAAGCCCCTGCGGAAGATCAATAAATCTTGTTACCTGATCTATTAACATAACAAACACCAAAACCACCGCGCTTCCCAGAAACGCGCTCGCCTGATTTTTTGAAAGGCATGACATTAAAAGCCCAAGGGCTACCGCGCTTGCACCCAATAAAAACGCGCCAAGATATTCGCAGAAGATCATGCCGCCGTCAAAATGACCCAGTGACAACAAGGTTAACGGAAGGGGAATTGTCAGCAGCATCATTACACATAACACGCTGAGAGCGGAAAAATATTTTCCAAGCACGAGATCCCATTCTGTAAACGGCATGGTTAATAAAAGTTCGACTGTTCCTGTTTTTCGCTCTTCTGCCCAGCTTTTCATGGTAATAACGGGAATTACAAAAATAAAAACCATGGGAAATATGGCGAAATACGGGCGCAATGTCGCCTGATCGAGGGCAAAATACTGCTGAAAATAAAAAAGCCAGGAAGAACAAAAAACAAGAAAAAAAACTACCGCCCCGTAAAACATGGGAGAGTTCAAATATTGAAAAATCTCTTTACGCGCGAGAATCAGGGCGCGGTAAGGTATATATTTATTCATTTGCCGCCTCCTCACTCTCATTACCGCTGTCGCTTGTAAGTTTTACAAAAATATCTTCTATGCTGAGTTTCTTACGGTTCATCTGAAGTATCTTAAAGCCGCAGTAAACAGCCCAATCAAAAATGCGCTCTCCTGCGTTTGATCCCCTGTCCGCCGGAACAAAGAAACTAACAGGCACATAATCATTTTTTGTCTCGCCGACATGCATATTTGTTACATTTCCAAGCAATTGCATTTTATCCCTGACAATTTCCGTATCAGATTTATCAGCCGCTTTTTCGCGGCATTTAATATCAAGCTCCCATGTGTCGCCGCCTTTCATGGTACCGGCGATCTCTTCCGGATTTCCGATGGCGGCGATACGTCCGTCGTTTATGATAAGCACCTGCGTGCAGATTGCCTCAACTTCCTGTAAAATGTGCGTGGAAAGAATAACGGTCTTTCGTTTGCCAAGCTCCTTGATTAGCGAGCGTATTTCAATAATCTGATTGGGATCAAGTCCTGTGGTCGGCTCGTCAAGAATTAAAATCGGCGGATCATGAAGTATCGCCTGAGCAAGGCCTGTCCTTTGACGGTAGCCTTTGGACAGAGTTTCAATTTTTCTGCTCCTGTAAGAAGTAAGAGCGCACGCTTCAAGTGATTCATTTATAACACTTGCTCGCTTTGGTTTTGGAATAAAATGCGCCTGGGCGGCAAACTCAAGATATTCATCGACTGTAAGATCCCCGTAAAGCGGCACGTTTTCCGGCAGATAGCCAATCCTCTTTTTTATTTCCAGCGGATTCTCATCTACGGGAATACCGTCCACAAGAGCGCTTCCACTGGAAGGAAAATGAAATCCTGTCAGTATTTTCATAACGGTGGTTTTTCCCGCGCCGTTAGGACCTAAAAAGCCCAATACTGCCTTATCACTGACAGAAAAGGAAACATCCGTAACAGCCTGCACACTGCCGTATTTTTTGGAAAGGTTTTTAACTTCGATTTTTGCCTGTAAATCCATGAACTATCGATCCTTAAAAGTATAATGGGTACGCATAGAAGAAAAATTTTGTAAAAATATTATCATTATTATATATATTTCCGTTTAAATATAAAAAAATCAAGGTTTAAGGATGATATTTCGCTGCAAGAAAAATTAACATTAGTCTGTGTACTCAATCGGAAAGACCATTCTGTCACGGCAAAGGACTGTATCGGGGAAGACTTCCTTTGCTTCGGTGAGAATCTGCTTAAGCTCGAACTCTGTGTAGCGCGGACTGTAGTGAATAAGCGCGAGTTTTTTTATTCCTGAGGATGCCGCGGCTATTTTTGCTGCTTCTTCGGCTGTCATGTGCTTTTTCGCGTGCGCGTCCTCGGCGATTTCCCTGGCGAACATTCCCTCGCACACAAAAAGGTCGGAGCCGATTACATGCGTAGATATTTCCGGGATTGCAAGTGTATCCGTTACAAACGAGAACTTCCTTCCATTCCGCTGCGCGCCTACAACCTCGTCCGCGGTAATCACCCTGCCGTCATCAGTTTTTACAGTTTCTCCCTTCTGTAATTTTCCCCATAATTTTCCCATCGGGATATTTAAGGCATTCGCTTTTTCAGGAAAAAACTCACCCGGGCGCATTTCTTCTTCAAGCGTATAACCGTAACAGGGTTTGGTATGGGAAAGCGGGAAGCATCTTATATGAAATCCTTCGCCCTTGTAAACAGTTCCCGGCGAAGTGATTTCCTGTACGATTATTTCATAATTGATATACATATCAAGCACGCGGCGGCTGGATTCGATATATTCGGCGATTCGCGGCGGACCTATTATATAAAGCGGATCGTCCCTGTCCACCTGCGAAGAAAGCATTAAAAGTCCCGGAATTCCTGTGACATGATCGGCGTGCATGTGGCTAATAAAAATTACTGAGATTTTTTTCCAGCGCAGATTAAGCCGCCTCAGCGATACCTGCGTTCCTTCCCCGCAGTCAAAAAGAAAAAGCTCTCCTTCTCTCCTTAGCAGCACCGAAGTTAAATGCCTGTTCGGAAGCGGCATCATTCCGCCGCAGCCGAGTATAAACGCTTCCAGATTCATTACGTTCAGTCACTTTCTTTGGGAGTTATTTTGTACTGCTTAATATCATCGCCTTCGATAATCGTACAGTTGCGCCCTGAGCCTTTGGCCGTATAAAG
>JAIRQF010000059.1 GCA_031256635.1 Treponema sp. | reverse complement strand
TCGGCGTTTTTCGGCATGATAGAAAATGTAAAAAAAGATTTTCCTGACATTAAAGCCGTAGCGACAACATTACGCGAAGTTCACTCTACAAACCGCCATTCATGGAGCGCGGTTCTGGCTCTTGACGGAAAAACCTATCAGGCTCCAACAGCCGAGCTTGATGTTTATGACAGAGTCGGCGGCGGCGACGGTTTTGCCGCAGGACTTTTTTACGGCCTTCTGTCCGGAAAGGATCCGCAGACAGCTTTGAACCTTGGCTGGGCGCACGGCGCGCTTGTTACGACAACTCCCGGCGATACCTCAATGTTCAGCCTTGATCAGGTAACAGCATTCGCCAAAGGCGGCTCAGCGCGGATTCAGCGTTAAGGTAACATGGGTTATTATAATATTTATAACTTCAGGCTCTGTACGCTTGGGCTTGCCGAAAAAGAAGCCGCTGTCAGCAATGTTTTTTTTGACGCGAATAAGCCGCCGAAAGGTTTTGAAAAACGCGAAACGCCATTTTTAAAAAAAGCGGCAAAACAGCTTGAAGAATATTTCAACGGAAAACGGAAGACGTTCGATTTACCGCTTGCTTTAAATGGTACAGCTTTCAGGGTTAAAGTCTGGAAAACGCTGCAAACCATTCCTTACGGAGAAACGCTAAGTTACGGTGAAATCGCCGCGCTGATCAATAATCCGAAGGCAAGCCGGGCTGTCGGCATGGCAAATCATGTCAATCAAATCTCAATTATAATTCCGTGCCACCGCGTAATCGGACATGACGGCAGACTGACAGGTTACGCGGGCGGTTTGGAACTGAAACAAAAATTACTTGAGCTGGAAAAGAAATATAAATAACATTCAGCTGTGCTGCGCGGATAACACGATCAATGAAATAAATAAAATTACGGCAAGTGTTACCAAATAAATAACAAGCGCGGAAGCAAAGCCTATGCTTATAACAAGCCAGATACCCAGAGTGTTAAAAACAGACCGGTACAGGAAAACAAAGCCGTGAAAAACAACCGGCAGTACAGGAAGCATAAGCGCGAAAATATAACGCGGTTTTTGTTTCGCGCGGTAACGCCACGCGATAACAATTACAAAAATTGCCATCGGCAAAAAGAACAAAGCTGTGCCGAATCGGTTTAAAATCTCAGCCTGAAAAATCTCTTTAACATATCCTGCTTTCTCAAGTTTTCCAGCCGCTTCAAAAAGTTCGTTAATCTGAAGATTGGACAATCCGTGGCGCGCTTTTGATATTAAAAGAAAATCCTCAAAACTGATATCAAGAAGCACTCCGCCTGCGCTTTCACTTCCTGTCAGCCATTCGCTCTGATAAAAAATATTATCATTGGCGCGGTCAAGCGCGTGCGTTAATACAAGAATCTGCGGCTTATTGTTTGACGCAAACGGCAAAAGTTTCACATAACGCGCTGTTCCGTTTGCTTTTAGGTTCATCTGCCCGTCAAAGTTCATATAATCAAACCCAAAACCATAGGCGACATCTTCAGATAACGTCAGGCTGGAAAACCGCAGAACAGACCTCCCGTCTCCTTCAGGCAGGGAAAATACGGCGCCGTTTAATATTTCACCGATAGACAATTCCATTTCATCAATAAAAAACGCGGTTCTCTTCGCGCCCTGCTCACTTACGGCAAGGAAGTTTTCAACATCAGGATCGCCGGGGTTCAAATCCTTTAATCTCTGAAAAATGTAGAATGCGCGGATCCAGTCGCCTGTTTCCATCGCATGATAACCTGAAATCTTCAGATTAAACAAATCAAAGAGACGGGTTTCATTTTGATTGGGCGCAAGAGAAGCTATCATATTCCACGCTTCACTGGAAAGCCTTGCCGCGCTTGCAGCCTGCGCGCTTCCGCTTACAGAAAGGCGTTCCCCCAGATTCGCAAGCCAGTGCGCGTCAAAATACCGCTCTTCATTAAAGGCCGCAATGCTCATATTGATGGCCTGCGTAGCGTCAACAGTTTCGTCAGATAACGACAATGTTTCAAAAGTCTGCATGCCTCTTGTAATCGCCGTCCTTGCCAATCTGTTTTCCTCAACAGTCTGCCCACCCATGCCAATCACAACCCTGTCTCTAAGACCTTCAAGCTCCGGGCTGTTATGCCAGATACGATCGCAAATTGCGATAAACTGCGATGATTCAAACCATTCGCCCTTATCTGCGGTGTCAAACGCGTTTTTTTTCGCGAACTGATACAATGATCCGCTGAAGCGCATATTCTGTTCATTGTTTTTCTGAACGGGAAGCGCGACAAAGAAAATAATTCCGTAAATAATAGCGGCTATAATTGCAGTAGCGACAAATGATATAAGGCGCTTAAAAAACATTTCAGAAAAACTTGCGTAAGTTTCATCAAATGACGCAAGAGCGAACGGTATCACTAACGCGGAAAAAGCAAGCGCGGGAAACAAATTGAAAACTTCAAGCTCTCCCTGTATCAGCCGCCAGTTTCTGGAATATACCGGCAGCGGAACTTCACTGCCGGGAAAAATAAAACGGAAAGCGATAATCAATAAAGAAGCGGCCGTAATATAAATTAAAAATATAAATTGAGGAGAGCGGAATCTATCAAAATTAATTCTCATCGTCATACCTCTTCTTTGCGGCATATGAAAGCAGAGAATATAAATTCAGGAGAATACCGAGTCCCAAAAAGAAAAGCGGAAGGGCGATCGATACTGGTATTATATTATTCAGGAATGAATCTGTAATTTCCTGCATTTCAGGAGTATTCAAAAATGTATTAAGCGCAAGAACACCGCGGAAAACAAGCGCCGCAAGAAAAAGATTCGCAAGCGGCCAAACGCTGAACTTTAAAACATAGGCAAGCGAACACAGCATAAAAATCATGGAGCCTGCGTAAAACAGATACGGAAAAATTCCATCCAAAAATTTTTGCCGGAACATTTCCGCGTTTAACCTGATATCAATCGCGAGGCTTTCCATGAACCACGGAGTATCATCGCCGAAAAGAACAGGAGGAAGGATGTAATTTGCGGCTGCTGACGGCTGATAAACAAGGCGCTGTCCCGGAATCGCGACTACTCTCGGGCCAAGAGGATCAGAGGCTCCGTTTAAAAGGACTACCGCGGTTTCATTCCTGTTAAGTGAATTGGTGAGTATCAATCCATTGCTGCCGAGCGGCACGCCGGAACGCTGAGACGGCGGTACGGATTTCCATTGCTCAAGAGCGAAAGAAATTCCAAAGCAAAAAAGAAAAGATAAAATCATCACACAGCCAACGGCCATTACCGCGAAATATTCTCTTCTTGCCGCGTAATTAACAGCCAGAATAATTGAGGAAAAAAGCGCCAGCGATAAAGCCCAATGCGCCGCTGTCAGCAGCAATGTGAGCGCGGTTTCGGGCTTCGCGGGAAGATTCTTTGCCCAGTCAACGCTCAGAGATAAAAATTTAACAGCTGCCGCTGCCGCAAAAATAATAATAAAAGTAAAACTAAAAAAAAGAATTAATTTTGCTAATTTCCTCACTTTTCCAGATTATCATGCCATGAACACGGTGTCCAGCACAATTTTTATTGACGAAAAAATCATTCAGGTATAAATTATTATCAGAAATAATCAATATATAAAAATTATATCATTACAGATTAATTTATCCTGTGGAGGCAGATAATGATTAGTAAAGGGCCGGTTCCGATCAGTAAAAATGATAAAGATCAGGTAAAATGGTCTGAATCATATTCTCTGGGCATAAAATTGATCGACGATCAGCATAAAGAACTTTTAAATATTGTCAATGATATTTTCAATCATGCTTCAGGCAATGATCGGGAAGAACATGAATATTTTAAAACGGTAATTAAACAGGCTGTAGATTATGTTAAGTACCATTTCGCAACAGAAGAAAAAATAATGATCTCCACAAAATACAGGGAGTATGATATTCACAAGAAAAGCCATGAAGAGTTTATTCTGAAAGTATTGCAAACAGCAAAAGATTATCAAGCAGGCAAAAGGCTCACCCTTACATCATTTGGGTACTTTCTTAAAGACTGGGTTTTATCGCATATTGCCGTAATGGACAAGAAATACTGCGATTATTTCAGGGGCATTGCAACAAAAAAAGCGGACGGAAAACTGCACCTCTCATTGGCTGATATACCAACATGATGTGAGACAACCAACCGGGTTGTCTCACAAGTCCATTATTGAAACTGATTAAAAAAAAAGCCATAATAACACATGGATAATAAAATAGCGGTACTGGGCGCCGGCGCATGGGGAACAGCGATAGCTAAGGTAATCGCTGAAAGGGATAAGGATGTTGTTATCTGGAGCTTTGAAGAAAAAGTAAAAGATGACATTAACAATAACAAACAAAACACAAGATACCTGCCTGATGTAATGCTTCCGCAGTCAATAAAAGCGACTACAAATATTGAGGAAGCCGCAGAAGGAAAGCAATTTTTAATTTACGCCGTCCCTTCGTTATTCCTTTTGGATACCTTAAAAAAATCCATTATGGTTAATTCTGTCAGGGAAGGAAAAACAATTATCGCGGTAATAACGAAAGGTTTTCTGCCCACAGAACACGGCCCGCGTTTAATTTTGGAAACGATGGAAGATTACCTTCCAGGATTTTTCCGCCAGTCTCTTGTTTATATTTCAGGCCCCAGCCACGCGGAAGAAGTATCCCGCGGAAAATTAACAGGACTGATAGCCGCAAGCGAAAACGCGAAAAATTCCATCCGCTTCAGGGACCTGATAAAAAATCCACGGCTTATGGTTTATTCGTCACTGGATGTCCGTGGAGTGCAGGTAGCCGCGGCGGCAAAAAACGTTATCGCAATCGCGTTCGGAATGCTTGACGCGCTGAAAACATCCGGGAAAGCGGAAATGTTCGGAGACGGAACAGAATCCCTATTGCTTGCGGCGGGATTGAATGAAATACAGACTCTCGGCATGGCGTTAGGCGCAACCCATCCGGAAACATTCACATCAATTTCCGGAATCGGCGATCTGGACGTCACATGCCGTTCAATACACGGGAGAAACCGCCGCTTCGGAAGGGAAATTATCGAGAAAAATATTTTAAAGTCCTTTAAGGATATTGATGATATCCTGTCCCGAATCGGAGAAATCGGGTATCTTCCCGAAGGCGTCGCCGCGGCAAAATATATCAAGGTTCTTTCCGAAAAACATAAACTCAGGATGCCTGTATCTTTGGGCCTTTGCAGGCTTTTAAACCGCGAAGTAGAACCAATGGAGTTCTGCAGGAATTTGCTGGTAGACTGGAATATAGAATAATCAGGGGCGGCATATGTTTGAAAAATTAACCGGAAAAATTACAGACGCGTTTCGCTTTGTTGCCGGTAAATCCGCAATTTCGGAAAAAAATATAGAAGACGCGGTAGAAGCGATTAAAATGGCGCTTCTTGAAGCTGATGTAAACCTGCGCGTTGTCCGCCGTTTTGTCAACTCAACAATTGAGGAAGCAAAGGGAGAAAAAGTTTTACGCTCCGTAGATCCCGGACAGCAATTTATAAAAATCGTTCACGATAAACTTGTTTCGTTTCTGGGCGACGAAGATCCCGCGAGCCGCGCCTTAAAACTCCGCGGGCCTGATGTAATATCAACGATTCTGATGCTTGGCCTTCAGGGTTCAGGCAAAACTACAAGCTGCGCGAAACTCGCGCTGCGCCTGAAAAAAGAAGGACGAAAGCCGCTGCTTGTGGCATGCGATCTTGTCCGCCCTGCCGCAATGGAACAGCTCGCGGTTCTCGGCGGACAAATTGATATTCCAGTCCACAAGGAAGACGGCGCGTCGGACAGCGTAAAAGTTTATCAGAACGCCATCACCTGGGCAAAGAAGAATATGATCGATACTGTCATCATCGACACAACAGGACGCCTTCAGATTGACGAACCTATGATGCAGGAACTTTCCCGCTTAAAAAACGCGGCCGCTCCTGATGAAATGCTGCTTGTCGCCGATTCAATGACAGGACAGGCCGCCGCGGACATCGCAAAAACATTCGATGAAAAAATAGGACTTACAGGAGTTATCTTAAGCAAGTTTGATTCCGACACAAGGGGCGGCGCCGCTCTTTCGTTAAAAACCGTTACGGGCAAACCGTTAAAATTTACAGGCACCGGAGAAAAGCCGGAAGACTTTGAACCGTTTTATCCTGACAGAATCGCGGGCCGCATCCTCGGTATGGGCGATGTTGTAAGCCTTGTGGAAAAAGCGCAGGAAGTAATCGACGAGAAAGAAGCCATTGAACTCCAGAAAAAAATGGAGAAGGAAAGCTTCACTCTTGATGACTGGCTGAATCAAATTCGCTCAATGAAAAAAATGGGCAGCATTCAAAAGATGCTTGAAATGATTCCCGGAATGCAGGGACAGATCAGCGAAGACGATATCGACAAAGCGGAATTAAAAAGCCAGGAAGCCATTCTCAGCTCCATGACAAAAAAAGAGCGCGCTAATCATTTAATTATCGGGCCGCCGCGCAGAAGCAGAATCGCCCGTGGCTCCGGCACATCGGTCGCCGAAGTAGCCCGCCTTATAAAAAAGTTCGAAAAAATGAGAACCATGATGAAAAAAATGGCGAAGGGCGCTAAAGGCGGCGGAATGCAACTTCCGCCTGGAATGTCGTTTAAGTAACAATGAAAAAATAAAATAGTATTTTACATATCTATGGCACGTTCCGCTATTATAAGTTATATGCAATAAAAATTGAAAAATTTGTTAATAATACAATTTACATTATATTATTGACATAATATTATTAATATGTTAAAAATCACGATCCATATGAATTGGAGGTTATTTATGAAAAAGATAATAATTTCAATTTTTGCCTTATTATTTTATTCTTCCTTGTTAATAGCGCAATCAGAAGATTCATTTCAAGTAAGTCAATTACGAGATGGAACATTAGCTATAACTGGAATTAACGGTGGTAGTGGAAATCTGATTATTCCTTCAAAATTGTTTGGTTATAATGTTTCTAAAGTTGAAGGGATTAATAGTTACTGGGCTATACGTGGAGGTTTTAGTAATATTGATAATCTTACTATTACAAACGGAATTATTGAAATAGGTGATGGAGCATTTCAACATAATCTATCTTACATGAATCGCAGTGGATTGATTAATATATCATTACCAAATGGGTTAAAAAGAATAGGGCAATCAGCTTTTATGCAGGCTATTCCGGGTATTTTAAGTTTAGAACCAGATCCTTTAGAGAAAGTACATATAAAAAGTATTATTTTACCTAGAACTTTAGAATATGTTGGTCAACGAGCCTTTGAAGCTATTGATATAGATTATTTAAAAATTGAAAGTGCATTTACAGTAGAACGTCCAACTAATTCTAATCGTTCACCAATATTCAATCAAGGAAGAATTATGTGTATTGAATTAATTGGAAATCTCTCTGATCAATGGTTAAATTTAGTATTTGAAGATCAAAATTTTATAAATTTTTACCTTTCTCAAAGTCGCCGTGAAGGTATATATTTATATAATGGCAGACTTTGGACAATTGGGACCAGACAATCTGTTAATCAAATATTAGACAATAATAATACATCTTTAAATGAAACAAGGCGGATTGATACAAATGAAGGAACTACACGTTCTGATTCTTTTCAACGCGAACATACAGAAGCATACGGTCAACATGAGCAAATCCTGCCAAATGGATTGGTGTTACCTAGTGGCGAAACTGTTAGAGAGCGTACAGAATCTGGTAATATTGGGGGTAAGTAACCGCAGTAATGAGTGAGTCAATATAATAGCAATTTTTACTGCGCATAACAGGACTTTAGAATTAATACCTCTATTTGTTAGTTGACATTAATAAAATAAATCATTAATATACGCATGCTGTTATAAGGAGAAGTTACGTGAAAAAAGCATTAAAAATACTGTTATGTGTATATGCCGTTATTTGCATATTTATAGTTACTGTATTGCTTGTGTCATTCATTATTGTATGGGTTAATTTTGATAAAATTGTGTCATTTTCCGTTGAAAAGGCCGAAGATGCATTTAATGTTGAATTAAAAACCATTTTAAATAACAGCTTTCCGGAAAAAATTACGCCCGTAAGTCTTATAAATTTTATAAACAACGGTGGTCTTTCCGGGATTATATCAGAGCAGTTGAACAGCGAATATAAAACTGCAATTGAATCAATTGTTACAATGAAACGCCCCAATAATAACAATGGTTCAACGGTTTCATTATTGGTCAAAGTTAACGGAGAACCTGCCGCTGTTCTTGATAACGGAAGGGAATTAAATTTTCCCGTAAAAAACGGCAAACATATAATTTCAATTACAAACATAACATCGGGACTTGTATCAGAAATTGTTTTTGAAGCAAATTATTCAGGTATTACTTTTAACGTCGGATTCAACGCTGCGGGCATGTATATTGAAAAAGCCGGCGAGGTGCCGCTTAATTAAAATTAATTGAAGCTGTCAATTTTTTATTACCTTTTAGTATAAATAATTTATTAAATAAAAAAACTGGAGTTTTACAAAATGTTATACTATCATTAAAATATGATGTATCCGTTTTATGATCCAAAATTACCGCTAAAAGAACGAATTAAAGATTTAATTTCAAGACTTACAATTGACGAAAAAATCGGTTTTATTCCAACGCATAATCATGCCGTTGAGCGGCTTGGAATCACTGAGTGGAGTTTCGGCGGAGAAGGAGCGCACGGTTTTGTTAACAGGGAAGGAAAAAATACCACTTTTCCGCAGACAATAGGGCTCGCTGCAGGATGGGACAGAGACCTTATGCGCAGAATCGGAAAAGTTGTGGGCTCAGAAGCGCGCGTTTATTATAAAGCCAACAGCCGCAAGCGCGGCCTTGAAGTCTGGTCTCCGACAATTGATCTTGAACGCGATCCGCGCTGGGGCCGTACCGAAGAAGGTTACGGGGAAGATCCTTTCCTTACAAGCGAACTTTCATGCGAATACATTAAAGGCGTTCAGGGAGATGATCCTTTCTATCTGCGCGCAAGCTGCGGCCCAAAGCATTTTTTTGCGAATAACAACGAGGAGAATCGCTGCGCATGTTCATGTTCAATTCCCGCGCGCCTGATGCATGAATATTATCTTGTTCCTTTTAAAAACGCCATCAAGCACGCAGGAGCCGCGTCCATGATGACAGCTTACAACGAAGTAAACGGCATTCCCATGATGCTGCATCCTCTGCTGAAAGAAACTGTAAAAAACGATTGGGGTTTTGAAGGCCATATGGTAACAGACGGCGGCGATTTTCTGCACACTGTTGATCTTCATCATTATTTTGAAACACACGGAGAAACTTTTGCCGCCGCGCTTAAAAACGGCGCTGACAATATGACGGATATGCCGGAAGGAATAATATTCGCGGCAAAGGAAGCGCTGGAAAGAAATTTAATTTGTGAGGCAGACCTTGACGAACACCTTGAAAGAATCCTTGCAGTCAGGTTTCGTTTCGGTCAGTTTGATCCGCCGGAACTTTGTCCATTCGAGGAATTTAATGAAACCGATTCAATGAAGGAAGAGCTCGCGCGGGAAGCGGTCAGAAAATCAGTTGTATTGCTTAAAAATGATAGTTCGATTCTTCCGCTGCGGCCCGGAACGATAAATGAAACAATCGCAGTAATGGGTCCCCTTGCGGATGATCTGCATCTTGACTGGTACTCAGGCCACCCTGCGTATTCTAGTACGCCTTTGAACGGCCTTAAAGAAATTTACGGCGATAAAATAGAATATACCGACTGCCGCGATATCGTTTCATTTACAACAGAAGACGGAAGACCTTTAATACTAATTGATGTAAAAGAAAGCAGCAATAACGATAATCCAATAAACTCTACGGTAAAAACAAGAAAAACACTGGCAGCCGGCTCGTTAGGTGAAAACGCAGCGCGTTTTTATATGGAAGACTGGGGATGGGGCGTAAAAACATTTACCGATGTTGAAAGCGGCCTTATGCTTCAGGGCTGTTACGGAAGACGGGAAGTTGTCCCTCCTCGCAAAGAGCCGATTCCACCGGAAGCGATGCCTCCCAATACGCGCACAGAGTTTACAATTACAGCGGATGGAAAAAACAATCTGGAATGGTTCGGCTTTACGCTTTTTAATATAGTTCCGCAGGAAGGCGGCGCTGTTTTTTTAAAAACGCACGACAACAGGCGCGCCGCTTTCAGAGAGACAAATGTTCCGGTAATTCAACATGATGATCCTATTGCAGCTAACGGCGAATTATTCCGGATGAAAATTGAAAAAGACGGTCTTGCGTCAGCGTGCGAAGCCGCCTCGAAAGCTGGACATGTAATTATATTCGCAGGTAACGATCCCATGATTAACGGACGCGAATGTGTAGATCGCCCTGGTTTGAATTTACCCGCGCGCCAGGAGGAATTAATCCGCAGAACAGCGGAAATAAATCCAAAAACAGTATTGGTACTGCTTTCAGGTTATCCTTATTCCTGTAAAGAGATCGCAAAGAAAGTTCCGGCAATTTTATGGATGGCGCACGGTATTCAGGAAACAGGAAACGGCATCGCGGACATAATTAGCGGCGGCTCTTCTCCTGCGGGAAGGACTCCCCTTACATGGTATGAAGATGAAAAACAGCTTCCGTCAATCATGGAATACGATATTCAAAAAGGCGCATCTACATATCAATATTTTTCCGGAAAGGTACTGTGGCCGTTCGGACACGGTCTTTCGTACGCCGTCTTTGAGTATTCCCTGTTAAGAATTGATAAAACAGCGGCGAATAAAGATGAAATTGTTAATGTAACATTTAATCTGAAAAATACAGGTTCTGTATCTTCGGAAGAAGTTCCGCAAATGTATATTACTTTTTCAGGTTCTTCGTTTTACCGTCCGTTAAAAACCTTGAAAGGATTTTCCCGTCTGTCACTTGCGTCAGGCGAAGAAAAAACCATTACATTTGAACTGCCGGTAAACGAACTTTCCATATGGGACAGTTTCAAAAATTGTTTTATTGTTGAATCCGGTTACTGCTCTGTATTAATAGGCGCGTCTTCTTTGGACATTCGCCTTTCAGGCGGTTTTAATGTTAACGGAGAAAATCCTCTTCCCAGAAAAATCTCGCTGCCGCCTGAATCCAGCGGACAGAATAACGCAATAGAAAACCATCAGATTTACGCGCAAAGTTTTGACGACTACTGCTCATGTTATCTGCATGAAAAACGCGGCAACAGAATTCCCGCAGTATTTAATAAAACAGACGGCGGATGGATTCGTTTTTTATCTTTGGATTTCGCCTCAGGCGTCTCCCGCTTTTCAGCTATTGTTCAGGGCAGATATAATTGCCGCCTTGAAATTCGCCTAGACTCTCCTGACGGTTTTCTTGCAGGTTCAATTGAAATCCCAAACACCGGAGATATATCATTTTATCCGCTCCCAGAAACAAGCCACAGAAGGCTTCCTTCATGGGGGTACGTTGAATGTCAGATGGAAAAAATCTGCGGCTTACATGACTTTTATCTGGTTTTTTACGGTAAAACCGGTTTATGGCGCTTTGAGTTTGGATGATGTACTAAAGCCTGTAACCCACGCCAACTTTTAAACGGGGTCCAAGTCCTAAACCGGCTTTTACACCGTTTCCATGTGCTTTAGCCAATGCAGATTGAAATTGATTGGGCAGGCGGAGATTAAACAACCCCTGAGCTCTTATAAAGTATTGCCTGCCAAGCGAAATATCAATGCCTAAACCCGCAAGAATTCCAAACTGGCTAAATTCAGCGATTTCTTCTTCAAATGGCGCTTCTTCACCGCCAAATTTTAATGTCCCTGCCATTATCCGGTTGTATTCAATACCACCCAGAGGATAGAGCGTTAAAAATCCAAGATTTATCGGATATTTTCCCAATAAAGAAATATTAAGCTGCCAAACATTCATCTCTGCTACTCCAAAAGCTAAAAACATTAATGCATCCATCAAAGGATCAAATAAACCGCTGCCGCCGAACTTATATTCCTCTCCATTATTTGTAAGGGTGGGCTTTATCATACCATAGGCATAACCAGCGCTGACTTCAACAAATTTGGCATCAAAAAACACAAAACCGCCGTAAGATGTATTATTCGAAGCAGTTTTTGCTTTTGAGCTATCCGTAATAATATTATCCAAGCCGTTTCCACGGCTCATATCGAAATATGCACCGCCACCCATACTCATGCCAAGCTGAGCGAACATTCCTCCTGTGACAAGTGCTGCGAGAACTAAAACCAAAACCGCTTTTTTCATTTTATCACCCCTTATTTTCTATTTTAATAACATTATACGGGATATTTATGGAACTGTCAATATATTGTTTGTGATAATTGTTGCGCATAACGTGTAAAATAAAATAGATTAATTACTTTTTATTTAGCTCATCTATGGCATATTTTATTAATATACTTTTTCCAAATAATGATATATCCATCCTGTCTATAAGATATTTAAGCGTCCATTCATAAGTTCCCGGAATTAATTGTTCGCTCAAATTAACTACTATGAATTGCCCTTGCAATATATTGCTTTCTTTAAATCATGTCATAATGAAAATTATATCATTTATATTTATTTATCGCAAATTATTTTATTTGTTAGGTGTCAATATTTATATTTTCGACAGTCTGGTTATGCGAAGTGTCCATTTTTTTAGATTTCCTTCCATTCGATTTTAAAATTTTCTTTTTCCATTGAACATAAAAATGTTTTTTTATTAGTTTCTGATCTGTTTTGAATAATTTTATTAATGTTTTCTATCACTGTTTTACTTTTTCTTCCTTGATTTGTATACGCTATTATTAGTAAATCATTTTTACAAAAATGTTTTCTTAATATAGATCCTATTTTATGAAATTTATCACTTTCAAAAATATACCAATGGTCAGATATATTATCAATATCCACGCGATAAAAGAAATCTGAATTACCGTAATAAAAAATATTTCCTTTATTCTTTCTGATATAAATATAAAAAATAGCTTGAATCAAATACTTAAGCATAATTTCATCTTCAAGAAAAAAACCGTGTATAGGTTCATGAGAATCAAAACATTCACAAATGTTTTTGTACTTAGGATTCTTTACATCCTGTAAATAAGGATTAACTTTTATAGGTAACGTATCTGAATCCTTATATCTTTCTGGAAACCATTTATTAAATCTACTATCACGGAATTTTTCCCTTTGATTTTCATTCTCGTAGATGTCACTCATCTTAACCCTCCAAAAAAATAATATTTATTAAATTTCATATATATATTTACGAAGCTCATTTGATGAATTTCATAGTTTTTAGCCCTTTTTTCTTCTTTTTTTAAGAATATTTTTACCAAATACTATACATACGCAAAGGTTATTGTAAAAATTCGTTATTTCCTTTGTAAAATTCATATTTCCTAACAATTCAATGGATATTTCGCATAACTACTTTTAGACGAAATTCGTATAACCCGTAAATAACTGTAAAAAAGCGAATGTCGTATAAATTACAGCAGACACAGACGTGTATAAAGCGAACAAAAGTATCGGTTAACCAACAGAATTAGGAGCTAAAACGACATATAGCATTTAAAAAAGACGATTTTCCTTTCCGGTTGATGATATTTTTTTATCTTGTTATCAAGAGAGCCTATTATAAAATGCGGACTTAGTATTGCTTGCTTTTTAAATAATAAATCACATCTTATTTTTCTTTACCCAGTCAATTATTTCATCGATCTTGCCGAAGACAAGACCTGTGACCGTATCAGCGCAGCCGTAATAAATCGCGACTTTGCCTGTGTCTTTGTCTACAAGGGAAGCGACAGGGAAAGTAACATTGGGAACATCGCCTGCAAGCTCGTAAATTTCACGCGGGTTAATAATGTAAGGACGCGGACGCGCGATTACTTTCCATGGTTTGTCAATGTCCATTAACGCCGCGCTGAAAGCGTAAACAAAGCCGTTGCAGCTTGTCAGCACCCCATGATAAAAAACAAGCCAGCCTTCTGTTGTTTCAATGGGGCAGGGACCCGCTCCCACTTTTGTGCTTTGCCAGCCTCCGTTAGGCGACATTACATGGCGGTGCTTTCCCCAGTAAATAAAGTCCGGGCTTTCTGAATACCAGATGTCGCCGAACGGAGTATGCCCCGAATCGCTTGGGCGGCTGTACATCGCGTAGTTTTTGCCAATCTTGCGCGGGAACAGGGCGCCGTTACGGTTATACGGCATCATCGGATTTTCCATCTGATAAAATTTTTCAAAATCATAAGTGTAAGCCATGCCAAGACAGGGCCCGCAGTAACCATTACACCAAATAATATAATACCGGTCTTCAATAAAAATAACGCGTGGATCATATTTATAATCTGAATCGGGAAGTTCAGGGTCGGTCTTTATAAACTTTATGGGTTCATCCTCAATAACCCAGTTAATGCCGTCCTTGCTTTTTCCCGCGTGAATGTCCATATGGCGGGCTGTGTCATCGCAGCGGAAAACACCGGCGTACCTGAATCCGGCTTCCTGTCCCTTAAACGGAACAACCGCGCTGTTAAAGATACTGTTTGAACGTAAAGTCAAATCCCTTGGAATAATGGGATTCTTCGAATAGCGCCACATTAAATCCTTTTCGAGATCGCTTGAAGACGGTCTGTCTTCCCACGGAATATCCGGCAGACTGCTGCCGTTAATAATATATTTGCTCATGATTAAGTATAACATTAAAAAATAATCCCGGCAATTAACAAATTAACGGGATAAATAACAGAAAATGATCAGATAACGTGTGTCTCTTGACATTACGACAGTTTCAGTAATATCGCGCAGGCTGCGTGAAGCCAGGAAATGAACGCTTAACCAGCCGGTATTAATCGCTTTCCGCAAACACAGATTCAAGTTTTATCTCAAGATCTGGGAAAATACTGATTTTAGCGGTATCTGCTGAGCGGTAAGTTGAAGGGAAAATAGCGCCGTCTTTAAAATTATAAACACTTAGCGCTTTATGTTCAGGATTTATCACCCAATATTCGCGGACTCCCGCTTCGCGGTAAAGCTGGAATTTTCTTTCCATTTCGATAGCTGTATTGGAAGGTGAAAGAATTTCCGCGATAAAATCCGGTGCGCCTCTTCCGCCTTCAGGTCCGCGTTTTTTAGGATCGCAGATTATGGTAATGTCCGGCTGAACAACTGTACCGTCGTTCTCATCTTCTTCATAAAATAGCCGGACATCATACGGAGCGGGGAAAACTTTACAAGGTCTGCCTATAAGGTAAGTAGCGATCTGCCTATGTAATTCACCGAGGATTAGCTGATGATACGCGCTCGGTGCGGACATGCCAAAAGCGTCAGGTTTGGATATACAGTACGCTTTACCGTAGATTAGCTCATAACGTTCGCCTTCCGCAAGTTTCCAGCCCTTGTAATCAGCATATGTATAATATTTATCAAGAGCTAAATTGCCTATTGTATCCGCCATTTTTAAAGAATAGAATTAATTAAATAACCTGTCAAGAAAAACATCCATTATTCTTCATCCCAGCGGCGTTGAATCGCGTTAACAGTCTGCTGCGCTGTGCGGGTACTCCCAAAAAATACCTGAAGCTCTTCCAGAAAAATAGTTTCATATTTTTCAAAACCGGGTTTTCCGGAGAAACTTTCCGCGATTTGGGCATATTCAAATATTTCCCATGCTTTGGAATAATACGGATCATCGCTTACATAATCACCGGGAATTAAGCTGGAAACCATTCCGGGAACAGCTTTTAGTTCTGCGCAAATAAAGGGACTTTTTTCAGCCAGGAACAAAAGGAAATTCCACGCTTCGTTTATATTTTTACAATCAGCGGAAATTGCGGTATAAATTGATGATATACCGGCGCTGTACCTTTCTCCGGTGCTTGCATCGGGGATTGTGGTAATGCCGAACGCGCCGTCTTTCATCCTTTCCCTTAAAAACGGAATACCCTGCGAAGAAGCGGTCATCATCGCTATTCTTCCTCTGGCAAACTCAATAAGGCGCTGATCCCCTGTCGTTTCAAACAAGTACGGCGCAAGCAGCCCTTCGCGGTTTAGAGTGCCGAAAAAAGCGATATCATTAATTATGGCCCTGGTGTTAAGAAACGGATTATCTCCGTTAACCCAAAAATTTCCTCCACCCGCCCAAATCCAGGAAAAGACATCCCTTGAAAGCGCTCTTTTATCGCCGCGGTATAAACTTAACGCGGCGGCGGATACATTCAAACCGGATCCTGCAATTCTTCTTGCATAGGCAAGAAAATCATCCCTTGTTTTGGGAGGTGAATCAAAACCGGCGGCAGTTAAAATCTCAATATTATAAAAAAGCAAATCCATAAAGGAAGCAAGCGGTATAACAAGCTGGCGAAAACCGGAATCATATCCTGTAAAGGAATTTAATTCAAGTAACATATCGTTATCAATATAGGCGCTTAAGCTGCCTTCATCAAAAAGAAAAATATCAGGCGCCGGGTTTTCATCCAGGTTTATATTAATTATTCCGCCATGAAGCTCCGGTTCTCCTGAAATATCAGAAAAAACGAACTGAATATCAGGATTTTTAGTTTTATATTCCTGTATTAATTTTTCTGTTAACTCCCTGCCCAATAATCCTTCAAACCGCGGAGAAAGATACAAAGTAACAGTTTCCTGCCTGACTTCATTCTTTCCTGTGTAAATGCTGATAATTATCGGGGTAATAATCAAAATAAGAATGACAATAACAAGAAAGATATCAATTCTTTCAGGTAAATGTATCGACTTTTTTAATTTTTTATTGTACATCTTATTAATCATGGTTGCTTTTTCAAGAAGGCTCATTTATACACTCTCCAATAAAGTTCGTAAGTCAAATTATAACGCTTACAATGAAAAACTAATCATAGATTTTGCAAAGCCGTCATCCGGATTACCCATATTCCGGCCCAGAAATAAAGAATCCCTTTTTAACATTAAATCAGAATCATCATATAATTCCTATCTGTCAGATAAGGCTCTTGAACTGGGTTTAAAAAAAACCAATTGCATCGCGTGGACGGACATTCCCGAACCGGAATATACGGATCACATAATTGAAGCGAAATTTAAAATTGACAGCCATGGCGGATATGCCGCGGCAGGAATCATTTTCCGGATTATGGACGATGAATCCTACTATCTTGCGCTTGTTTCCAGCAAGGGATATTTTCGCTTTGATGTTGTGAAAAACAACGCGCCGAAAACCTGTATCGCGTGGACAGAAGTATCGGATTTTGACGGAACAAATGTCAGCCTGAACATTATCACTTACGGCACATATTTGATATTCCATGTTAATAATAAATGGGTCGCCGAAGTAAATGTTGATTTAATCGCAAGCGGCAGGTTGGGATTCGCGGCTGCAGCTTACGAGGAAAGCGGAGAAGTTAATACAGAACAGATAACAGAAAAAAAAGAGGAGGATACATTTACAGATAACAATACACAGGAAAATGAAAACCGCGGGTATGTCTGCAAAGCGCATCTTGAGTATATATCAATAGATACGCGATTGGACGCTATTGAAACTTATTTTAAAAAATGGACAGACGCGTCAAACATAAACGCCGAATGTCATTTGCGGCTGGCGGAGACTTACGCGGCCATGAATGACTGTTCAAAAGCGCTGGATCAGCTTGAAAAAGCATGGAAGCGAAGGGATGAGGCAATTATCAGCGTAACTACTGGCTATTCAAAAGTAAGGACACGCAGGGAACTCCTTCTTGCCGCGCGGATGTCATTCCGGCTTGAGCGTTACAGCGAAGCTGAAGATTATATTAATTTAATTTTAATCGAGTGGCCTGATTCCGCCGAAGGAAAACTCGCGTATACGGAGAAATTAAAAATACTGTTTGAATTGAAAAAATACGCGGAGCTGAAAGATTTCGCGTTAAAATATCCTGCGGATATTAATAAAGATATTAATTATTTTACAATGCTTGCGCGCAGTTACTGGGAATTAAAAAAATATAAAAAATCAGCCGAAACATGGGACAAGGCGTTTAAAATGGCCAAGTCATCGGGAGAAAACGGCATTTACGCGGCCAATGCAGCTAACGCATGGGAGCTTGCGGAGAAAAAGGAAAAAGCGCTGGAAAAATATATCCTCGCTGGAAAAATATTTCTTAATCAGGATAATCTGCCTGAACTTGCCGCGGTAACGCAAAGACTCGCTTTGACCGGCGAAGATAACTGGGAAGCGCGCGCTTTAATCGGGAAATGGTCCTTCAGTATTGAAGATTACGCCAAATGTTCAAAGGAACTTGACGCTGCAGAAAAAATCAGAAAAAAATTAAACCCGCAGCCAGACGCTGATCCTGCGCTTTATTATTTACGCGGACTTGTTTATTACTTTAACGGAAATAAAAAAAGCGCGATCCGCATGATTAATAAGGCTGTCAAACTTGCTCCGGATTATGAATTGTTCCGGACCAAACTTGAAGAAATTAAAAGCGCTGACAAAACCCATGAAAGTTATTAACTGGACACAATTTACAAATAACGGATTTAACATAATTGGAATCAATCATAAGGAAAAAAAAACATCCATGACTGTCGGAATGTTTGACGGCATTCACCGCGGACATCTGGAATTAATAAGGAGAATAGTTTCGCATAACGCAAATTATTTGCCTGTGATTGTAACATTCCGGCAGAATCACAAAACTGAAAAACACGGGCGTACAAAGCGCGGAATAAAGCATGAAGAAAATAAATGTCAGAAAGAAATACAGAATTTTCAACAACGGCTGGAGATGTTTGAAAAACTGGGAATACAAATAATAATTGCCGCTGATTTTACAGAAGAGTTCAAAAAAATGCCGGGGATTGAGTTTCTGGATGTTTTATTAAAATACGGAAACCCCGGCTTTTTTACAGCCGGAAGCAATTTTCGCTGCGGATACCGTCTTGATACAGACGCATGTGCGATTGAAAAATTCTTTGTTTCGCGCGGTATTCCCGCCGAAATTATTCCGGAAGTAATGGAAGGCGCTCTTCCTGTCAGTTCAAGCCGAATCCGCGCCGCGATTAATGAAGGTGACATTGCGCTGGCACAAACAATGCTTGGACGGAAAATTTAAAGTTATATCGGAGTTCCCTTTATTTATCCTGCTGTTTTTCACCGAGAATTCTATCGTATTTTTTATTTTCTTCTTCCAGTAATTTAATGGTGCTGTTTTGTTTAACAATTTCAAGTTCTAAAATCTCTTTTTTTATTTCAAGCTCCCGTATTTTTATTTTTTGACTGCTGCTTCTGTGACCAAGAATTATGGCAATAATCGGTATTGATAAAGCAACTAACGGTACGAGCATCCATGCGTTCATTTAATGTCTCCTGACGGAAATTTACATTATTTCCATTACTTCGTCAACATTGTGAGACAACCAACCGGGTTATCTCACAAGTCCAATATGTTATATTTTAAAACGGAACATATTATATGGAGAATTGGCTGCAAACAGAAAACGGAGTTATCCTCATACAAATTAAAGCGTTTCCGGGATCATCAAGGAATGAGTTTGCGGGAATCAGGGATAACCGCTTGTGCATCCGTGTTGCCGCAGCGGCGCAGGACAACAAAGCAAACAACAACCTGTGCGAATTCCTTGCAAAAACATTACACTGTCCAAAACGCGACATCGTTATAAAAAAAGGAGAAAAATCAAGAATTAAAACGATTTCGATTCCGGAGTCTTACACAGAAAAATTAAAAGAGGTTATTGGGTTTCCGCGGAAAACTTCACCGGATTTTCCAGTATAAGTAAAGTTTTCGGATCAAGTTTCATCGCCATTGGTTTGGCGGCAGCAGTTCCCCTGTCTTTAATAATTGAAAGTTCAACATGATCGGATTTAGGCTGCAATGAAATAATAATGTCTACAATACCGGCAAAGCCGCCAAGTACAAATGGAATGCCCGCGCTTTGTTCCGAATCCTTTACTGAACAGCTGTACCAGATGCTTAAACCAAGTTCAACCGCGAAATTTTTAACGTTTTGAATTCCCTCTTTGTTCACGCGGGAAAAATCAAATCCGTCAATAATTATCGAATCCGCCTTAAAGCTGCCGTCAATTATCATCGCGCGCAGGCTCTTTAAAATCTGCTCTTTCGTAACTCCGTCCTGATTAAAGCTCATCAACACGCGGTTTTTAACAAGATCGTTTTTAATGTCTTCTGCGTTTTCAAGATTTTTTTTACTGGTAATTTCGGCAAATATATCTTCGTACCATAAAGGGACGTATTGTTTATGCTGGGTAAAGGAAACATGAATCACTTTCTTTCCCTGAAGAAGCTTATCCATGGCAAGCTGAACAAGCACCGAAGTTTTTCCCACGCCGTTAGGTGAAGCGATAATACCGATTTCTCCGGCTTTTAATCCGCCGTCAAGAAACTGCTCAAAAATTCTGACAGGGCTTCTGCTGATTAATTCACTTAAAATCATTTTCTTAAAACCTCCGGTTTTTATTTTCCTGATTTGCGCCTGGCTTCCGCCGCTTTTATCAGTTCTTCTGAAACGCTCATGGGAACTTTTGAGTATTTTTCAAATTCCATCGTAAACTCGGCTTTTCCCTGCGTGAGCGAACGCAGAACTGTGGAATAGCCGAACATTTCACTTAACGGCACTTCGGCTTCTACGCGGGAAAAATGTCCGTCTTCAACAGAAGATGAAATTATACCGCGCCTTTGATTAATCGAGCCGAAAATATTCCCCTGAAACTCCGTAGGGCCTTCCACCGCCACTTTCATGATTGGCTCAAGAATACACGGTTTTGCCTTGTTATACGCTTCGCGGAAAGCGCCGATTGCAGCGGACTGGAAGGCTATATCCGATGAATCGACAGGGTGGCTCTGTCCGTCATTAATAACACAGCGGATATTTACAATCGGGAAACCTATCAGGCTGCCTTTTTTAATCGCCTCTTTAAATCCCTTGTCACAGCTTGGCACATACTCAGTGGGAATCGCGCCGCCTTTAATCATGTCGACAAATTCATAATCGCCGCCAGAATACGCTTCCATATACCCCGCAACGCGCCCGAACTGGCCGGCGCCGCCTGTTTGTTTTCTGTGAGTGTAATTAAACTCCGCTTTTTGCGTGATTGTCTCCCGGTAGGCAACCTGAGGCATGCCGGTCTCTACTTCGCACTTGTACTCGCGCCGCATCCGTTCAATGTAAACTTCAAGATGAAGCTCTCCCATCCCTTTAATAATTGTCTGGTTCGATTCAGGATCGACATATGTCTGAAAAGTTGGATCTTCTTTTGTAAAACGGTTGAGCGCTTTTGCCATTTGATCGGAACTTTTTTTGTCTTTCGGCATAACCGCGAGAGAAATAACAGGAGACGGCACAAACATGGAGGTCATGGCGTAATTGAGATTGCCGCCGCAGAATGTATCGCCGCTTGCGCACTCAATTCCAAAGAGAGCGACAATATCACCAGGGGATCCTTCGTTAATATCTTCCATGCTGTCCGCATGCATGCGCACTAAACGTCCGATTTTAAATTTCCTGCGCGCGCGGGTATTTAAAAGCTCCTCGCCTTTTTTCAGCTTTCCCTGATATATCCGCACATATGTTATTTGTCCATATTGACCGTCTTCCAGTTTAAAGCCAAGCGCTACTGTCGCGTTATTTTCATTGGCGTTAAGCTCAACTTTTTCTTCGTTTTTATCAAGGTCGAGGGCGAAATTTTTGACTTCGGTCGGATTGGGAAGATAATGCGTCACGCCGTCCAAAAGCGGCTGAATACCCTTGAATTTATAAGCGGAGCCAAGCATTACAGGCACAAATTGCTCAGACAATGTTCCTTTGCGAATCGCGGCATGTATCATCTCATCGGGAATTGCTTCCCCGCCAAGAAATTTTTCGGCAAGCTCGTCGGAGAACATTGAAACCGCGTCCAGCAATTCTTCGCGGTATTTATTAGCGTCAGCTTTTAAATGAGCGGGAATTTCCGCGCATCTGATTGTTTCTCCCTGCGGCCCGTCAAAATAAACAGCTTTCATGGAAATAAGGTCTATAATTCCTTCAAGTTTGTCTTCAAGCCCGATTGGAATTTGAATCATAACCGCGTTAAGGCCGAGTTTTTCGCGCAGTTGGAGACGCACTTTAAACGGATTCGCGCCTGTGCGATCGCACTTGTTTACAAAAGCGATACGCGGCACGTTGTAGCGCTTAAGCTGGCGATCAACAGTGATGGATTGAGACTGCACCCCGCCTACCGCGCAAAGCACAAGAATCGCGCCGTCAAGAACGCGAAGGGATCTTTCAACTTCGATGGTAAAATCCACATGGCCGGGCGTATCGATAACATTGATGGTATGGTCTTTCCATGTCACCTGGGTCGCGGCGGATTGAATTGTGATACCGCGTTCGCGCTCAAGTTCCATATGGTCCATTGTAGCGCCGACTCCGTCCTTGCCCCGGACTTCGTGAATTGCGTGAATTTTTTTGCTGTAAAACAGAATACGCTCAGACAGGGTGGTTTTTCCCGAGTCGATGTGCGCGCTGATTCCAATGTTACGCATTCTGCCGATATCATCATTCATCGTAAAACTCCTAAATTTTAACAATTCCACCTGTATTCACCGGATTTCCACAAGTAAAACTATTTGCTTATTTTAACATTTTTATTATTATAAAAAACTCACAAAAATAAAATACGTAACTCTTTATCTGATAAGGAATTAACGCTATCTGTTATTTGTAATAAAGAAATTCATTAATAACCGTTAATTAAATTGACACAAATACCCATTTGTTAAGGTTATATACATATATTTTCCACAAAAACAATATATTAACCGGTTCATAATTAAGTCAGGATCAAAAAACTTTATTATGCACAATTCTCACTATGAAATGGTATAGCAATCAAATTAAATTGAAATTCTATCTGGTGATAATATATAAAAATATAAAAAACAGATCAACCTATTTTGAAAGTTTTTTGAAAAATTTTTATATAAAAAAAAGGCTATTCCAAAAATAATTTTTAGAACAGCCTCAATCAATTCAGCCATTAAGAAGGATGTAAACCAATCAAAATCGATTATCAGCTTCCCGGAAGAGCCTTCATTTTCTCCTTTAATTCAAGAAGCATCATATCGGCGCTGGAATCTGATCTTTCCAGTTCTTTGAATTTTCTCTCAAGATTGGAATCGTTGCTGAGATCCTGAAGTTCTTTTGAAGCGTCGGCCATCGCTTCCATTTCATCAACTTTCGTAGCCATACGATCAAATGCCTCAAAGGCGCTGCGGTTGCCGGAAACTGTGGAAATTGTGTCTTGAATCTTCTGCTGGGCTTCGGCCCGCTTTGCTCTTGCGATGAGAAGATTTTTCTTTCGCTGGGCTTCTTCGATCTTGTTTTGCAGTTCTTTTAAGCTTTCTTTTAAATGATCGACAGAACTTTTCTGCGATTCCCATTGTTTTTGATACTCGGCGGCGGCGTTATCGTATTCCTGCTTGCGAAGAAGAGCTTCTTTCGCCAGATCATCCTTGCCGCTTGTGACTGCCAGCATCGCCTTGCGTTCCCATTCCTTTGACATGGCATACTGGTTTTCTTTTTCGCGCTCCAGTTTCTTCTCATCGGCAATAGCCATGGCTACGGCTTTCTTTGACTCGATTAACTGTTCATTCATCTCGATAATAAGCTGGTTTAACATTTTTTCAGGTTTTTCAGCTTTTCCGATAAGCGAGTTTACATTCGCGGAAATTAATGTTTTAAGTCTTGAAAAGATACCCATCCTATGCTCCTACGGCTTTTCCGGAAGACGAGGCTTCCGAAGAAGACGATTTTTCTCTAAATTTAGAAAGTATCGGATAATGCTCAGTTAAAGCCAGGCTGAATGAATCCAAAACCGCCCGGAAATCATCATAATCCATTGTGTCATAGTGCAAAGTATCAATTAGAACAATCTTGTTGTTTTCAAGCGCGTATGCGCCGTGAACAAGATCTGAAGCGTTGATTTCAAGCAGTTTTGTGTAAAGTTCCAAAAGATTGTTTTGCGGTACATCCATAATTTCTGCCCTGACAATGACAATTGATTCGGCCTGCATGATTGCAACACCCTGAAGCGAGTGTTCCGCGTCATCCAACAGCCATAAATTCGCGTCTACCTGCTGATATGTTATCATCAGATCGATTAAATATTGTTCGATTTTACTGTCTGCCATATACCACCTTTAACCTAATAAGACCTGTCCGGCATCGTCTATCGCAAGAATACTCTTACATTCAGAACAGCGGAATCGGCCCGGTTTTACAGCCTTTAATTTCTTGTAACAAATAGGACAAGAAACAACTTTGGGAAAAACCGACGGTTTCTCCCTGGTTTGATCTGTATTAAAATAATGAATTGAATCATCTAGACTGTCTTTAATATTAAAAAACTGGGAAAAACCAAGAAGCTGGAAAACTTCATAAACTTTCGGCTGGATTTCCAACAGGACAAGATCGCCGCCCTGGGGTTTTACTGCTTTTAAGAATGTGGTAAAAGAGCCAATACCTGTAGATGATACATAATTTAAACTGCCGCATTGAAAAATCAGCCTGACAAAACCGCCTTCTATGGCTTTCTGCACCCGCTTCTGGAAAAAATTGGAATTGTAGGTATCAATGTACCCGGTTAAAGTTAACATAAGGCATCTGGGAGCATCAGTAATTTTGTCGAGTTTTATTTTGAGACTGTCATCCTTCTCATCATCAAACCCGGGAACGATATCATTGTTAGCCATAACTCTTCCTTGACATGTAAAGACAATACCTCCCTTCTATGATACAAATTTTTAGTTTTTTTGTCAACTTAAACGATTGTTAAAATGAAACTGAAATTCACAAAGTAAGAATTCTTACATTTCAGGAAACTGAATGTTATAATTTTTAATGTTTTTAAAGGATATAAGGATTGTTTTATGCGGGGTTTCGCAATCAGGTAATGTGGGAGCGGTCTGCCGCGCAATGAAAAATATGCGCCTTTCCGAACTTCGGCTTGCCGCTCCCCAGCCTCTCGTTCCAGAAGAAATATATACAAGAGCGGTAAATTCATGGGATATCTGGGAAAACGCACGAATATATGATGATCTTGCGGCATCAACTGCAGACTGCGCAATTATAGCAGGCACTACCCGCAGGCGCGGACATCACAGGAAAAGCGCTTCAATGACTCCGCGCGCGCTTGCAGCATGGCTTGCGGAACGTCCTGGTCCTGCTGCGATTATTTTTGGCAATGAAAGAACAGGACTAAAAGAGGCGGAGCTGGAAATGTGTAATATCGCCTCTCATATCCCTGTTTGTGAGAATCACCCTTCACTGAATCTATCCCATGCGGTACAGATTTATGCTTATGAATTATTTCTAGCCATGGAAAAGCAGCTCCCAATAAAAGGTGAATGGACAGCCATGAATCAAGAAGAAATATCCGCTCTTGTCAGCTCAATTACAGATACTTTGGCGGACATTGGTTTCTATAAATATCCCAACAGGGAAGAGCAAACACGCTTTCTGCGTGATGTCATTTCGCGCGCGGGCATGTCCATAAATGAAGGTAAATACTTCAGGAATATAATCATTAAAGCCGCGAAAACAGAAAATAAGTAAATTTACAAAAAAGAAAAAAAGATGATATACTTTTAAACAGCGCTTGCCGCCAGTAACAAGGAAAAAAGAAATGGCAGAAATTCTTAACATTGAATCAAAGAAAAAACTAATCGAAGCAAATTGGCGCATGGAAGATTTAAACGAGGTACCATTTGTTATAGAAGTAGGCCCGATGCATATGGCGACAAAAAAATTTTACAATAATCCCGAAGCGGAAATTCAATGGGCAGAAGATCACGGCCGAAAACGCGAAGGTGTATACGATTACGGTTTTCCCAATATCAAACCTAATCAGGGTATTAATATAATTGCAGGCGCATTTGGCTGCGAATGTAAACCTAATGACGAAGCTGATCCGTGGGCAAGTTGCCTTATCAGTGAGGAAAATACTGACGATGTTTATAAATTAAAAGTTCCTGATCCTGTTAACAACCCGTATTTTGAACAGGCATGGAAACATGTTGAAGCTCTTCAGGCAAAATCAAAAATTCCTTTACGGGTTGTAAATGTCCCATCTCCGCTTGTTACAGCTTCACTCATTTGGGAATACACTTCATTTATAGAAGCCACGCTCGTTTATCCTGATGAAGTTCACGCGCTATTGGAAAAAATAACCGAAGCGACTATCGGCTACATAAAAGAGATGTTTAAACGCATAACAAATCTTTACGGAGTCAGTCATGAGTTCTGGTATGTGCCCAAAGAAACAGGCATCCGAATCAGCGATGACACCGCAGCCCTTCTCTCTCCGAAACTTTACCGCGAGTTCGGCGTAAAATATAACGCGATGATCGCAAAAGAATTCGGCGGCATCGTGGTTCATTCCTGCGGCGATGTCTCAAATGTCGCACAAGCGATGATGGAAATACCTCTTCTTCGAGGTTTGGACTTTACGATTCCTCAGGTACAGGATTGGGCAAAAGTGCGCGATGCTGTATCGGGAAAAACTGTTTTATGCCTGCGTCATTTTTATTGGGATCACATTAATGACAAAAATACAGATTTGGCGGAATACACAAAGAAACTGATTGATTTTTTCGGGCGCAAAGGCGTTTTCATTCAAACATCAACGCCAACCAGCGAAGAAGCCGTTGTGTTAGGAGAAAAGCTGCACACGATTCTTTCAAAGTAGCGGTTAAAACCCATCGTTATTTTTTATACGAGCGATCTCATCCCTGATAGCCGCCGCCTGCTCAAACTCAAGGTTTTTGGCATGTTCGAGCATTTCGCTTTCAAGAGCCTTAATAAGCTGTTTGCGCTGCGCGGGGATTAACACATTGTAGGATTTTTTAAGAACTTCGATTGTGTTTCCTGCGGCGCTGTCCGCTTCTTCGGCATGACGTGTCAATATTTCCGCGATGGCTTTTTTGACCGTTTCGGGAGTTATGCCGTGCTTTTTATTATATTCAAGCTGTATTTCACGGCGGCGGTTGGTTTCCGCGATGGCCTTTTCCATCGCTTCGCTCATTCGATCGGCGTACATGATTACTTTTCCGGCGGCGTTGCGCGCGGCGCGCCCGATTATCTGAACAAGGCTTGTAAGAGAACGCAGAAAACCGATCTTGTCAGCGTCAAGAATCGCGATGAAAGAAACTTCAGGAAGGTCTATTCCTTCGCGTAACAGATTGATTCCGACAAGAATGTCAAAGCTGCCCTGCCGTAATTGAGTCAGAATTTCCACGCGCTCAATTGTTTCCACTTCGCTGTGAATATAGCGTACTTTCAATCCAAGACCAGAAAGGTAATCTGTTAAGTCTTCCGCCATTTTTTTTGTAAGCGTAAGAATGAGGGATCGCTCTCCGGCCTTGATGCGTTTAATAACCTCTCCGTAAATATCTTCCATCTGGCCTTCGCTTGGACGCACTTCAATTTCCGGATCCAGAAGGCCGGTCGGCCGGATTAGCTGCTGCACAACGCGCGATGACTGCTGGACTTCGGTTTTTCCGGGAGTAGCGGAAACAAAGACGGTTTTATCAAGGCGCTCTACAAATTCATCATAGCGGAGAGGCCGGTTATCAAGAGCGCAGGGAAGGCGGAAACCGTAATCTACAAGGCTCTGTTTTCGGCTGCGATCCCCTGCGTACATCGCGCCCAACTGAGGGAGCGTTACATGGCTTTCGTCAATAAAGGTAAGATGCCTTTTCGGAAGATAATCGACCAGCGTATCGGGAGATTCTCCAGGTTTGCGGCCTGCCAAAACAGCGGAATAATTTTCGATTCCGGGGCAGTAGCCCATTTCAGATAACATTTCCAAATCATATTCAACGCGCGTTTTAAGGCGTTCAGCTTCCATTATCTTTCCGTTCTTCTGAAAATATTCAAGTCTCTCTTTCAGTTCCTGTCTGATAGCGCCTAACGAATTAGTTATCATCTCTCCGGGCAAAACAAACTGCTTTGCCGGATAAATAAGGGCGCGGTCAATATCTTCCAGCATTTCGCCTGACACGGGATTAAAATGACGGATTCGCTCAACGCGATCCCAGTCAAAATCAATTCGATACGCCTCTTCCATATAAGCGGGATAAATTTCCAGCGTCTCGCCTCTGCGGCGAAAACGGCCCCTTTCAAGAACTGCGTCATTGCGTTCATATTGCAGCTCAACAAAGCGCCGCATCAGATGGTCAACATCAAAAGTCTCGCCTTTCGCGACAGTCGCGTTCATTTTTTTATAAACATCGGGCGTTACCATTCCGTAAATACAGGATACTGTCGCTACGATGATTACATCTTCACGTTCCATCATACTTCTCGCCGCGGACAGGCGCATACGCTCTATCTCGGCGTTAATTGACGAGTCTTTTTCGATATATAAATCGCGGCTTGCGACATACGCTTCCGGCTGATAATAGTCGTAGTATGAAACAAAATACTCAACAGCGTTATTGGGAAAAAAACTTTTAAATTCGCGGTAAAGCTGCGCGGCAAGCGTTTTATTATGGCTTACAACAAGAGTCGGCATCTGCACAGCCTCAACAATCTTCGCCATGGTAAATGTCTTGCCCGAACCTGTTACGCCCTGCAATACCTGATATTTATCACCCGCTTTAATTCCGCCGGCAAGAGCGGCAATCGCCTCACCCTGATCGCCTGCGGGCTTGAACGGAGACACTACTTCAAATTGACGCATATTCCAATTACTTAATCATAGTATAGTGGTATTGTCAATAGTAAAAAGTGCTATACTTAATACAGGAGAGGACTATGCCGAATCAAAACAATGAATGTAAATGTACTTATCCCTGTAATCGTCACGGTGATTGTAAAGCCTGCCAGGAATATCACCGCAAGGATGGTTCAAGAACAAATTGCGGAAAAACAGGGAAAGAAAAAGAATCAAAATAAATACGGATTTCAACACCCGTCGTTTGGATAAAGCCAAATAACTTGTCTCACAAGTTCCATCCGGATGAAACCCAGATTAATTCCTTACCTGTTATTTGCTGTATTCTTAAACCCAATTGCGCGGCGTGATGCTGTATATGCCTGATAAGATAAATAAATAATTCGCATACTGTCATTTTTTTAAACGCGCTGTCTTCTGTAAAAGTTCCGCTCTTGATATCCTTAAAATAATCCTTTACTTTGAAAAAACAAAAATCAAAATACTTTTTTATCTCTTCCCTGGAATAGACATGCTCCGCTTTTCTGTATTCCAATTCTTCATAATCCCTGAATAAGTTCTTATTATCAATGTGGAATTTCTGTAATTTGAATTCAATTTCGTTCACAGATAAATAAAAATCTGTAAAAAATAAAGCATGAAACATTACTTGAGAAAAAGGAGCGTCGTTATGTGATTCTTCCCATTCAGTATCAGGGCAATTTTCAAAACATTGCATTAATGTCGCTAATGCCGCAAGCAGTTGATTTTCAAATATTTCTTTCATATTTTAATATATAAAGGGAATGATCCTGTACTTTACTTTCTTCTTATAATCATCCCACAGTTCTTCGTATTTTGCTTTGCAGATTTTATCATCATCCGCCTGACGGGAGAACAAAAGCCCGATATAGTAAATTGGATACAGCCACACCTGCCAAACACCAGGGTAACCCGCAGAAAGAGCGATGGCAATTGCCTGAATAATCTCGCCCATGTAGTTTATATGGCGGCTTGCGCCCCAGTATCCGCTGACAAGAAGACTGAGTTTTCCATCGGTAAGGACTTCCGGTTTCATCCAGAGGAATTTCTTATCAGGCGCGGTCTTAAATAAATATTTTTGCAGATTCGCGCCGCGCGTGAAGATCCATCCAAAAAGAAAAATACAGGCAAATAAAATTGTAAGCCAAAGCGGATGGCCCGGATTGGGAAGATTAACTGTACACCAGAGCGGGATAATATAAAAATACGGATAAAAGGTAAGGCAGCCAAAGCCCAATTTAAAACCTACTCTTTCAGCGAAAAGATCGTATGTGTAAAGATGAACTTTTTCAAAAATCAAATAATCCCAACAAAACCATGATGTCATCGCGGCTCCGAATAAAAAGCCTGAGTTAATTAATTGACCTGTTCTTTGCATTTCCTGTATGTGATACGCCGCGAATGAAAGCGCGTTCAATTGAAGCATTACGGCTCCGATTAAATAAAGCCACATCTTTGCGTCAATAAAACCATTTCCGATTTGCGGATTCCAAATTCTTCCAAACCAGAAATCAGCGATAAAAGGTTTTCCTGAAGAAGGAACCTTTAAAACAAGTATAAAAGAAAATATAAGCCCGATAACAACTGCGCAGACAAGCCCCGGCCACCTTACCTGATAAAGCCAGTCAAAAGGAACTATACTAAAATATCCTAAACCAAACCAAATAAGAATGCTTAAAGGGAGAACCATTTTTCCGTTAATGCGGTATTTCAGAACCTCACCTGTTTTTTCATGTTTCACATAACCATTGATTTTTTTAACCGGCAGAATTATGTGCAAAAAAGTTATTCCGGCATACGCGATAATAGTTGTAAAAAATCCTAAAATCCACATTTTCATAATAAGTTTCCTGTATTATTTGACATTATATTAATCGCAGCCTTTCTGGTCAAAAGCCGCGTTAAAACAAAACGCGCTATTTTATTAATTGTTCCCGGAATAACAACAGGCCCCTTTCCAAGAGCTTTCAATGTCTGTTCCGCTACTTCTTTCGCTGGTAATGTTCCGGGCGCTTTTTTAACTTTTTCTGCCTGCTGATAACCCGGCGTAAGTACCGCGCCGGCGCAGCATCCGATTACATCAACGCCGTGCGGTTTGAGTTCTTTCCATAAGCCTTCGGCAAGCACCGCGTTAAATGATTTTGTTGCGGCATATGCCGCAAGATTGGGACTTCCCTGCGCGCCTGCAAGAGAAGACATCAGCACAATGCCTCCGCGCCTGTTTTGAATCATTTGCGCGGATAAAAATTTTGTAAGTAACAGCGGCGTTCTTACATTAACAGCCGCAGCAAGAGATAAACTCTCTTCGTCTGTATTTTCGAATAACCCGATTGGAGCGAATGCCGCGTTATAAACCAATATACCGATTGAAGCACCGTAGGAATTATTCTTATCCGCACAAATATGTTCCTGTATGAGGTTTTTTGCATTTTCATAGTAGGCAAGATCGCATGTAATAACAGAAACATCAACAGAATATTTATCCCTGATTCGTTTTGCCGTTTCGTCCAGCCTTGCTTTATTGCGCGCAATTAAAACAAGGTTTAAACCCCTGCGCGCAAGCGCTTCGGCAAATGCGGCGCCAAGGCCGTCAGAACCGCCGGCAACAAGAGCGCACGGCCCGTATTTATTTACAAATTGCATATATTGCGCAAGTTTTTTCATAATAATTGTTTAAACAGAAAACAACCCGATAGTCAATAAGATTAAAATGATTAGCCGCTTGCAAAACACGATTAGTGCGAACCTTTGGTTCGATGCTGCGGCTAAGCAGTTTTTCGGGCTAACGCCCTGCAAAACTGCGGTATTTAAGGAAGCTCTTACAAAACTGAAGTTTTGCAAGAGCCTTTGATTTTATATAACTATATCTGTTATTTTTCCGCAAGCCGCGCATGTGTTATTAATTAATCCCGAAGTATCCGCGTTATAACCTCTGCGTTTCACAAGAACAGCGCCGCAGGAAGCGCAATGTGTATTATTATCCGATGAAAAATTTCCGGTATAAACATAGGTTAGTTTCTTTCCGGCTTCTTTTGCCGTTCTTAATAAAAAAACAGGATCTGTAGGCGGCGCGTTCCAGCGGTAATCGGGATGATACGCGGAAAGAAACCATGGAATATCTTTATCGACAGACGCGATAAAATCCGCAGCCGCATCCAGTTCTTCCCTTGAATCATTCAAATCCGGTACAACCAATGTGGTTATTTCAATGTGAACATTCATTTTTCTGCATAACCTGATAAAATCAAGCACCGCTTCCAAATCGCCGCCCAAACAATTTTTATAAGTGTCCGCGGAAAAACATTTTAAATCGACATTGGCGGCATCAGTCAATTTAAGAACAGCGGCAGCAGCTTCAGGTTTAATACAGCCGTTCGTTACAAGAACATTCGCAATCCCGTGCCTGCGCGCAAGCGCCATGCAATCCAGAATATACTCGATATGAACAAGAGGTTCTGAGTATGTGTAGGCAATGGACGGTGAATCCTGCCGCAGCGCTGCGGAAATAATTTCTCCGCTCTGCATACGCCTGCCCAAATCGCTGATATCAGTTTTTTGTGAGCGCTGATTTATCTGTGAGCGTTGATTTATCTGCGATATTTGCCAGTTTTGGCAAAAAGGGCAGCGGAGGTTGCATCCTGCAAACCCGAGTGAAAGTATTTTTGATCCGGGTTTAAAATGATAAAGCGGCTTTTTTTCAACAGGATCGACAGCTAACGCGGAAATAAGCCCGTAATACGGAATTATTCCCTTCCCGCCTTTATTGCCCCTGACCCCGCATGATCCGAAATTTCCGGTTTTTATTTTGCAGTTTTTGGGACAAAGATCGCAGCGGACATTTTCTCCATCCGGCATCATAAACATTGGGAGACCCGCAGCGGAATTAAATTGAGAGACTGCCGGTGTATCCATTTATTAATAAACTAAACTGCCGCCTGCTGCCAGCGCAAAATACGTTCCTTAATTGCCCGGACCTTCCCTGCAAAGTGAATCTGATCGTTTACTTCAAACGGTTCAAGAATCACTCCGACCGCTCCGCGCTGTATCCAAAGTTTTACAAGAGGCACGCCTTCGCCTGTTTCGGTAACGGCGGAAGGAACCTCCTCAACAAAAAGAATATCATCAAGTTTAAATTCCAGAACTGTCGGCTCGTTTCCCAGCGGGTCATTTACAAGAATAAGTTTATTTTTATCCGACGGGTGCGCTCTTGGATAGCCCGAAAAAGAGACTCCGTCTTTAGGATGCCCCTTTGCGTATTTAGTGATACTGCTCAGCGGCAGCATCTCAAGATAATTCATACTGTTCAAAATAGCCTCCTTTACGGAAAAAAATAAATTGACACGTACAATTATAATATAAAATAAAAATAATTGATAAACAAATAAAAACAAATTATGATAAAATTATGGAAAAAAAGGCGTTTTTCTTTCAGAGTGATGGTTTACTTGTTCCGCAAAATACTTCTGATTCACAGATAACCGAAGAATTGCCGCTTGAATTATCCAAAGAATTTAAAGATACGCAAATTTTTGAAGTTCCCGCGGTTGACGGCTCTCCCCCTTCCATAATAACCGGAGTATATATTCCCCCGGAAACTGTTTTGCCTGTAAACTGGAAACGAATTCCCGTTCGCCATCTTCTTTCCATGTTCAGCGCAGCCGGGAAAGAAGACGTAAAATTATCAAAAATTATGCGCGCATGCCACATTTCCGGGTGGAGGCAGGAATCGCGCTTTTGCGGATCCTGCGGCGCGGAAAACAACGATGTTCCCGGAGGGGAACACCGTCTTTGTCCGAAATGCGGACGGATGGAGTTTCCGAGAATTTGTCCGGCTGTTATTGTAATCATCACAGATAATGACAACCGAATCCTGCTTGCGCATAACAAAAGATTCAAGCAGGGTGTTTACAGCCACATATCAGGTTTTAATGAAGCCGGAGAATCGCTTGAGGAAACAGCAGCGAGAGAAATCCGAGAAGAGATAAACATCGAAGTAGAAAATATCGAATATGCCGCCTCCCAGCCGTGGCCTTTCCCGAACTCGCTGATGATTGGCTTTAGAGCGCGGTACTTATCAGGAACAATTAATCCGGACGGAGAGGAAATAGAAGACGCCGCATGGTTTACAAAAGACAATCTGCCTGAGCTGCCGGCCGAAGGCTCTCTGTCACGCAGTTTGATAAATGAATGGTTAGCTGAAAAGAAAAATTGTTTCCAGTGATTGGTAAGCAAAAAATGATATCACTGTCTTTCTGTACGCTGAATCTCCGTTATCCGCCAATTTTTCTTTCTGTCAATTTTTAATATCATAATATCGGTGCGGTTATACGGCAGATCTTCGCCAAGAGGCCAAAGCTGGTAAGTAACACGGTAAGTTACAATACCTTCATCCATACTGCCGCCTGCCTGAGAGATCGATAAATTCGTTACGCCAAAAACATCGGGAGCGGGCAGTTCTCCTCCGTTTTCCCTCCATTCTTCAGCCGTAATTATACCCTGCATCGATGATTCATATGCCATTCTTGTTCTTGTAATTGCGGTTATGCTGATAGCCGCGCTTAGATCGGCTTTACTCGCACCGTCCAGGCATGCTTCCATTAACACATGATCCAGAGAACTGAACGCGTTAAAATAGGCGTATATAACATTATCAGGATACATTCCCGCGGTTGTCGGACGCTTGGAGATACTATCCATCATGCCGAAAATAACTAAAATGACAGAAACAAGAACCGCGGCGGCAATCAATAAAACGGTTCTGTTGCGAAGTATAAAACGTTTTGTTTTAACGATTTTTTTTTGTCTGGAAAGATAGCGGTTCTTTTCATTTTCAATTTGCAGTGATTTTTCCTCTGACAATACATTAAACAGCGAAGAAACGGAAACGATTTCATTATTATTACTTATTAATGTTTTAAGTATATTCGTAAGAATATCCGCAGCCTTGACAGGAGGTTTGTTATTCGCGGCAGGCAGCATGAGCGCGGATTGAATAAGGCCGGAAAGTTTTTCATTTAAATTCGGCGCGGCAAGATGAATGGGCAGAAATACTCCTTCCCTCATATCCTGATAAACGCTGCCGGAAAGAAATGGGTGTGCTTTTGCGAAGAGCGTATACAGCATAACTCCGGCGCAAAAAGCCGATGTATCCAAACCTTTCAGATCAGGACTGTTATAACGGTCAACCGGATCTTTTTCCGACGGATTTTTATCCGACGGATATTTATCCGAGCTTTCCATTAAAAGACACCGGGTTGATAAATATTCAGGTGAGAAAAAAATGCCGCTCTTTAAATGATCCGGTTTCCCGTCTTCGCAGCGGACAAACGCGGCGCCGGGATTGGCGGCGGAAAGAGTTTCACCTAACAGCATTTTTGCCCTAATCCACAGAACAACCGCGTCCAGTGCGCTTTGATCTGCCGCGCTGTCTGTCTTTGAAACAGCTTCATCAATGAGGGAATCAAGTCTTTTTCCGCTGAACAGAGGGCCCCAGAACTGCATGAAGCCGTCTTTTTCATCAATTCCCGATGCTCTCCATATTTCATGCGAGCCGTCAGGGTTTACAATAAAACCCTGTTCGGTCATGCTTTGGGACATTTTGGTTCTCGCGAAGGAACGCGGATCAAGCCTTGAGTTAAAAAAGACAGCGGGTTTGTTATCTACATCAGAAATATAAACATTAAGCATGCTTACTTTTACATCGCCTATCTGGGATTATACAGAAAACGGAAATAATCCATGTCTGTAGTAAGGGTTTTATTAAACTTGGGCATTGTCTGACGGTACGATTCTATCGATCTCCAGTAATCATAAAAATTTCTGGTTGACGCGTCCCTGTTATAAGCATCAGCGTAAATCCTTGCGGCTTCGGCGTCAGCCGTTCCCATGATTGTCTGCGACTGGGAATAAGCGGCAGATATTACTTCGCGCCTGTCCCTGTCCATTCTTCCCATCCATTCCGCTTTGCGGCCTTCTCCGTCTGAACGGTAAAGCATTGCAAGCTGATTACGTTCCCTGATCATGCGCGCGTGAACGCTGGGTGTAAGCTCCGGAGAATAACTGATTTGACGCGTTACTACATCAATCAGCGTTATACCGAACTCGCGTTCCATGTTCTGCCTGGAACGGGCAAGAATCAATTCGGCAAGCTGCCGGCGGCCGCGGACAATGGGATCATGACTGGAATTTGCCTGTGTTGTTGTAGTGATAATTTCAACTTCGATACCTTCCCCAAGGCCAAGATCATCTGTGCTTGTACCGCGTTCAATAATGGAATTTGAATTGCGCACCGATTCAATTAAAGGGTTTTCAGCGACAACAGTACGGACAGCCGAGTCGATAATTTCAGAAAGTTTTGAGTAAGCGGCGTTAACAGTGTTAATGGATTCGTAATACACCTTTGGATCGGAAATACGCCAGCGCGCCACTACGTCAACATATATGAACTGTCTTTCCGCTGTCGGTATGATATTTGCCTCTCCGTTCCACGCCATAATCTTTTTGGGGTAACGGACGACTTCGTCAATAAACGGTACTTTAAAATGAAGTCCGGCGTCGGTAATAACATTGGTTATCCTTCCCAATTGAACGATAACAACCTGCTCACCTTCGTTCACGACAAACAAGGGGCCCGCAATAACAATGGCAATTATTATGATGAATATAACAACTAACGTTGTAAAAAATTTTTTCATTATCTTCCTCCCACGTTCATAAGAGGCAGGAAATTATTAAGGTTTCGGTCAATAATTGTCATATCCGTCTCGTTCATGAACACTTCTTCAATCATTTCATAATACAAACGCTGCCTTGTAACGTCAGGCGCGCGGCTGTATTCCGCGAATACGGAAATAAAACGGGCGACATCGCCGTTTGCCCTGTTCACGCGTTCAAGCGCGTAACCTTGCGCTTCCTGAACCATCCTGTCGGCTTCGCCTCTCGCCCTTGGAATCGCCTCGTTGTATGACTGCTGCCCCTCATTGATAAGACGCTCGCGATCCTGAATCGCCCTGTTAACATCCTCAAAAGCTTCCTGCACCTGTCCCGACGGAGGGGTGACATTCTGCAGCCTGACAGCGATAACATTGATGCCAAGCGCGTAGTCATTGAAAGTATCGTTCATGATAATGGAAGACTCGGTTTCGATTGCGCTGCGTTCAACGCCCATGATATCCATAATGGCGCGGTCGCCGACAAGCATATTGATAACGGAACGGGACACATCGCGGATTGTTTCGGTGCGCTCCTGTACGTTAAAAACCCATGCCTTTGGATCAACAACACGGTACTGGATAATCCATTCAACATCGACAATATTCAAATCGCCTGTAAGCATGACAGATTCAATTGACTGACTGGAGTATGCGGGGAAATTTCCTCCCCTTGTTGTGCGATAACCGAACTCTTCGGTTTGTACAGTCCTGACATTGACCGTATAATTGCGGTCAATACCAAAGGGCAGCTTAAAGTGAAGGCCGGGATCCCTTATACCGATAAATTTTCCAAATCGGGTAATAACAGCCTGTTCAGTCTGATCGACTATAAAAACACTGGTAGCCAAAAAAATCAGCACCAATATTCCCGCTATGATAAAGGAAACAAGTCGCGGGCTTAACTTGCCCATGTTTTGTGAGGTGAATTTCATGAGTGAAGTATACTATTCTATTTTAATAGAAGCAAGGCGCAAACATATGCGCCTTGTAATATTACGAGAATTTAGAAGCTCTTGCAAAACTTCAGTTTTGCAAGCGGCTATCTATTTTAATAATTCTTTCGGTACTTTTCCGCCGTTTGCGGCAAGCGCCTTCATAACTTCTTTGTGCAACCAGATGTTCTTCTCTGCGGAACCGTCCGCGTGAGGGCCTGAATATTTTAAATCGGCGGCAAGTTCCTTTCGAGCAGCAAGACTGCTGTCAAGATCAAGCGCTTTCAATAAGTCGACAATGGATTCGCGCCAGTTAAGCTTAATGCCTTTCGCTTTCACAGCGGCTTCCATAATAGCTTCAATGTCGACAGGTTGCGCCGGTTTTGAAACCTCAGCAATCTTGGCGGCTATTTCTGCTCTTGCCGCGGCGGCTTTTCCTGCCGCTATCGCCGCTGCCGCTGTCCCTGACGGTGCTGAATAATTAGGCTGAATAACTTCAGTCTTGGCTGGTTCCGCTGTCTTTTTGCCAAAAAGTTTTTCTTTAATCGAATCAAAAACACCCATAAATATGCTCCTTGTTTCATTGTTCGGATATAACACTATCCGTAAATAATATTTTACTTCGAGTATTCAGTGAACACAAGGATTATTTTAATATCAATATAATTATATTTAATGTCCGATCTTAATAACCGTCAGACATTGTGCGGTTTACATCACGCTGATATAATTCCTGATAAATCAGATTGCGGTTTTTGAGTTTTTCTTTCACTTCCCTTGTAAACGGCATGTGCCGCCAGAAAGCGCCCCGGACATCCTTATCAAGTTTCTGAATTCCTTCCGATTCTTTTGTCATCCACAGAATATAATCACGGATAAAATATTCCTTAATATCGCCTTTTAATTTTTGCGCCTGGAACCACTGATAATAATTTCCTGTAAGCCCTTCTTCCATCCAGTAAAATGACGCTTTTTCCTTGGCTACCTGCCAGCGAAGATCGGCAACCGCCGTCAAAACAGCGATGTATAAATTTCTGGGGTACATTGGGACAATAATACGGCCGCGGCTGGTGGCTCTGTTAAAACGGTCAAACGGCTCCCAGCAGAAACCCATATCGCCGTATGTAGCTAAAAGCAAAACATACGGGGTAATGCGGTTTAATTTATTTTTATATATGCGGCAGAAAGCTTCAGCGTCTATGCTCTCTATTCTGGCGAGCATGGTAATGATGTTTTCCCGTGTAGCCACATCGTTTGGAACGCTGTGATAATATTCGTTGGTTAAAATGGGAAAGTGATTACCCTGCCGCCCGATTGTCATTTTCGCCATTTGACGGATGGTTTCACATTCGGTATCAATCGCGCCTGTATCAATCGTAACAGAGCTTCCGCCTTCACTTGCAAGTTTTTCGGCAAGGCTCTGTACATCCGTGTCGGCATTGGCAAAATCCCTGATGCTTACTTCCAGATCGTGATCATTTTTAAGTAAAACCTTAAGCAGATTTTGAATTTCATTGATTGACGCTTTTTGCCCGTCGGTATATGTATCGCTTACCTCGCCAAACTCGCGAAGAGGATGTTTTTCATATAGGGAATTTACTCTGTCACGCAGCATATTCTCGACATCAACGCGCTCCTTGTCTTTTGCCTTAAGCAAGGATTTCGCGCCTTCAAGTTTACCCTGCGCCTTTTCATAAAGCGCCTGTATTTTGGAATTGGTGTTGCCTTTCGCGACTTTTACCTCGTCCGTGCTGGACGGGCGCATTTTTGACAATCCGATATTTGCCAGCCATTCATCAAG
>JAIRQF010000022.1 GCA_031256635.1 Treponema sp. | reverse complement strand
TTCTAAATAATTAGATTGATAGAACTAGCAACACTAATTCTTTATGAGATATAGACTTATACTGATTTTCAAAATATGGGAACTAGTGAACTCACTAGTCTGTGTAACAAACGGTAACTACCCACCGCCCTGTTCGGGAGGTTCGGGTTCTGCAAAACACCGTTCGGGCTATGCCCTCTGCGGTATTTTGCTACACCACATTTTGTCAGCCCTGGTCGCGAACCTGTGGTTCGATGCTGCGCAAACCCTTATTCGGGCTGGCAAAACGTCAGTTACCTAGAACGATATATGACGCTCTAGATGAAAATGATGATGTATATATTCCTCAGCTAAATTGGTATGAAACCGCGAATGTTTTCAGGAATTTAATCCGGCACAACCGTTTTTCCGAAGATGAAACTGCGTATTTTTTTCTAATGCTGTCATTTGTTAATTTTATTACTGATTTTGAAACAGGTTCTGCACACTGGACAAGGATTTAATAAATGCCGCGAAAAAACATGGAGTTAGTACAATATAAGTAATATTTTCTATTATCTAAGGATAATTCTTGACATTTCCGCGTTTTTAGTCTAAAATTACAATGAATTTGAATATTCTTCGGTAAGGGGTGAAGCAATGACTTCGTGGATATGGTATATTATCCTCCCTCTTGCCGGGTTAATCTTAGGCTGGATTATTAGATGGCTATATGCCAGATTTCAACTTACGGCATCTGAGCAATTTGCAGAACGGATAAAAATTGACGCAATAAAAGAGGCGGAAGCAAAGAAGAAAGAGATTCTTCTGGAAGCAAAAGAACAAGTAATTCGTGAAAGAAACCAGCAGGAGAGGGAGACCCGGGAACGCAGGGCTGAGTTACAACGGTATGAACGCCGGGTTGTACAAAAAGAAGAAGCGATAGATAAAAAAACCGCTCAAATTGAGCGTACAGAGCAGCAATTTGTCGAGAAGGAAAAAGTTTTTCAGAGCCGCGAGGACGCGCTTTCCAAAGAGGAACTGCGGTACAGGGCGGAGCTTGAACGTATTTCGGGATTAACTTCCGAAGAAGCAAAAGCTTTAATCATACAGGATCTGGAAAACGAGGCAAAACACGACGCGCAATCGCTTGTAAACAAAATCGAGCAGGAAGCGAATCTCGCGGCTGAAAAAAGGGCCCGGGATATCCTTGTCACAACAATTCAAAGGCTGGCGACAGAAGTAACAGGCGATGTTACGGTCACTACCGTTACATTGCCGAACGATGAAATGAAGGGGCGTATAATCGGCCGCGAAGGCAGAAATATCCGCACTCTGGAAACATTAACAGGCGCGGATATCATCATCGATGATACGCCCGAAGCTGTTGTTATTTCCTGTTTTGATCCTGTCCGCCGCGAGATTGCGAAAATCGCTCTTGAGCGGCTCATTCTTGACGGGCGTATCCATCCGGCGCGAATTGAAGAAATTGTTATCAAGGTCAGTAAGGACATTTCGCAGAAAATTTTTGAAGAAGGCGAAAAAGTCCTCTTTGACATGGGTATCCATAATATTAAGCAGGAAGCTGTCCGTGCGCTTGGGCGTCTTTATTTCCGCACAAGTTACGGTCAGAATGTACTTCACCATTCAAGGGAAGTAGCCGTTATAGCGGGCATGCTGGCCGCCGAAATCGGCTGCAACCGCGACCTTGCAAAACGCGCCGCGCTTTTACACGACATCGGAAAAGGGGTTGAATCCGATTCCGACCTGAACCACGCGGAAATAGGCATGGACATGGCGCGTAAAATGGGAGAAGATCAACGGATAATCAACTCAATCGGCAGCCACCATAATGACATTGAGCCGACCTGTATCGAAGCTGTAATCGTACAAATCGCGGACGCTATTTCCGCGGCCAGACCCGGAGCGCGCAAGGAAACTCTCGATAATTATATGAAGCGCCTTGAGAACCTTGAAGCTATTGCGACGGGTTTTACCGGCGTTGATAAATCATTCGCTATCCAGGCAGGCCGTGAACTTCGCATCCTTGTAAACAATGAAGCTATCAACGATGATCAGACAAGAGAGCTGGCAAAGGAAATCGCCAAGAAAATCGAAAACGATCTTCGCTATCCTGGCCGCATCAAAGTGACAATGATCAGGGAGACAAGAATAACAGAGTACGCCCGGTAGAAAGGAATGCGCCATGAACCTAAACCGGGAGCAGAGCGTTCCGGAAATGATTTGTAAAAACGGTTTTTCTGTATATCTTCATGGTTATGGCGCGATTGATAAATGGCTTGAATCCCGGCCGGCTGAAGGTGCCGGAAAAGCCGAAAATAATCACTTTATTCTTACAAACGCAAGCACGGCGGAACTTGCTAAACTTTTTGAAAAACTGCGGTATCCGGGCGTTTCTCTTGCGGATGCCGCTCTTAATAACGGGAATCAAACATGGTATTTAAGGTGCGCGGATTCATTCAATGAAAATCATCCGTCGTTTCCCATTTTAGAATTTTACAGGGATTGTTTTTCCGGCACTTATTACGATCCGCGCGGTGTTTATCCTGTGTTAAAGGAAATTAGACAAGATAAAAAAACAGGCAAAGAAAACAAAAATATATTTGATGTTATTAATGAAAACATAAAATATAACGCCGATCGTATCAGCGCGTTAAAAGACGCCGCGTTGATTTTATCAAAATATTTAATAATCACAAATATAAAAGAATATAAACAAGATCTGAATAAAACAGCGGAAATTTTTTATAATTTACAGGAATGTTCTCTGCCATGTCAGGAAGAACTGCGTGTCTTTTTATGCGAGCTGATAACAGCTCCAAATCCCGGAATAGGTTTTGAACTTCTAAAAAATTGCGGCTTTTTAAAAAAGTACTGGCCGGAGCTTGCCGCTCTTGAAGAAGCGGATCATTCAAAAGAATTTCACCCCGAAGGAAACGCGTGGGAACACACGATGGAAACACTGCGTCACAGGAAATCAGGCAGTTATGATCTTTCTCTGTCTTTGGGACTTTTGCTCCATGATTTAGGAAAACCAATTTCATCTTCCGCGGGAAATCACCGGTATGAAGGCCACGCGGAACTCGGTGAAATTCAAGCCCGCCGCTTTCTTGAGCGGCTCGGTTTTAATACACCGCTGATTACTGACATCTGCTTTCTTGTAAGGAATCACATGCTCCCCGCCGCGTTACCCCGTCTTCCGCGTTATCGTACGTCAGAGATAATGTCATCGCCCCTTTTTCCGCGGTTAATGGAATTGTACCGCTGCGATGAATCATCATCATATAAGGGTTTGCATGGCTATTACGAAAGCAGCGCGGTATATCAGCAATTTTTACGCAATCAGCGTAACCCATACCGCCAAAGGAAGTGACCTTTATATCTTTTTTATGATTCTCATCACTATTTGCGCGGAATGTCTGGAAGCTACAGGTAAAAATTCCTTAAAACTGACAGGCGATTGAGTGCCTGCGACATCGGAGAGGGCGCGTATTACAAGAACAGGAACAGAAAGAAGATTGCAGCAATGCGCAATCGCGGCTCCTTCCATTTCAACCGCGGCAATTTCCGGAAAAGCCTTGCGGACATTCGCGATGCGTTCAGGCTCATGCATGAAAATATCTCCCGATCCTATAATGCCGCGTCTGTGATTAAATGATCCTGGGAGAATATTCTCGCTTTTTAATTCTTCAACAGCGGCCACCGCGTAACTTACAAGTTTTTCATCTACAGGAAATATTTGCGGCTGCCTTGGGATCTGCCCCGGCAAATAATTAAAAGCTGTAACGTCAACATCATGATAAATCAGCCCGGACGATATTATCGCGTCTCCCACCGTTAAGGAAGGATTTATTCCTCCGGCGGAACCTGTATTGATAACGCATTCCGGCTTGAACTGCTGAATCATTAAAGCGCAGCCGACCGCGGCGTTAACCTTGCCGACATCACAGCGCAGAATTGTTACATCCTTTCCGTGAATTTTCCCGGTTTGAAACTCAAACATATGTATTTTTAAGGCGGTAGAAGTTCCCATTTCCCTGCAAAGCAGGCTTATTTCATCTTCCATCGCGCCGATAATTCCAATCATTTCTTTTTCCTTTTAGCTTATTTTTATCCCGGTAAGTATCCGGTTTTTTATTCAGGTAATCGAGAAATATTCGCTTATTGGCCGCCGCCACTCATTGTTAACATCTTTAGATTCCCACTCAAAAATTTTTTTGATGGAAAAATCCTTTGTATCAGGCGGGTTATTATAATGAACAACTCCAAAACGGCCGCCGCCAATATAACAAATACTTTCGTTTGGTCCGAGGCTTTCCGTTCCGGCAATACGGGAAAGCACACAATCAAAATGCACGGGGCTGCCTGTTTCTTTATCGCAGATTGCGGTGGCAATATCTTTAATTGGGTTTCCGCACCACGGGCAATCAGGCGTACTTATGGGATTCGCCGGAAGTACAGGAGCTGTCCACTGCGGCCGTTCCTGCGGGCTTACCCGGTTTTTTTCGAATTTTTCCTCAAAAACCACATTCTCTGAATGTTTTTTGGAGTGCTTTCCGGACTCATCTCTTCGCCCGGAAAAACGCTGGCGATTCTTGCGGTTATTTCCGCCTTTTCCGCTGCTCATTACGGCTGCCCTCCGAAGAAATATCCATCAGCTCATTGCTTAAAACAAGAGCAAGTCTTTGAATTGCCGCATGGAGATAGTTCTCATCATTAATGCGATCCCGTAACACTTCCAGCCTGCCTGACCATTTTGCATGTAACAAATCCGGCGCTTCAGCATTCAAAGCCTGTTCTGTTATCATACACTCTCCGTGAAGGCTGACGCAAGATGGGTAACCTGATTATTTTGTACGAATACGACATCAAAACGAATCGACATATTACTATATTTTCGATTTTCAAGCAGGAAATACTTAGCGGTTTTAATTATTTTATTTTGTTTTTTGATATCAATACTGTACCGGAGATTTTCAAATTCATATGATGCCCATGCTTTTACTTCCACAAAAACGATAGTTTCGCCGTCAACGGCGATAATATCAATTTCACCGTTTTTTGAGCGAAAATTTTTGGCGATTATTTCCATTCCGGCGTTGACAAGAGCGCATGCCGCCTGTTCTTCTCCGATTTTTCCCGCTGAATGAGTGGTTTTGTTCCGGCTAGGCATATTGATCGAGGATTTCTTTTTTTGCGACCGCTTCTTTTATAAACAGGGATTTATCGTCCAATAGATCGATCATTACCGGGCTGCGCGAATCTGAAAACCTGCCGTTTTCATCAACCAGCAATTGAATAACAGGGCGCATGGGAGCGGCGATATGAATGCTTGTAACTCTTGCGACAGAGCCGTTATTTAACCGGACAATTGAGTTTATCGGGTATATTCCGATTATTTTTGTAAACGCGATAATTACAGAAGGATCAAAACGGCGGGCATTATCGGCAAGAAGGTTTTTTATTGCCTGATATCCAACAAGCGAATTACGGTAGGATTTTTTGCTGACCATGGCTTCAAAAGCGTCAGCGACAGAAACAATACGGGCGCCTATATCAATGGCCATGCCGGTAAGCCTGTCGGGATAGCCCATACCGTCCCATCGTTCATGGTGCTGCAGGGCGATTAGGTTAACTTCACGCGGACCGTATAATTCCTTGGTAACAATTCTGGATGTATGAATGGGATGGCTTTTAATCTGATCTAGTTCGGCGTCCGAAAGCCCGCCTTTTTTTTCGGTAATGCCTTTGGACAGCCTGAGCATTCCAATGTCATGAAGAAGAGCTCCGGCGACAATATTATGAATTTTATGGTTTGGAAGCCTGAGTTCCTGCGCGGTTAACGCGGAAAGAATCGCGGTATTTACGGAGCTTTTTGCCAGTTCCTGGCTGGAAATTTCTCCGCCAAGAATAAATCCGACAAAACTGTCAGGATGCTCCCTTATATCTTGAAGAAGCTGCAAACAGATATTGTCGATAGTCCGCATCTCAAGCTCGTCACCGGATTTAAAAAGCGTGAAAGCGCCGTCAAGTTTATCAATCAAATTTTT
>JAIRQF010000160.1 GCA_031256635.1 Treponema sp. | reverse complement strand
TCACCTTTTACATTGTAGATTCCGCTTGATGTTTCTTCAATCTTATATTTACGTATTTCTGTAAGGTACTTTAATAACTTACGAGGATATCTGCTTTCTATAAACGTAAGCGTAATATCAGAAAAATCCGTATCAGGAGTTATGGCGGCATAGAGATTCGCGTATGCGTATACCTTTAAGAAATCCTTTATAGATAGATAATCGTCAGGGCTTTTGTATTCAATAATATTTTCTGATCTGAATATTTTTCCAATGTTTTTTTCAATTATCAAATCCTTGGGCTTTTTTATAACAAGCAAATCAATTCGCAAAGGTTCAGTGGTAAGCTGGTATTCATACTTAAATTCAAGGAAATCCAGGTAATCATAGAGCTCATGCTGAATCGCCTGAAGGAAAGCAGGATGCCAGTTCAGTTTTCCTGAAGATTTTTCATTTTTCAACTTCTTCCCCCAAAAAGCAACTCAAGAATTGCTTTACCTTATATGGGTTCAAAAGTGTTAAAACGCATGAAAAAAAAAAAAAAATTATTTGTTTTTTATATTGGACTTGTTCGACAACTGCGAACCTTATTAAGCGGCCTGTTCAGAAAAGCATTGTTTTTACTTGTCAACTTTCCTTTTGTATAGTATATTTTTTTCGTAAGGTAGGAAAATGACCAAACTGGAATATACTTTCAAAACTGATCTACCAATTATGGAACAAGCCATCAATGCATATTATAACATAACAGCTGAATCCGAATTTCGGGAAAGAGAGCGCTTATGGTCAAAAGCGCGTCATGATGAAGCCCAGGCCCTCAGTAATGCGGAAGAAATTGGTGAAAAAAGAATAATCGAACTTCTGGAAAGCGGTAAGTCCCCTGAAGAAATTATTAAGGAATATAAAGCAAAAACAAAGTAAAAACCATGGAACAAGCCATCTGTGGTTTTATCTTCATAACCATTCAACAAAAAAAAGACCGCTCAACGAGCGGCCTTTTTTTCATGTTTGTTTGTACTTTAGAACTTAATGCCTACGCCGATTGACGGTTTTACAAGCCAGCCAAGAGCAGCACCGGTGTTGCGGGAAACTGTTCCGGCTGGTACAGCCTCTCCAGTATCCGGATTTGTATCATCAAGGCGATTCTCTATTGACACCATACGGAAGAAATCAAATGCTACATTGGTGCGGCTGAAAATATAGATGTTCTTGTCAAAGTGGAACTGAACGCCAAGACCAAGGGCTAAACCAGCCTGAAAATCAGTAACTTTATAAGGTGACGCATCGTTCCATTGATCACCTGCGAAGAAATAAAGGTGGGGGCCGATAAACAACGGAATCCTCAATTGTCCCTTGTTGTAAAGATAGAACTGCGGTCCGATGAAGATATCAAATCCAAACAAAGCATTATGATAGGCCGAACTATCTGTCAAACCACCACCAATTCCTGTCAGTTGCGCGCCATAAAAGAAATCCGCATCAATCATAACTGCCATTTTTGGTGAAAAATTAAATGTTGCCGCAAGTCCAATAGAAGTACTGGCTGTTACTGTTTTGTCATATGCATCTTGTAATGCTTCAACCATCCAGTAAGCTTTACTCTTACCGATATCATCGGCAACTTTCATACGACCGTTTGACCAGTGAACCGGGAAACCTACGTTGACTTCAAAGTCAAAAAAACTGTCGATTGCTTCCTGTGCAAGTGCAGCTCCTGTCGCCAGTACAAACATTACCAGCATTAGAATAGAAATTTTTCTCATTTCTTTTTCTCCTTTCCAATTTTGTTTTTTATGAATAAAATATTCATATTTAGTTAAATGATAAATAGTAAATCGTATTTTTGTCAAGAATAAAAATAAAAAATTTTAAAAATATTTTTATTAAACAAAGTTATTTTAGCGCTTCAGTTTTTAAAATGCGTCCTTAGTTAAAAACAGGTTTTTAACTAAATTTCCTGTCTTTCAGCGTTAATTTGGCAACCGCGCGTACTGCGCGGGCGGATTCTTCGCTGATTCGGCACTTTTGGGCCATTTCCGAAGGCTCGCAGGCGGCTATATTTGCTATCGATTCATATGCTTTCATGATGGAAACAGCCCTTTTTGGGCCGATTCCATCCACGGATTCCAGTATCGGGAAGAATAAATCCCCGGATCGGAGCTTTTTGTTTAAATTTGTGGCAAAACGGTGACATTCGTCCCGTACATACTGTAAAACCTTTAAAGCCTCCGACCGGCGCGATAAAACGACCGGTTCTTTCGCTTCCGGCAGCCATATTTCTTCCTCACGCTTGGCAAGCCCAATAAGATCGCAGTCCATGCCAAGTTCGTCCAGAATGCCTTTGGCGGCGTTAACCTGCCCTATACCGCCGTCCACAAGTATTAAATCGGGAAGTTCCTTACCTTCGCGTATCTGGCGCGAATAGCGGCGTTTTACAGCCTCGCGCATTGCGGCAAAGTCGTCCACTATCCCGATTACCGTGCGCAGCTTAAAATAACGGTAGTTTTTCTTGTCCGGCGCCCCGTTTTTAAAGGAGATAAGGGAGGCAACCGGGTGTTTCCCGTCCAATTGAGCTATATCGAAGCCTTCTATACGTTCCGGCCTTGTTTCCAGGTTCAAAACCCTCATCAGTTCATCAAGAGCGGGCCCTGCGCCCCTTTCCTTAAGTCTTTTACGCAGGTCTTCAGCGGCATTTTGCCTTGCCATCGCAAGAATAGCGATATGATGCTTTTCTTCAGGAACCAATAACTCAGGCTTCCTGTCGAATTTCTCTTTAAACCAATTAAAAATTAATTCGAAATTTTTAATATTAATATCTGATTGCAGGAAAATCTTTGCAGGCGGAGGTTTTAAGGAATCATAAAAAGAAGTGATAAATATTTCCAGCGATTCCTGTTCATCGGCAGCGCTACGGGTGCGGTAGAGGTCTCTTCCTGTCATTTTTCCGCCGCGCATGGAAAAGACGGTAAAAGTAGCTAAAACCCCTTCGGCGACCCAGGCGATATAGTCCCTGTCTTCGGGGTTTAAATCCTCAACAGAGCTGTCTTCGCCGGCGAGGTTTTCAAACGCCCTGATTGTATTCCTTATGTGCGCGGCTCTTTCAAACTGTAAAGCTCTTGCAGTGTTGTGCATTTGAGCGGTAAGATCGATGATTAATGACTCAGTCTCGCCTTCGAGCATTTTTATCACTCTTTGAACATGAAGCGAATAATCCTCTTTAATTATTTTTCCGCAGCACGGCGCCATACAGCGGTTTATATGGTAATACATGCATGGCCCGTTTTTTTTTATCGTCTTGCATTTGCGCAGGGGAAAAAGTTTATCGATTAATTCCATCATCGTGTTTACACCCTGCACATTTGTAAAAGGCCCGAAATAAAGGCTGCCGTCCTTGATAATGCGGCGCGTGCGGAAGATGCGCGGATACTCTTCATGTGTTATTCGAATGACAGGATAAGATTTACCGTCTTTCAAATTGATGTTGTACTTGGGCGAATGTTGTTTTATCAGCGTATTTTCAAGGAGCAGAGCGTCATATTCGCTTGAGACGATAATGGTTTCAAATGATCTTATATGACGCATCAACGTGGCTGTTTTAATATCTTTTTCACCGGAGAAGTAGGATTTAATGCGGTTTCTTAATGATTTCGCCTTGCCGACATATATTATTTGCCCTTCGCAGTCCTTCATTATATAAACGCCAGGTTCTGTAGGAGCGTCCAGAGCCGCGGCTTTTAATATTTCAAGTGAGGATTTTTCGTCTGACTGCGCGCTTTGAGCTTCAATGTTATTTTGCGAACTTTTCTGATTATCCATATCTGTTTTTGCCGATAAATATACCGAAAACCATGAAAAAAGCATTAATTTTCATTTTATCAGTATACATATTCCTGTCCGTTTCAGGTAGCCTGTTCGCAATCGGAGAAAAGACAATTACAATTGGCGCGGGCGCTTCCTGGAGCGCCGCCGAAACAAGAACTGGCATAATGGAAACAAGAGCGCTCAGGCCCAATTCTGTATTGATGTTATCATCGGCCACAGGTGTATCCACGGCAGGTTATTCAGCAGCTTATGGCGTATTGGGAAGTTTCTCCCGTTTATCCGAATCTGCGCTTGACATGTCCGTCTCCTTTGACGAAAGGGAGCCCTTTCTTTTCAGGGACATAACCGGAAATTACAGAGTTTCCGCAGCAGACGGCACAGCGTCTTTGGATCGCACTTACGCAAGAGCGGGTTCAGGCGCGGTTCTTTTTGAATCGTCTCCTGTCAGTATTGTTCCCAACAGCGCAAACGCGCTTTTCGCGCCGGGCAACAATATCGGGGATTTTACAATTGAGTTCTGGCTTTATCCCCTTCACATGGAAAACGGCGAGAGGGTATTTTCATGGATGGCGTATCAACTGCGCGGCAGCGGCAATTTAATACAGCGCATTAACTGTTTTTCCTCACGTAACAGATTTACATGGTCGTTTAATAATTTTTTTGCCGCCGGAAACGGTCTAACATATAAAAACATTGAGTTTTCCGGAACCACTCCCATCATTCCCGGAACATGGAGCCATCACCTTATCAGATTTGACGCGGTAACCGGAATGATTGAATACCTTGTTAACGGCGCAAGCGAAGTGATTTTATACGCGACTTCGACAGGACGCGAAAACAGCGAAGTATATACGCCTGTCATCGGCAGCAGCGGCCTCTTTCTTCTCGGCGAGCGTTTTTCCGGCCTTATGGACGAGTTAAAAATTTACGGCGCTTTTGCGCACAGGGCATCCGTTCAAAAATATCCGGCGTCAGGCGGCAGGATAGAAACTTCCGCCGTTGATTTGGGAGATAAATCAAGCGCCGTTATCAGAATTGACGCCTCCGGCGGAAGAACCGGATCATCTGTTAATAATGAATTCCGTGAAAACGGAAGGTTCAGATTTTCCGACGACAGTGAAATGAATTTTTTTATCCGCTCAAACGATAATCCGTATTTACTTAACACAAGCCGCTGGCTTGCCTTTACTCCCGGCTCCGCGATTTCCGGAATAACCGGCCGTTATGTGCAAATAGCCGTCGATTTTTATCCTTCAGCGGACGGGGAGAGCAGTCCCTATCTTGATGAACTGCGCATTGTATACAAACCAGGAGAGCCGCCGCTGCCGCCGCGCAATTTAACCGCTGTCGCCGGAGACGGGGCGGTATCGCTTTACTGGAGGCAGAGTCCTACGGAAAATATCACGGGGTATCTTGTCTACTACAGCTCTGTACGCGGAGAATATTTCGGCAATGACGCCGCGCTGGGCCCTTCGCCCATTGACGCCGGAATGACAAACAGCATTTTGATAAACGGCCTTAAAAACGGCGCTCTTTATTATTTCACGGTCGCTGCCTACGATATAAAAACAGGTGATATAAATTATCACGCAGGAGAGTTCTCTTCCGAAGTAACCGCGCGTCCTCTTATGGGGCTTGTTCCATGAGCGTTAATCAGAATGATAAAAAAATTATTTTAAAACAAAATGATTTATCGGAAAAAATCAGAAATTATATAACTGATATGCCAAGCCTTCCCGTATCCGCGAACAAGGTTCTGGAAATCTGCGGCAATATAAATGTAAATCCATCTGATTTAAACAAGGTTATTTCCCTTGATCCTGTTCTGACAGGAAAAATTCTCCAGTTAATAAATTCCGCATATTACGGACTTGGAACTCACGTAAAATCGCTTGTCAGGGCAATAACAATGCTTGGGCTTAATACCGTAAAAAATCTTGTTTTATCTACCGCCGTTTTAAATATTCTGCAGAAAAACAGGGAAAAAAAAGGAATTAACATAAAAGGTTTTTGGCATCATTGCCTTTGCGTCGGAGTAATATCAAAACTGCTGGCCGTAAAACAGGGAGTTGACCCGAAATATCACGAGGAATATTTCACAGCCGGTCTGTTACATGACATTGGAAAAATTCCCATGAACGCGGTTTTGTCTTCGGATTACACGCGTCTTGTTGCAGCATCCGATCTTGAGAACAAAACCCTTTATGAAATTGAAAGTGAAAATCTGGAATTAAATCATTGCACCGCAGGCAATATGATAGCATCGGCATGGAAACTTGACAGTTCGATTATCGATGTTATCACATTTCATCATAACGCCTGCGCGTACAGGGGAGAGAATACCGCAATTGTCTGTAACGCCGCGATAGCCAATTATTTTTCAGTTGTCAACGAAGCCGGTTTTGCGGGAGACCGAAAGCCAGTAAAACCGGAAAAAATCATCTGGGATACAGCCGGCATCAATGAAGACGCGTATCCTGAAGTCCTTGAAAAACTTAATAATGAAATAGACAGAGCGAGAATTTTCCTGCATATTACCTGAAAAACCTGCAAATGAATTATATTAAACTTGTTCGACAACCCGTCGTTTGGGCTATGCCCAAACAAGTTGTCTCACAAGTTCTGCATTTTTTCAGGCTATAGCCTTACAAAAATGCTTTTTATAAGGAAGTTGTACTATAACTGAAGTTATCGTACAACTCTATTATTGTATTTTGAATTGGGTTATAATATAATTAAGATATGCTTACTGTGCGTTTTTGGGGTGTCCGGGGCTCTCTTCCCAGTCCGGGGCCCAATACTGTAATATATGGCGGAAATACATCATGCCTTGAAATCCGGGCGGATGAACGCCTTTTTATAATAGATCTTGGAACAGGTATTCACCCGCTTGGCGAGTGGCTGATAAAAAATGATCTTAAAAAGAAAGGCAAAATAAAAGCCGATATTTTTCTTACGCACACGCATTGGGATCATATTATCGGGTTTCCGATGTTTAATCCGATATATGTGCCCGGCACCGAATTAAAAATAACAGGCCCTGTTTCCCTTGAAAACGAAAGTTTAAAAGCGATTATTGATAACCAGATGTCGCATAAATACTGGCCTGTCCGCGCCGACGAACTGTCCGCGAAAATTGAGTATAATCAGATAAAAGAAGAAACGCTTGATATGGGTGATGGCCTTACCATTACAAGTAAATTCCTTAACCACCCGATTTTCTGTCTTGGTTACCGCTTTAATTATCAGGGAAAATCAATCGCGACTGTGTATGATCATGAGCCTTTTCATAATTTATTCAAAACAACAGAAACAGACAGCGATAAAGAGACGGACAAAGAGGGAGAAATTGCCTCCGCCGAAGAAAATGAAAGAATCAGGCAGTTTATAAAAGGCGCGGATATCGTAATCCATGACGCGCAGTATAAACAGGAAGAATATTCCGGTCATGTCGGCTGGGGACACTGCTCATATGAAAACGCAGTTCAGACAACAGCCGGCCTTGACTTAAAAAAACTGGTTCTCTTTCATCATGAACCATCCAGAACAGACAGCCAGCTTGAACAAATAGAAAAAAGTTACGCGAAAAACAAGTCCCCGCAGATCATCATCGCAAAAGAAGGAATAACGCTTACCGCATAATTACTCCGTACTGAACTCCACTCCCAGCCTCTTCGCTATTGACCGCATTTCCTTTAATGTTTTTTCATTGACAGGGATTTGACCGTTAGCGCGCTGCGCCATCATTTCTCTTGCGCGCTCTCCGTGCGTGTAAATGCGGCTTTCACCTTCGGCTTTTTTGCTGTCACGTAGTTCCTGTAAAAATTTTGACATGCCTTTTCTAATCGAAGTTTTATCGCCGAAGATGCCGTAATCAATAGCCATGAAATAGTGGCAAATACCAGTATGATCGGGTTTTCTGTTTACATAATTCGATGTTAAACCGGAGGAAATTACCGCGGAAAATATATCGACAATAATACTGAGCCCGTATCCTTTATGCCCGCCGTGCAGCGTACCCTGACCTCCGAGGGGAGCGATGCCGCCGCCTGCCTTTGCGATGATGTTTTTTATTACAGCCGCCGCGTCAGTGCATGGTTTCCCTTTTTCATCAAGAGCCCAAAAATCGGGCAACGGCTCGTTATTCTTGTTAAAAACTTCAAGTTTGCCGCGCGGCACAACAGTAGTGGAAGCGTCATATGAAAAGTGAAAAGGGTCTGCGGGCATCGCAAGGGCTATAGCGTTTGTTCCTGTCATCGCCTGCGCGCCGAAAGTAGGGACGCAGATTGCCTCTGTGTTTGTCATGCTGACGCCGATCATATCCTCGGCGGCGGCCATTTCCGTATAGTAACTCGCAATGCCGTAGTGGTTGGAATTGCGCACGGTAATCATTCCGCAGCCGGAAGTCTTCGCTTTTTGAATTACCGCCTTCATTGCCTGAACGCCTGTGAGCTGGCCCATTGCCTTGTTTGCTTCCATACACGCGGAGATTCCGGTCTGGTGAACAATTTCTAGGTTCGCTTTTATATCAACTTGTCCCGATGTTATTTCCTCATCATAGCGGACAAGCCTGTGAATACCATGCGATTCTATTCCGTACAGATCTGCTCTTAGAAGAACATCGCTTATTACCGCGCTGTCATCTTTGGAAAACCCATATGCCGTAAAAAGCGCATTGCAAAAATCCCTCGCTTTTTTTGTTTCAATAAGCATGCCCCCCCCCTTAATCGCAAGTGTCCTGTAATATTCAAATGACACAATGAAAGTTCATATTGTTATATTTGTAACCGAATATTACAGGACACTAGTTATTAGCTTATGGTTTTTTTCAGCTCCTCAATTTTGTCTGTTTTTTCCCATGGGAACTCACTGCGGCCAAAGTGTCCGTAAGCTGCGGTTTTTAAGTAAATCGGCCTGCGGAGATCCAATGTCGAGATAATTCCGGCAGGGCTGAGATCAAAAACTTTTGGAATTGCTTTTTCAATTTTTTCCTCCGGAACTTTCGCCGTGCCGAAAGTGTCCACCATGACAGAGACCGGGAATGGAACACCGATTGCGTAGGCAAGCTGGATTTCACAGCGATCCGCCAATTTTGCGGCGACTATATTCTTTGCGACATAACGGGCTGCGTAGGCTGCGGAGCGGTCAACCTTGGTCGGATCCTTGCCGGAAAACGCGCCGCCTCCGTGGCGTCCCATGCCGCCATAAGTATCAACAATGATTTTTCGCCCTGTAAGCCCTGAATCGCCGAACGGCCCGCCAATTACAAAGCGGCCTGTAGGATTAACATAATACTTTGTTTTATTATCAAGCAGTCCTGTCGGTTCAAGCACCGGCTTAATAATTTTTTCAATTACTGTAGACTCAATCTCCTTGTAACTTACATCCGGATCATGCTGATGGGAAACAACTACGGTATCAATGCGGACAGGTTTATACCCTTCGTATTCAATTGTAACCTGGCTTTTTGAATCCGGGCGCAGCCATTTAATTGTCTTATTCTTCCGCTGTTTTGACGCGTTCAGAAGGATTTTATGCGCAAGCATGATGGGAAGCGGCATCAGCTCTTTTGTTTCATCGCAGGCATAGCCGAACATCATTCCCTGATCGCCCGCTCCCTGCTGTCCCTTAAATTTCTTAAGGCCGGTTCCGGAGACGCCCTGGGAAATATCGGGAGACTGGTTATGAATCATGTCAAGGACGGCCATTGAATTACAATCAAGACCGAATGAAGGGTCCGTATAACCGATTTCTTTCGCGATTTCCCGCACTAAATGATGAAAATCTACAAATGTGTTTGTGGTTATTTCCCCGCCGATAAGCACCAGCGAAGTTGAAGTGAATGTTTCACAGGCGACCCGGCTTTGCGGATCATCTTTAATACAGGCGTCAAGTATCGCGTCAGATACCTGATCGCATAATTTATCGGGATGTCCTTCACCTACCGATTCCGATGTAAAAAAATACCGGGAAGCTTTCATGTTTATCTCCTTTATAAAAATCAAATGATTTGTAATACTCCGTTCGATTATATCATATATTTGGATATTTTATTACTGAAATGTCGAAAAAAAACCGGTCTTTACGCAAGACCGGTTTAAAAACGAACTATTTTTTAAAGACTGTTCGCAAGGTTCCTGAGATTATTCGCCGCGTCGGTCGCGCCTTCGGTTCTTCTCATTTCGGAAACTTCTGTAATGACATTCTTAATGTCCTGTCTGGCTGCCGGATTAGCAAGGTTTCTTTGCAGATCAGGAATTGTAAGTACCATGCCGGGGACAATTTCGTCCGGATCAACGATTTGATCCCTGTTTGCAAGCAGAATAACCGGGTAATAATGAGCGTCATTGTAGAATCTGTTGGCAATCTGGTTTAATGTATCGCCGCTTACCACAGTGTACTGCTGAGCTCCGGTAAGATCTAAATTGCTGCTGTACCTTGAATATACATTCCAGTAATTAAAGTTTGGCGTACCCGCTGCGTACCTTGCAGGAGGCGTCGCGCTTACTGCTGTTCCGCTGCCCGCTGCGGCTGTTCCGCCGGCTGCGCCGGAGGTGCTAATACCCATAATTGACGCCCTGAGGCCTAATAGCCAGCTGTCCCATTTTACGCCGGCTGCCGCCTCGGATTCTTCATAGGTTTTCAACGCGTTATAAAATCTTGCCCATTGCGCGTCACTCCAGTTATCCGGATTGCCTCTTGGAAGGCCGGTTACTCCGGATGCTTCTTCTACTGCGGTAATAAAGGCATCCCATTGGGTCTCGCTCATTCCCGCATAGAGTCCCTTGATTTCCTTCTTAAACGCGTCAATGTCTGTCTGGCTTGCCGAAGCCCACGCGCCTACCCAGTTGTCACCGCCTACATGCGCACATGACGAAAATGCAAAAATAACGCCGATAATCAGAGTTATTGTTATTGCAATTTTTCTCATAATCTGTCTCCTTTAAAAAATTTTTAAGTTAAATATATTTTATTTGCTGTTTTTTATTTTTGTCAACAAAAATTTAATTATTAATATAGTTATTATTTGAATAATTTCCATATAAACGCGTGACTTTTTTATTTACCCGATTAATTATTGCCTGTATAATTACGTTAGCAATACGGTGTGCATATTTCATAAGGAGGAGATATGGAAAAATCTGCGGTTAATAAACGGTTGATCGGCGTGGTTGTTCCGGTCGGGGCTTTGCGTACCAAAAACGGAATCGGTGTGGGAGAGTTTACCGACCTTGCCGATTTTGCTCTTCTTTGCAAGAAAATGAAAATCGGATTAATTCAGATTTTGCCTGTAAATGATACCGGTTACGACAGTTCGCCTTATTCAAGTCTGACCGCATTCGGTCTTCATCCGCTGTATCTTAACATTGAAGCGCTTAATGAATTTTCAAATGCTGACAAAGCTGTAAAAGATCGCATTAAACAAGCAAAAGAAAATTATGACGGCAGTAAACGTTTTTCTCCTTATCTTTTAATGAAAGAAAAAAAAGAAATATGCCTTGAAATTTTTAACGCAAACAAAACAGAAATTATTAAAAGCGCGTCTTTATCAGAATGGATTGAAAAAAATTCATGGGTAAAGGAATATGCGGTGTTCAGGAGATTAAAGGAGATAAACGATCTTAAATCATGGAAGGAATGGAAAGAATATAAAATTGTTACCCCCGCTGACATTCAGAAATTATGGGATGATAAAAATTTGAAAGAAGAACATATTTTCTGGGTATGGATTCAGCGGGCTCTTGACGCGCAATTTTCTAAAGCGTCAAAAGCAGTTAACGACGCGGGTATAATTCTGGAAGGCGATCTTCCGATTCTGATGAATGACGACAGCTGCGATGTCTGGGCTAACCCTGAAATATTTCATATGGATCTGTCTGCCGGCGCTCCTCCTGACATGTACAGCCCGGAAGGCCAGAGATGGGGATTCCCGATTTATAACTGGGAAGCGCAGGAAAAGGATAACTATTCATGGTGGCGCAAACGCCTTGCGTTAGCTGAAAAATATTATCAGGCGTACCGCATCGATCATGTTTTGGGATTTTTCCGTATCTGGGCAAGTTCGCAGTTCGATAATTCTTCGGCTCTTGGCCGTTTTGTGCCGTATATTCCGGTTACCTCAGGCGATTTAAAAAAGCTGGGGTTTGATAAAAACAGAATCCGCTGGATAACGCAGCCGCACATTCTCACAGGAGAGGTATGGGATGCCTTGAAGGATAACTGGGGCGGTTCCTGGAGTGAAACAGAACTAAGTACAGCCGCCGGTAAAGTGTTTTCCAGAGCGCTTGTACGTATAAATGAAGAGGAATTATGGCTTTTTAAAAAGAAGATAAGGGGAGAGAAAGATATTGAAGCTCTAAATCTTCATCCGGCGGCCCGCAATTATTTAACGGCGAAGTGGAAGGATCGGGTTTTCATTGAATACGCTAAAGGAAGATATGCTCCTGTCTGGTATTACAGAAACTCAAAAGCGTATTCAACTTTTTCTGGAGAAGAAAAGGAAAAAATTGAAGCCCTGCTTGAAAAACGCATGAAAAAATCCGAAAAAATCTGGGAGAAACAGGGCATGAAGCTTCTTTCGTTATTGATGGAATCGTCTTCCATGCTTCCCTGCGCGGAGGATCTTGGTGCTGTTCCTCCCTGCGTCCCGAAGGTTCTTTCAAGATTAAAAATACTGGGTTTGCGCGTAACGCGCTGGTTCCGCCTGTGGGACAGGGAAGGTCAGCCGTATGTTCCGTTTGAACAATATCCGCAGTTAAGCGTCTGCACTCCTGCGGTACATGACAGTTCCACCGTAAGGGAATGGTGGGAGAGAGAGGCCGATCAGGGGTTGTTCTCAGGTTTTATCGGTGTTCCTTCACTGCCGAAAATTTATAATACCGGAACAGCGAAAATAATTTTATCCAAAACGGCCGGCGCGCGTTCCCGTTTCAGGGTTTTTCAGATACAGGATCTTTTGCATCTTTCAAATAACTGGTACTCGAAAAATTGCCAGGATGAGAGAATCAATGTGCCGGGAACCTTCAATGAATTTAACTGGGCTTACAGGCTTCCTGCAACAGTTAGTGAAATAGCGAAAGACAAGGAGTTAATAAACGCGGTCATTCAATTGAGCAGGATAAAACCTTCAAAGAGAGAATGATGTTAAGAAAATTTTCTTGAGATTTAACCGCTTACAAAACTCGGTTAGTTTTGCTGCGGCCATGCAGTTTTTCGGGCTGACGCCCTGCAAAACAGCGGTATTTATTGGAAGCTCTTACAAAACTGAAGTTTTGCAAGAGCCTCATCAATGAAAAAATAAATTCTTCCCGGCAGGTGTTTTCATTAATGTTTTTTTCTGTTAAAATGTACTTTCTGCTGGGAGGCGGAAATGCCGGATCAATATATTTACAATTACGCTGATAAGATAAAAGTCCTGCCTGCATGGGCCGAGGAACTCGCCAATAAATACAGATCGAAGACTGCCAATTTATACATTTTACACGGGAATATCAGGGATTTTCTTCCTCACGAAAGAAAAGAAGGGGAGTTTTCATTTAAAAGGGTACAGGATTATATTTCAGAAATTTTATTCGGGAACGAGAAAATAATCGCGTATTATGACAGGTCGAGGGGAATTACATTTTGCCGGCCGCATATGGAACAAAATTACCTTGCCGCCGCTCCCATGTTTACCGCTAACGCCGACGTGGATAAAAGCGATTTTTTATCGAATGATCCTGAAAAATGTTTCCCGTATCTTGAAAAATATTTTTTATCGCAGATATCGGAAGACAAACGCGTTAAAGGGCGCAAGGTATTAATAATCGATTTCGCGGAACACATAGTCCCGGCAGGTGAGTTAACGCGCCTTTCCGATATCAATACTTTTTGCGTAGTAACATTCTCAAGATGGGCAACCGATCCGATTTTTAGTTATGGTGACATTTCCATCATTCTGCTTACCGAGAATCTCGCCGATATTTCATCACGGCTTACGGGTTCTCCATGGACAGTAAAAATCAATGTTCCGTTTCCTGATACAAAGATAAGGGAAAGTTATCTGCGCTCAAGGGAAAGTACGGGGAAACTTCTGCTTGAACCGGGTCTTACTTCGGAAAGGCTCGCGTCAATTACATCCGGCCTCAATCTTATGAATCTGAACCTGCTTGCCTCCGAAAGCTATGAGAATGAAAAACCAATTTCGCTTGAATCAATGCGGCAGAAGAAAAAAGAAATTATTGAAAACGGCGCCGCGGGTCTTTTGGAGTTTATGGAAACATCCTATGATCTTTCGCATGTATCAGGGCATGAATTTGTTAAAAAGCGGTTTAAAAACGCGGCAAAGGCAATCAAGATGGGAAAGCCGGATGTTTTGCCGATGGGTTATCTAATCGCGGGCCCTGTCGGAACAGGCAAAAGTTTTATGGTTAGCGCGTTCGCAGGCGAGATAGGAATCCCCATGGTGAAGTTCCGCAACTTCAGGACAAAGTGGCAGGGAGAGACAGAATCGAATCTTGAGCGCGTTTTAAACATACTGGTCGCAATGGCCCCTGTCGGAGTAATGATTGATGAAGCCGACGCTTTTTTGGGCGATCGCAACCAGCAGGGCGATTCCGGAACCAGCAACCGCGTGTTCGCGCAGATTGCATCGTTCATGGGAAATACCGAATACCGCGGAAAAATTATCTGGTTTCTGATCACCTGCCGCCCCGATTTAATTCCCATCGACTTAAAAAGGCAGGGCCGCGCCGAAGAGCATCTGGCTCTTTTTTATCCTGAAACGAAAAATGACAGGGAAGCTCTTTTTAATACGCTTGTGCGCAAGCTTGACCTTGATATCCGCAACTTTTCCATTTCCGATCTGTTTAAAAAATACGATCACGAATATTCCGGCGCAGACCTTGAAGCGGTTCTTATACGCGCAAAACAAAAAGCGTCACTGGATTACAGGGTATTTATTAAGCGCGAGGATATGGAAGAGGCGATGAATGATTTTGTTCCCTCCGCGAATTCACATGAAGTCGAGCTTCAGAATCTGGTTGCGGTTTTGGAATGTACTTCAAAGGAAATGATTCCCTCCCGTTTTCAGAAACTTCCGCGAAGCAAGATAATCGCCGATATCCAGGTGCTTAAAGCGCTTTCAGGGGAACATTAGAAACGCCGAGGCCAAATAACGCGAAATCATATTTGACAGGGTCTTCCGGACAGAACTCACGTAATTTTTCAGTTAATTCAATCACAGCTTTTTTATCATTGGCCTTACGCTCCAATAGACCGAGCTCCCTGGCTGTTCTTGCGACATGGACGTCAAGCGGGATATATAAAGAGGCGGGTTTTATTTTTTTCCACAGTCCAAGATCGACAGGCCCTGAGCGGACCAGCCAGCGCAGCGTAAGATTAAGTTTCTTGCACGCCGAGCTTTCAGGATTGGATACATGCCTTGAATATTCGCCCTTGTTTGCGTTTGCCATCTCTTCGCGAAAAAGAGCGAACGCTTTCCAGATGTCTGCGCCTGACGCGGAAGGTTCTTCTGCGGATAAAAATAAATTTTCCATGTTTCCGTATTTCGCATAACAGTGTTTAAATCCGCGGCAGTAATATTTCAGATCGCCTTCAAAAAAGGTCCGGTGGATATTTTTGCTTTTTAAATTTTTAAAACCGCCTGACATTACATAGTCATAAGGACTCGATCCCATGAATGTGAACATTTTTTGTGCGGAACGAAGAATTAAATCGCGCCTGCCCCATGCGATTACAGCCGATAAAAAAGCGGCTGTTTCAACATCTTCGCGTTTTTTGTACCGGTGCGCAAACTGCACCGGGTCCAATGCGATAAACCCGGGCGTACAAATTTTTTCGTACCAGTAATTTAATTTTTCCACTAAAGATATTGAGTTCACATTATAATCTTGAGTAATTCGGAGCTTCCTGCGTTATCTGAAGATCGTGAGGATGGCTTTCGCGAAGGCCCGCGGCGGTAATTTTTACAAACTTGCGGTAATTATTTAACTCTGCTATGTTTTTGCAGCCGCAGTAACCCATGCCCTTGCGAAGACCGGAAACAAGCTGGTTAAGGAAGAATTTCAGTTCCCCCTTG
>JAIRQF010000114.1 GCA_031256635.1 Treponema sp. | reverse complement strand
AAGCCCTCCCAGAAAAAGGGAAGCGGATCGAATGCTGATGCGCCGTACAACCGCTTTTTGATAAATTCTCTGAGCCGCGGCGGCAATGTCGTGATCCAATATGCAGCAGCGCGTTTTCTCTTTGCCTTCGGCGATTACTCCGTCCGCGTAAAAAACCTTTAAGCTTATTTCCGTCGCTCCAAGTTTGTCCCTTCTCATTTCAAGCCCTGAGTGTTCGGCAAGAGATGTTAACGCTCCTTTCAGCACTGTCTCGTCTGTCACGTCTTCGGGAAAATCCGCGCGGCTTTCGAAGGATCGCTTTCCCGCCGCGACATGGGAATTGTCGATGCCGCGCGCGCTGTCGCGCAGAAGAATTCCCTTTTTGCCGAACAAAGACAGCGCTTCATTGTCAGATAACGCGGCAAGCTCCCCGATTCCCGTAAAGCCTGTTACGCGAATAGTTTTCATCAATGAAGGGCCGAGGCCCGGCAGAAGAGTAATATCCTGATGGGAGAGAAATACCGCTTCCTCTCCGGGACGCACTTCGATAAAGCCTTCCGGACGGATTGCCCTGCTTGCGACCTTGCAGACTAGCTTGTTTGTGCCTGCCGCCGCGGCCGCTTCAATATTTATTTTGTCAAGAATTTCATTCTGAATACGGCACGCAAGCTCTGAAGCAGGGCCGAAAAGACGCTGAGTTCCGCTGATGTCAAGATAAATATTTCCATTACCGTCATTTTGCCACACGGGAGCATAACGGCTTATTACATTTTCGATTTCCGTATTTACCCTGAAACAGGAAACCGGATCGGAATGTACGATTGTCAAATTCTTTACAAGCCGCCCGGCTGCGGCAAGCGGCATGCCTGAATAAATTCCTTCTTTTAGCGCGGCAGCCGATACGTCCTGCGCCACATCCTGAGCGCCGATCCTGCCTGCGATTACATAAGGGCGGTTGAGAAGCGAACAGTCATTAAGACACGCCACTATGGAACGAAAACTTATCAGATTTAAATGAATGACATTTTCCAAAAGTAATTATTAACTCCTTTTCAACGCTCATATAATGAGGAAGAGGATGGTTCATTCTTCTAAAATTTTTTTCAAGGCGGCGGCGTTCTTCACTGCCTGTCCCCTTGCGTGATTGTTAAAGTAGACGAGCACTTTGTCGGCTTTTACTACAATGCGCTTTATTCTTTCCGCCGTTCCTTTCAGCTCATCATCGTTGTAAAGATAGTCGTACCTTGTGCGGCTGTCCGATCCCCACCATTTGTCCGAGTTGCGCCCGTGCATGCGAAAATACGCAAAAGGAGCGGTCAGAACATCCAGAACATGGGGAAGCCCTTTTAAGTCAGGCGAATCGGTGGAAACATATGCGATATTGCGTTTTCTGAACTCGTCAATGACGCGGTTGCTGTCCCATTCGTTATTCCTGAATTCCACGGCGGAAGGAATGCCGGAAAATTCCGTAAGAAGATTCGCGAGGTGGCGGCGGCTTTCGGCCTCATAATGAAATGAATACGGAAATTGAAACAAGACCGCGTCCAATTTTCCCTCTTCCCGCAGAGGTTCAATGGCTGTAAGGTATGTTTTCGCTTCGTCCTTCCACTTATTGGGATCTACCTTGTGCGTTAAGGATTGAGGCGCCTTTATCGAATAGGTGAGGTTTTGGGCGTTTTCGGTTTCCATCATGCGGCGAAGCTGCTCAGACGTTGGCATGGTATAGTATGAAAAATTGAGTTCGACCGTAGAAAACCGTCCGGCATAAAACGCCAAAAAATCATCCTGTTTTGTTTTTTCAGGGTAGAAGGGGCCTACCCATTCATTGTACGAGTAGCCGCTTGTTCCGATGGCAATTGTTCCCATGTTATAATACTATACTATTGTATAGGTTATGTCAAGAGCGGCTAACCTTTTATATGTTTTTCAACACATATTTTGTGTTATAATTATTATTCATGGCAAAAGCGGAAACAAACCCCAGAAAAGCTGCTCACAACAATGTTTCCGGCGAAACAGCCTCAAAACCAAAAAATGCCGTTTACAGCGATATACAAAAAGAGGAAACCTTTAAAGCGGCAGTTTTTCGCGATTTTTTTAATAGCGCCAAATACGCTTATGAGCCGAATATAGATAATATTGATTTTATAGTAACCGAGGCAAAAACATTAAAAGGCAATATTTGGACGCGTCATTATTTATGGGCTGAAAGTAAAAAAGGTATCGCGGAAATTTATCCAATGCTTACTCAATTAATTTTAACAATAAAAAAAACTTATGAAAAAGGCGATCATTTGCCGCCGCTTTTTATCGCTTGTTTTGACACATCAAAAATAGCGTTTGTTCCGTTTCACGATATACTTCCAATATTCAGTGATAGTGATATTAATTGGAATATAACTCCAAGCAATTACGCTTCTCCTGATTTTAAAAAAACAGAAAAGAAAGTCGAAGCGTTATCAAAAAAGAATATTGTCATTTTTAATTTTAATATCGATAAAAAAGAAATTATTAATTTTATAAATAAAAATCTTGTATCCGGGAACATAACCGCAAAATTTCAAATAAATAAAAATAACTTTGTAATTATATATAACAAGTGGCTTGAGAATGTAAAAAAGAGTATCGCTATTGATTGGAATCAAGTAAAAAAATCAGACATCATTGACGGTGATTTTTTTCTAGCAGATTTATTATCAAAAGACAACTATACATTAAAAGATAAGTTGTTCGTTGTCTTAATGAATAATCAATATAAGTTTGATAAAAAATTTGATGACGCAGGATTTTCACTGTATAAAGAAGTAGGTTTTAATGACAATCAAAAAGCCCATAACGCTTTTTGGATAAAATACGAAAGACCGCCGCTTGAAGAATATTGGGATTATATTATCAACCGCAGGGACTTATTGGTTCCGCAGGATATAAGAGAACGAAAAGGTTCATTTTTTACCCCAAGACAATGGGTTGAATTATCCCAAAAATATATTACGGATGTTCTGGGCGAAGACTGGCAGGATGAATATTATATATGGGATTGTGCCGCCGGCACAGGAAATCTTTTAGCAGGGCTTACAAATAAATACAATATTTGGGCTTCTACGCTTGATAAAGCAGATGTCGATGTGATGAAAGACCGTATAAAAAACGGCGCGAATTTACTGGAAGATCATGTCTTCCAATTTGATTTTCTAAATGATGATTTATTAAAATTGCCAAAAGGTTTACTTGATATAATAAAGAATGATAAGAAACGGAAAAGACTGCTTGTCTATATAAATCCTCCTTATGCGGAAGCGGGTAATGTAAAACAAAGAGTTGGAACAGGTGCGAATAAAGGCGGAACTACAACAAATAATCAAACATATATTAAATATTTCGAGCAATTGGGTAAAGCAAGTAATGAAATATATGCTCAATTTTTAATCAGAATCTATAAAGAAATTGAAGGATGTAAAATCGGTAATTTTTCAAAATTAAAAGTTTTACAAGCGTCAAATTTTGAAAATTTCAGAGATGTTTTTAAAGCTGAATTAAAAAAACTTTTTATTGTCCCCGCTGATACATTTGATAATGTCGTTGGCAAATTTCCAATTGGTTTTCATATTTGGGATTTAGAAAAAAATAGTAAAAAATTTAAAAAGATTAAAAGTGATGTTTACGACAGAGACAGTGTGTTTATAGGAAAAAAAACAATATGCAGCATTGACGGAAAAAAATTATTAACAGAATTTACTATATCAGAAAAAAATAAAAAATCTATATTTGGTCATTTTGCCGCTCGTGGTTGTGATTTTCAAAATCAAAGAGGTGTTTTTATTGATAATATAATAGATACAAAATCAGGCGGCGGATTGCATGTATATATTTCATGTGAAAATTTAATAAATGTCGCTGTATCTTTCACTGTAAGAAAAATAATCCCTGCGGATTGGTTAAATGACAGAGAACAATTTTTATATCCAAATGATAATTGGAAAAATGACATCGAATTCCAAAATGATTGTTTTGCATATATGATTTTTAATAACAATATACAATCAGGTTACGGTAAAAACCATTGGATACCTTTTACAGAAGAAGAAGTAAATGCGAGAAACAATTTTGAAAGCCATTTCATGTCTGATTTTATTAAAGGAAAACTTCAGAACGACGGTTATAATGACTTGTTTTCTGAATTGGAGAAAAAATATAAAGCCTTAAAATTTTCAAATGAAGCAAAAGCAGTATTTAAAGCAGGTAAAAAATTATGGCAGTATTATCACTCGCAGCCGACAGCAAATGTAAATGCAGGACTTTATGACATTCGTGAATTCTTTCAAGGCAGAGATGATGAAAGCGGTAAAATGAACAATAAAAGCGGTGATGATAATTATAATTCGTTAATCAATGGTTTGCGTAATTCTCTTAAAAAACTGGCAGAAAAGATACAGCCAAAAGTCTATGAATACGGGTTTTTAATAGAATAAAATTATTAGGCATGTAAGACAACTTGTTTAGCTATTATCAAATAACGGATTATCGAATAAATTCATTCTCTGCACTCTTTACTAAATGCCGGTAATTTCGCATACTTGAACAGTTGATGCCGGTCGCTTTTATCACCTTATTTTTTTGGAGGTCGATATGTTTGTAATATTTTGCAGGATATTTCAATTCTTCTTTAACCTTGGAGCTCGTCTTCTTCCGTGGAGGAAAGCGGTCCCGATAGAGGGGCCGGGCAGTGTTAACAGGATTCCTGAACTTTTACAGGAACGGAATGTGAAAAAACCAATGATCATAACAGATGACGGACTTGTCAGAGCCGGTGTCGCGCAGCGTGTTATTGACGTGCTTGCAAAAGCAAAATATCCGTATTTGGTTTATACCGATGTTGAGCCGAATCCTTCGGTGAATACTGTTAATAAAATTCAAAAATTGTACATTGATCAGAAATGCGACGGGTTTATCGCGCTGGGAGGCGGTTCAGCGATGGATGCCGCAAAAGGCGCGGCGGCCCGTGTTGTCCGTCCCGGAAAAAGTGTAAACCAGATGGGAGGCCTTTTGAGGGTTTTAAGAAAGATTCCCCCCTTTATCGCGATTCCGACTACCGCTGGAACAGGCAGCGAAACAACTGTCGCGGCTTTAATTACCGATACTGAAACTCGCCACAAATACGCCATTATGGATTTATGTCTTGTCCCGCGTTATGCGATACTTGATTCTGAGCTGACAACAGGACTTCCTCCTTCAATTACGGCGGCGACTGGAATGGACGCGCTGACCCACGCAATCGAAGCGTATCTTGGCTGGACTTACAATACGCGCGAGAGCGTTCAGTTTTCTCTTGACGCGGTTAAAATAATTTTTGCTAATCTTGAAACAGTATATAAAGACGGAAAAAATATCGAGGCGCGTCAGGCGATGCTGCAAGCGTCATACAAAGCGGGATTCGCGTTTACCCGCGCCTGTGTCGGAAATATCCACGCCATCGCGCATACACTCGGAGGGCTTTATAATACTCCGCATGGTATTGCGAACGCTGTCATCCTTCCGAAAGTGCTGGAAGATTACGGAAAAAAAGTTCATAAAAAACTCGCGCGCCTTACGGAAGCTGCTGAACTTGTATCAAAAAATGATTCAAAGACTTACGCGGAAAAAGCGCGTATCTTTATTGACGCGGTTTACGCAATGAATGAAAAAATGGGAATCCCCGCAGGTTTTGACTGTATTAAAAATGATGATATTCCGCAGATGATTAAATGGGCAGGAAAAGAATGTAATCCGCTGTATCCTGTGCCGGTTATATATAACAAAAAACGGTTCGGCGCAATGATTGAAAAATGCATGCAGATAAAATAAAGGAACTGTTAAATGGCGTATAACATAAGCGAAGAATGCAGCGGCTGCGCTGCCTGCGCAAGGTTGTGCCCCGTATTCGCAATTACGCGAAACGAAGGTAAAAACTCACGCCATAGTATAAACGTAAAACGGTGTGTTGAATGCGGCGTCTGCGGAAGGATTTGCCAAAAGAGCGCGGTTTCTGACAGTTCCGGGAAAATCTGCGTTCCGGAAAAACGCGCGCAGTGGTTAAAACCTGTTATTAATAAGGAAATCTGCAGCGCATGCTCAATATGCGTTCATGACTGTACGCCAGGCGCATTACATATTTCATTGCCGCAGTTTCGCGGGGACATCAATGTATTCGCCGAATTAAAGCACCCTAATAAATGTGTTGGCTGCGGAATCTGTAAATCGCGTTGTCCTCTTGCCGCTATATCCATGAAGCTTTTTGAATCCGGTAAAAATAATATTGAGGCTTCAGCATGAAACAAAAAAGAGCCTGCCTGACACTGCCTGTTTACGCGAAAATCGATCTTGTCTCGGGGAAAACAGAGCTATTCCCAATCAGTGAAGATTATTATAAAAAATATTTCGGCGGCAAAGCGCTTGCGGCGCGGCTGTTACTCGATCTGACGCCGAAAGGCCTGGACGCTCTTGATCCTGCTGCGATGCTCATCATCAATACAGGCCCGCTTAACGGAACAGGGGCTCCTTCTTCAAGCCGCTTTAATATGACTTTTAAAAATGTTTTAACAGGAGGAATTGCCTCGTCAAACTGCGGAGGGACATTCGGCTTTATGCTTAAGCGCGCGGGTTTTGACGGCATCATCATAACAGGCAAAGCGGCGAAACCATCGCGGATTGAAATTATTGACGGTGAAATATCAATACTCGGCGCGGATGATCTTTGGGGGCTTGATATAGAAACAGTACAGGAAAAAATGCGGGAAATAAACCCGCAGGCGGCATTTCACGGAAAACTTGTAATAGGGCCCGCGGGAGAAAACCTTGTGCGTTTTGCCTGCGCCGCGAGCGGAGAACGTGTCGCAGGCCGCTGCGGAGGCGGCGCGGTTTTTGGATCGAAAAATTTAAAAGCTCTAAGCGCGTATGGGACAAAAATGCCTCGGATTGTAAAACCGCAAAAGTTTAATCGTTTTGTAAAAAAGTGGGTGCGTTTTTTAAAAGGCCATCCGATAACAGGGGATTCATTGCCTCATTACGGTTCTTCCGGGCTTGTTAACAAAGCAAACGCGACAGGCGCTTTACCAAGCCGCAATTTTTATTACGGACATGATCCGGACGCGGATACAATAAGCGGCGAAACATTAGCCGCGACTGAGCTTTCAAGGAATTCAGGATGTATCAGCTGTCCGATTCGCTGCGAAAGGCGCGTCAAAAAAGGATTTACAGAGCGGGAAATAAAAGGTCCTGAATATGAAACAACAGGATTTTTCGGCCCCAATATCGGCGCGAAAAATATGCGAAGCATTATTGACTTAAATTATATTTGCGATATTTTAGGGATGGATACAATTTCCGCCGCGTCCACAATCGCGTTCGCGATGGAATTAAAAGAAAAGGGCATTGCGGATTTTGGCGTCGAATTCGGAAAAACGGAAAATCTTGAAGATGTTCTTCGCAAGATCGCAAAACGGGAAGGAGTGTACTCAGACCTCGCGAACGGCAGCAAATGGATGAGCGAAAAATACGGCGGAAAGGAATTCGCGATGCATTCCAAAGGTTTGGAAATGGCCTCTTATGAACCGCGCCGATCTGTCGGCATGGGACTAGGTTACGCGACGAGCAACCGCGGCGGCTGTCATTTAAACGGCGGCTATCTTGCGCTCCTTGAATCAATAGGAGTTCTTTCCACAGATGCGCAAAATCCGTCTTCCAAAGCGGAGTTAACAGTGTTCATGCAGGACGGTATGGAAGCCATTTCTACTGCGGGCTTTTGCCTTTTCGGCGCACAGACATTTATCCCCGCTGTTTTCTTCCGTCTCGGCCCGAATCATATTGTTACGCGCATAACGGGAAAAATAGCGACTCACGCAGGCGGCGTAGTTCAGCTTCTTTTAAAAATTAAGCCGCTTTTACGCTTTAATACTTTTTTTCTTTTTCCTCATGCCGAGGCTCTGCGTCTTGCCACAGGTTTCTCTGTATATACAGGAAACTTTCTATCTCTTGGAGAGCGCTGCTTTAATATTGAGCGTCTTTATAATCTGCGCGAAGGACTGACCGCCTCTGATGATTCTCTTCCCGATCGTTTAACAAAAACACCTCAGCCTGCAAGAGACGGGAGCGTCAATCCCAAATTTGTTGTGCCTCTTGAAAGAATGATGAAGCAGTATTATAAGGTGCGCGGCTGGGACGCGCAGGGAGTTCCGAAGAAGCGGACTTTGAAGCGCCTTAAGATTGAAGGTTTGTGAATTAGGATTCAGGAGCAAGGAATGGGAGAAGTTATTACAGGAGCAAAAATATCTGTTAAATACCGGGCGCATTTGGCAGCGCTTGTTAATAAAGACAGCGAATCAATTACCGCCTTAAATGTTAAAGATGTGCTTAAACACATAAAGAAACAATACGGAAGTGACGCTGAAAAATTGGCGAAAACCATGCTCATTGTTGTGAACGGGCAGAGCATTCTCATGCTTAAACATTTTAAAACCGTTTTAAAAGACGGAGATGAAGTGGGTTTTTTTCCAATCTGCGGCGGAGGCTGAGGATGTTACCTTGCTATTTTAGTTTTTCCATATATTACCGTAATAATTATCACATTAATAAAATAATTCATAGGCTGGTGACTCACCCGGTGTTTTACAGTTTTAACACCGGGTAAGCAGCTCGGCCTCACCTCTTTTTTGATACATTTTTAAAATTTCTGTTAAATTTCGCATTAAAATAGGTATGTATCGCAAAATTCACTTATTTATATCACATAACAACACATAACAAGAATTAGAACGGCAGAATTTTGGTATCATCAAGGTATCATTTGGGTATTATTTTTAATTGCATATTGATACCTGTTTTGTAAATTCTAAGGTTTCTGCGTATTTATTATTAGCCGCGGTAAAACTAACCGAGTTTTGCAAGCGGCTCAACTTTTTAATATTTCTGCCAGCATTTCGCGTTTGTTTTCTTTATCAGATATGCCGAGCTTGCGGTAAATGCCTGAAAGGCAGGTTTTTACGCGGCTTTCGGATAAAAAAACCTTCTGCGCTATTTCCTTGTTGAATGATCCTTTGGAAGCAAGCAGCGCTATGGCTAATTCTTTCTCACTGAGAAGCGAAGAAACATGATGTTCCTCTTTTCGGCGCTTTTTCGCAAGACGAAGGAAATTTAAAACGCGCATACGTAACTCGTCAATATCATAAGGTTTTGTTATGTAATCATTTCCCCCGGCAGTTAGGCCGGCAAGGACATCGGCGTGTTCCGCTTTTGCTGTTAAAAAAAGCGCCGGTGTATCGTCATATGCATCATGCAGTTCTGAAAGAAAATCAAGGCCGCTTCCGTCAGGCAGCATGATGTCCAGAACCGCAATATCAGGGCGGGCAAGCTTGATGCAATCCCGAGCCTGTGCGATTGTTCTCGCGGCAAGAACCATTATGCCTTCTTTTTCCAGCAGTCTTCTGTTGATATCCAGTATTTTTTGGTTATCTTCAACAAGGAGCGCAATTCCATTATCTGACATTTTCCGCCTCCCGAAGAGCTGTATCCGCGGTTACAGGTTCCTGAACCGCTGTTTCGCCGCAAATGCCGCGCAGCAGCGCTGTTACGCTTGTTCCTGTATGATCGCTTTGGATTGAAATATCGCCGTTGTGCTTTAAAACTATGTCCTTGCAGATTGATAGGCCGATGCCGCTTCCGCCTTTTTTACCGCTGACTCCCCTTTCAAATATCCGCGGCAGAATACCGGGCTCAATTCCGGCGCCGTCATCGCTGATCATAATTTTTACGCCGTTTTTTTCGCCGCATGCTTCAATATGAAGCATAATATTTTTCCCGCTTGAATGGGTTATTGCGTTTTGAAGGAGATTCCATTCAAGCTGAGTTAACGCGTCCGCGTCGCCATGTATTGCCGGTATATTATCACTTATTTTTATCGATAGTTTTTTTCCGTTTCGTAAAGCGACAGGTTCTAAAAGCTTTACAAGGCGCGAAGATAATCCCGCCATATTTACCGGAAAACTTTTGCGCTTACCGGTATCATCCTGTTCAGATGAGTTCATCAATATATTAAGCGTACCGTCCGCCATTTGCGCGAGCCTTTTCGCCTCATCACTGATTGTCGCGAGATCTGCAAGCGTTTTCTCGTTTGCGCCTGATTCCCTGATCTGCTTTACCGCGAATTGCGCGTATGCTGACATAACAGTAAGAGGAGTGCGCATTTCATGGCTCATTCCCGCGAATAATTCGCTTTTTATTTTTGAGTATTCTTCAACCTGTTTACGCGCAGCTTCAAGCTCCCTTTGCCGCCTGTTATAAAGTCTCAGATGCAGCGCCATTGTAATGCCCAGCGCGGCGCTTGCGACAATAAATCCGGTTATTATATCAACAAGGACATCAGCTTCGGTTTTAAAAAAAATAACTGTTTGCGGGTTAAAGTAGGAAAAGATACAAATTGATGTATATACAGACAGTTCCAGAATAGACATGATAATCATTTTTTTACCTTCCAGCATGAAAACTGTAAACAGCACAGCGAAAATAAAAAACGACGGCATGCCTGAGTGAATGCCTCCCGCGCTGAAAAACATTGCCGGAAATAATGTTAAAAAAATGGCGAAACAGGATATCGTGTAACAGAGCTGGTATTTTCCGCTCACATATGAATACCGCAATAAAGCCGCAGAAAGAACCATTGTCAGAAAATTAATTAAAAAGTTGGCAAGCCCAGCGTCTGTAAAAAACCCGGAAACGCAGATGATTAGGCTGATAAATATCCCCGCCGCCGCCAATATATTAAAAAGCCGGACGCGGAAATCAAGAGACGCGCTGAAGAGTTTTTTTACAATTTTTAGCATGGAATTAATCATTTATTGACTTATTTTATCAGATTTTATCTTTTTTTCCTATTTGTGGACAGACGTTATATATAAAATCAATAGGTGGTAATAATAAGGTCATTTTCAGACGGTGTACGGTGGTTTAATTTGTCGTTAAATTATTCGGGGGTGTCCGGAAAGAACACCCCTGAGAAAGGTTTAAAACCTTCGGAATTATTTATAAAAACAGAAACACTTTTATTGATAGTAAGCCCATTTTAATTGTTTCGCAGGCTCCGGATTAGTTGTAGTAACAGAAAATTTATCTGCTGATACATCATATTTACTATAGAATGTATTCCAGCCGGTTTTAAGAGTCAAATTTATTACGAGATCTTGCTCTTCATCGATTTTACCTTCAAAGTTTGCACTTACATTCCTGTCAGCATACCAATAACCCATATTTATTTCATCACTTGCGCAGCCTAAATAATGTTTAACATTATTACTGTCAACAAAAAACAATTCCGCTTGATTGATTTTTGTGTTATTGGGATTTACATTAACAGATACTCCCATTTCTTCATTAAGTACTTCAGACATATTATAAAGAGCAGCTGCCGGCGGAGCTACCTGAAGTTTAAAACTAAGTATGCCATTAGTTACAACGCCGATTTCATCTCTTCTAAGTAAATTTTCACTTTCATAATCCCAATACTCGGCATATACTTTACCGCTTCCGGTATACGGTGAAAAAATTGTTCCATCTGGTTGTTGATTCGCACTGTGAAACTGTTGGTTGCTTACCGTAATTGTAGCTATACCAGAAGTTGGAGGCGGTGTAGGCGGTGTTATTGCAGTGCCGGGCGCGGGAGTTTCGCCGCCGATGTCCCATACTATATTTGTACCTGTGCTGGTTAGACTGGTTAATGCGTCTCCGGACACTTTCGCGGTAATAGGAGGTTTAGTATTATCATTAGGCGTCAGCGTTAATGTGTCACCGCTTGCCGCAGTGACTTTACCCAGGCTTTCCCTGCCGCCTATATATGTTAATTTATAATCATCGTTCGGTTTGACAGTAAACGCCCTGTTTGCCGCATCCTGGGTTATCAATAGAACATAATCACCGCCTGCGTCGCTGCCCTTGAATGTCATTGTCTGCGTTTTATCACCTGGGCCGTTATCACACACAGTGAACGCAAATACGATTACTGTAGCAATGACAGTAAACCCGATTAATTTCATGGTCTTTTTCATAAATTTCTCCTTTAAATTTGTTAACTCGCAAAGAGTTCACATAGAGACGCGGAGCAAGAGTACAAACAGTAAGCCTGCGTTAAACTTAGTATCTCTGTGTGAGGTCTTTTACGAATATTTATGGTTCGTGCGGTTCGTGGTAAATAACTTTGAATATTAATATAAGAAGTTGTTCGATGTCCTTTTGGCCTATTTAGCGTTGTATGGGGGGGGGGGGGGGGGGGGGAAAAAAAAAATAAAGAAGGGAAATTGTGGTGTTTTGTTTTTAAAAAGATGGTGTTTTTTCTTT
>JAIRQF010000077.1 GCA_031256635.1 Treponema sp. | reverse complement strand
GAGAAGTATTGGTGCCAAATAAAAGCGCGCGAAATGTGCAGATGATTAATCTACACGGCATGTTCTGTATAAAGAAAAAATCTCTTGTGAATTTTCTGTTATCATAGTACAACTCTTATATGGCTATTCACAGCGTAACAAAGAAGTTCGGTATTCTGACGGCAGGCGGCGATTGCCCCGGTTTGAATGCCGCTATCCGCGGTGTATGCCGGGCGGCCCATGATCGATACGGCATGGAAATTGTCGGAATCGCCAAGGGGTTTCTCGGTCTTATTGACGAAGATACAAGGGTACTTAAACCTGAAGATTTCTCCGGTATCTTAACTCTCGGCGGAACCATACTTGGCTCCAGCAGGGAGAAACCTTTTAAACCAGCAGCCAAAGATGAGCCTGCAAGCGAAAAAGTTTCCGCGATTATGGAAACATACTCAAGGCTTAAACTTGACTGTCTTGTGGTAATCGGCGGTAACGGAACAAATACAACGGGCTGCAAACTTGCGCGCGAAGGATTGAATGTAATAGGGCTTCCCAAAACAATTGATAATGACATAGTCGGCACCGACAGAACATTCGGTTTTCATTCCGCGCTTGGAATCGGGACAGAAGCAATTGACCGTCTTCATTCAACGGCGCAGAGCCACAGCCGCGTCATTGTTATTGAGCTGATGGGGCATAAAGCAGGCTGGCTTGCCCTCTATGCAGGGATTGCAGGCGGCGGGGATGTTATTATTCTTCCGGAAATTCCCTACGATATAAAAATTATCGGACGGCATCTTGAAAACCGCGCAAGTTCGGGCAAGACATTTTCTGTTGTTGTAGCAGCCGAAGGCGCGATGTCTGTAAAAGAAGCCAAAATGGACAAGAAGGAAAGAAAAAAATATCATCAGGAGGCAGGTCCTTCAGTCGCATACAGAATAGCGCAGGAAATTCATGACGAGACAGGAATGGAAACCCGCGCTACTGTTTTGGGTTATGTGCAAAGGGGAGGCATCCCCAGCTCATCCGATCGCGTCCTTGCGACCTGCCTGGGAACCGCCGCTGTGGAACTAATGGCGGAAGGCAGGTACGGCCGCATGGTTTCGCTTAACGGAAATGATGTTGATTCAGTGGAATTATTCGTTCCCGAAGACAAGGTAAAAAATGTCCCTGTAGATCATTACATGATCGACACAGCCAGAGCAGTCGGGACTTGTATTGGCGCCCGTTAAAGCACAGCGCAGCTGTGCAGATGAATAAAATCAACATGGCGTGGCGCTCAATAAACGTCAATGAGATGAGTAATGCGCGAAGGCTTCAGCCTGAGCAGCGCGCCCGGAGCCCGCTAAAGCATGCGCAGTATGTGGATGAGAAAAATTAGCACGGCGTGGCGCTCAATAAATGTCAATGAGATGAGTAATGCGCGAAGGCTTCAGCCTGAGCAGCGCGCCCGGAGCCCGTTAAAGCACAGCGCAGTATTTTAATTATTTAGAGTCTGTCTATAATGTGGACACATTATAGACAGACCACCTTAAAAAACGCATTTTCGTAGCCTTTAGGCGAGAAAATGCAAGGTCTGTCCGCAAAGTAACCAACTTTGTGGACAGACACTAATTGACCAATGCCCAGTATGCTTCTTTAGGCTGGTGTTTTCTGTCGAATAACAGGGGATAATCTGTTCTGCCTGCGACAGGATGATTGTTAAGCCAGCTGTGACCGTCTGCGATGCCCCATATCAATACAAGGTCGAGTTTTCCTTCTCTGTACTTTTGTTCAAACATATCAAAGTATTCACGGTAAAAAGCGGCAAGGTCTGTCAACCGCTGTTTTAATATTTCATCCGGTATACTGGTATTGTTGGCTTCGTTTTTCGCGCTGCTGTAAATTGAAATATCCAGTTCGCAAATTTGTAGCATCAGTTTTTTTCCGTTTACTTCAGAGAACCTGTCAATCCCGCGTCCGATTTCTTCCGGCGTATGATCGTATAACCTGAAATGTCCCTGAAAGCCGATTCCGTCAATGGGAGCATTGTTGTCAACCAAATATTTTACAAGCACTTCAAATTCGTCTATCTTGCTGCGCGCTTCTCCGGGGAATCTTCTTTCAATTCCGTAATCGGTCAGATAAAGTTTTACATTCTGCCCGCCGTTTAAATCCGCGTATTTACGCGCCCACTCAAAAGCTTTTACAACATACTCATACCGATCTGAACCGAGTTTTCCTGAGTCCTGCATTATCCGCGTATAATTTGAATCCTGCCGCGGCCCGCCGGAAGTATGATCAACAACTTCGTTGCATACATCCCACCACTCAATCGCTCCGCCGTATTTTTCAAATACAGTTTTTATATGATTCTCCATGCGAAAGTAAAGCTCCTCCATGCTTGCGCGCCCGGATGTGCCGCTTCCCCGGAAAAACCATTCCGGTGTTTGATCATGCCAGATTAAAACATGCCCGCGCAGCCGCTTGCCGTTCTCTTTCGCGTAACTGACAAGCCTGTCCGCGTCAATCCAGCTGTAGCCGCCGCTCCAGTTATTATCCGAAGGAAGGGAAGAAGGCATTATCGCGTAAGGTTTCATTTCGTTTTCAGCGGCCAACACGTTAAAGTGTTTCAGCAATTGATGCTGAGGGCTTCCTTTGTTAAGGGCGTCAGCGATTTTTGCGCTTAAATTACCATTATTTGTACGCGCTCCGGGAACGGCAACTCCTGTCAGGAAAGGCCATTTTTCATGCAGAATAACATTATCCTTTGGCACGCATCCGCAGAATAAAATCACCATTATTGCGGAACATACAAAGACTATTTTTTTCATTATCTTACTCCTGAAATTATTTTTATTTTAATCCGCTTTTCAATTGAAAAGAAGGGCAGTGAGCGCCGTTTATCCGGAATACTTCCATGGAGGGCATATTAGGGCTCATAAATGAAAAAATTTCGCATGCCCTCAGCGGTATTCTTGGGTATTTTGGATCGCATGTAATACTAAAGTGAACGCACTTCAGGCAATTAGGCGGCTTGGAGGAAGGCTTGGTATCACCCAGAAGTATATCTACCATATTGATATTTTACCGGTATTGGACAAAAAGTGACAGTCATTTACATGGATAAAGCGGCGGAGACAGGAGCGGCTTCCTTGCGCGGATAAAGTGACAGTCAGATTTTGCCGATAATACTAAAGAGGTATCTGCTTTGCAGTCAATAAACAATTTAAAAAATAAAATCAACGCAGACAGGTATTTTAAATACCGTACCATTTCAGTTGCGTTTGCGGTCTTTTTTGGGCTTTTCAGCATTATTTTTATTTTTGCGCTTTTACCTGGGTTATTCGGCCTTAAGGTTTTTCCGGCCGCTCCCGGATTGTTTTTTGTCCGCTCTTTCGGGATTCTTTCCATGCTGATTCCGGTTTATTTCGCCTATGCCGCATTTATCCTCGCCGATCCAAAGTGGCAGCCTGACAGAATCTTTCTGTTGAATAGTTTTATTATACCTTTTCTGACATTGTCCGCAGGCTTTGCTTTTGTCCGCGATTTTGAAATCCGCTCCCAACAGTTCGCACTTTTAAATTTTACCGGTAAAACCGGATTCAGCATGATTATTATCTCGCTTACCGTAATCGAAGTGCTGGCCCTGCTGCTGCTGCGAAATGTTTTTTTCCCAAAAGAAAGCGGGATAACTTCCAATTATCGAAGAATGGCTTTACTGCCTGTGCCGCCTGTTGTATCTGATAATAATCAAAACGAAGAAACTGAAATTGAGCCTGTAAGTGAAGATAATATACAAAGCGAACAGCCGCGCAGAATCATGGCGCCGGGAGTTTCTTTTTTTAGTGATATTAATAATTTATCCGAATCCAAACCATGTGAAATTGTTGAATATGATCCGCGGCCGGCGGATGAATCAGTTATTGATACAGATGAATCTTCCATTGAAAATGAATTCTCTGCGGAAGATGATTATATTGAAAATAATGATACAGATAATGACGAGGATGCGGATGATGATACGGACGATGATATCGTAAATGACATTGATACAAATATTGATGATAATGATGACACCGGTTTAAAACGATTGTTTGATGAAGCGCAGGTTACAAAAAAAACCGGTGAAAGTTCCCGTGTAAAATCAAATTCTACGCGTAACAAAAAATATAAAATTCCGGTTGATATATTAAACGAATATCCTGACGGTGAATATTGGATCATCGATCAGGCTACGCGGGATGCCGCGATTGCGTTAAAAGAAACGCTTGAAGAGTTTAAAATACAGGCTGAAGTAACAGGAATAAGAAAAGGCCCTGTTATTACAATGTTTGAGATTCTTCCGGCTCCAGGCGTTAAACTTTCCAGAATTGTCGGTCTTCAGGATAATATCGCCCTTCGCCTTGCCGCGTCTTCTGTGCGAATTGTCGCTCCCATCCCCGGAAAACACGCCGTAGGAATTGAAGTCCCGAACGTTAAAAGAAACATTGTCTCTTTCAGGGAAATTATCGAAGGGGAACTGAAGCGATCTTCGGATAAAATGGGGATTCCCGTTGTTATGGGAAAAGACATTACCGGGGAAGCGCAGACAGTAGACCTTGTTCAGATGCCGCATCTTTTAATCGCCGGCGCTACAGGCTCCGGAAAATCAGTCTGTGTAAACTCGATTATTCTTTCGATACTCTACCAGCTTCATCCTGCGGAATGCAGGCTGCTTCTTATCGATCCAAAAATTGTTGAATTGAAACTTTACAATGACATCCCTCACCTGTTAACTCCGGTAATAACAGAGCCTAAAAAAGCTTTTCAGGCTCTTCAATACTGTATTTATGAAATGGAGCGTCGTTACGCCTGCCTTGACAGAATGGGAGTGCGCGATATACGAAGTTACAACAGGCGCATCAAAGAGAAAAATCTCGCTCAGGAACATCTTCCCTACATTGTCGTTATTATTGACGAGTTCGCGGATCTTATGACAACCACAGGAAAGGAACTTGAATCCACCGTGGCAAGGTTAGCCGCCATGAGCCGCGCTGTCGGCATTCATTTGGTTCTGGCTACCCAGCGCCCTTCTATCGATGTTATTACAGGTCTTATAAAAGCGAACATTCCCAGCCGCATCGCGTTCATGGTCGCGAGTAAAACCGACAGCCGCATTATCATCGACATGGTCGGAGCTGAAAAACTTCTGGGCAGGGGCGATATGCTTTACGCCGGGGTAGTCGATCCGTTCCCAATCCGCATGCAGGGCGCTTTTATTTCCGAAGAGGAAGTTGAAGCGGTTGTCGAACATGTAAAAACTTTCGGCGCTCCCGATTACATTGACGATGAAATTTTCTTTGAGGATGAAGACGACGACGCTAATATGTCTCTCTTTACAGACGGCGACGATCCGTTATACGAAAAGGCGCTCGAAATCGTATTGCAGCAGGGCAAGGCAAGCGCCAGTTATATTCAGCGCAGGCTGAAAATCGGTTTTAACCGCGCCGCAAGACTTGTGGACGAAATGGAACAGCGCGGAGTTGTCGGCCCTTCTCAGGGAGCCAAACCCCGGGAGCTGCTGCGCGGCTTTAGTGTTTAATATTTTCCTGACAACTTAATATATAAAAAAATTTATTTTACCTGCTTGACATGGAGTTGACTCCAGGTATTAGGATTATTAATCATATTATTTTGGGGGACGGATAAGTATGGAATATATAAAATTCGGAAATACCGGAATGGATGTGTCGCCTCTCTGCCTTGGATGTATGAGTTTCGGCGACACCTCAACAGGTTTTCATGGGTGGACATTAAAGGAAGATGAGAGCAATGCCATTATCAGGCGGGCGGTGGAACTTGGGATTAATTTTTTTGATACTGCCAACTGTTACTCAAACGGCACAAGCGAGGAATATCTTGGCCGGGCGCTGAAACAGTATACAAAGCGTGATGAAACAATAATTGCGACAAAAGTTTTTATCCGTATGGGAGAAGGACCGAACAAACAGGGACTGTCCCGTAAAGCAATCATGCAGGAAGCCGAGGCAAGCCTTAAACGGTTGGGCACCGATTATATCGATCTGTATATAATTCACAGATGGGACTATACAGTGCCAATTGAAGAAACCATGTCCGCGTTACACGACCTTGTAAAATCGGGGAAGGTTCGCTATTTGGGAGCAAGCGCCATGTTTGGCTGGCAGTTTCAAAAAGCGCTGTATACCGCGCAGAAAAACGGCTGGACAAAATTTGTATCAATGCAAAACCATTACAATTTAATTTACCGTGAAGATGAGAGAGAAATGCTTCCTTTGTGCAAAGACGAAAAAATAGTTTCTACTCCGTACAGCCCTCTTGCTTCAGGGAGGTTGTCCCGCGGGATCGGCGCGGACACAAAACGCGCGGAAACAGACAAAGTGCAAAAATCCAAATACGGCTTTACCGAGGCGGAAGATCAAATAATAATTGAACGCGTTGCCGAGCTTGCCCAAAAACGCGGTATAACCCGCAGCCAGGTATCTTTGGCATGGCTTATGCAGAAAGGCTGTCTTCCTGTGATAGGCTCTACAAAAATATCACACCTTGAAGATTCCGCCGGGAGCATTGGCGTTACATTGTCAGAGGAGGAAAATAAATTTCTTGAAGATCAATATGTGCCGCATAAAATTGTAGGGCCTCTCGCGCCGGAAACAGACTGGATTCACAGTTCACATACACTTACAAAAGGAAGGTAATTAAAATGAAAGTATTATTGATTAACGGCAGTCCGAATTCAAACGGCTGCACCTTTACCGCTCTGAGCGAAGCGGCGAAAACTCTAAATGAAAACGGTATTGATACGGAATTTATCCATGTGGGTAATAAGGATATTCGCGGCTGTATGGGCTGCAACAAATGCGGTGAAATTAAAAAATGCGTATTCGATGATTTGGTTAACGATACAGCGCCGCGCTTTGCCGAATGTGACGGCATGATAATCGGTTCGCCTGTTTATTATGCGTCAGCAAACGGCAGCCTTGTGTCTTTTTTGGACAGGCTTTTCTACAGCACTTCCTTCGATAAAACAATGAAAGCAGGCGCAGTTGTTGTGTCGGCAAGGAGAACTGGCTGCTCCTCAGCGTTTGATGTACTTAATAAATATTTCACAATATCCGGTATGCCTATCGCGTCAAGCCAGTACTGGAACGAAGTACACGGTCATTCCCCCGATGATGTCAGAAAGGACGAAGAAGGAATGCAGACAATGCGCGTTTTGGGAAGAAATATGGCGTTTCTTATAAAGAGCATAGCTCTTGGTAAAGAACGCTTCGGGCTGCCTGAAAAAGAAAAAAGGATATTTACAAATTTTATACGATGAGGTCATGAGGCATCATGCTAAAAAAAAAATATCGATTTACTGAGCGGCGGCGTAATAATTTCTTTTTGAGGTGAAAATGACTATAGCGGAAGCGGGCGAAAAATACAGCCTTTCAACTGATACCCTGCGTTATTATGAACGTATCGGGCTTATTCCTCCTGTGAACCGTACAAAAGGCGGCAAAAGGGATTATACTGATACTGACTGCCGCTGGGTAGAGTTTATCAAATGTATGCGGGGAGCAGGACTCGCGGTTGAAGTGATGATCGAGTATGTAAGTCTTTTTCAAAAAGGAGATTCAACCCGTAATGCCCGTAAGGCAATTCTGATCGATCAGCGGGAAAAACTCGCACAGCGGACGGCTGAATTGCAGGAAACGCTCAACAGGCTGGACGTAAAAATTGCCCGTTATGATACTGCTCTTCTTGAAGCGGAGAAAAATTTATTTCCATAATAATATCAAGGAGGATTTATGAAAAGAAATGCGTTTGTAGGTTTGTGTTTTGGCATTATTGCCGTTACAGCTTATGCATCGGAAGAGGATGGAATTTACACATACAGAGCCGGTCAATTTGAAATCATTATGATGGTCGAACGGTCAAATCCGGGAAATGCTGGAATCCTCGTTGGCGCGGATCAAACTTTACTGAGCCGTTATATACCAGCAAGCGGTTTCAATCACTCTACCAATACCTTTTTAATAAAAGCTCCCGGCAGGAATATTATTGTAGATACCGGATTTGGCGCGGCGATTTTTGACAAGATCAGACAACTGGGCGTTGAACCTGAACAGATTGATACTGTTCTTCTAACCCATATGCATGGAGATCACATAGGCGGACTACAGCGGGACGGCCGGCCTCTTTTCCCCAATGCCAAATTATATGTATCAGTGAGGGACAGTGATCATTTTACCAAAACAGCTGTGAATCAGGGAGCAGTTGCCGCTATTGCGGCATACGGTTCCAACGTAGTTCTGTTTGATCCTCCGGCCCTGGGTTCGGCGCTTAGGGAGATAATTCCCGGCATCAGTCCGATTGCCGCTTACGGACATACTCCCGGCCATACTGTCTATTTGATTCAAAGCGGTACTGAGAGGTTCCTTATCATAGGGGATCTTCTTCATGTAGCGCTTGTACAGTTTCCGCGTCCGGATATATCCGCTACTTATGATATCGATCAATCTGCCGCCGCGGCAACCCGCAGGCAGTTTCTTTTATACGCCGCGCAAAACAGAATTCCAGTCGGCGGCATGCACATGATATATCCCGCGGTCGGATTTGTGGAAACCGATGGCGCCGGATTTAAATTTGTTCCGGCAAGATAAAAATTCATTTTTTGGAGGATTTAATGAAAAACAAACAATTTATAAAACTGCTGACTGCGGCAATAATAGTCTCTATTGTTTTTTTAGTACCTTTAATGAGCTGTATTGGCAGAGCGCAGGCGCAAGGATCTGTTCAAAATCAGACTGCTTTATACGAAGTTAATACCGGAGAAATATCAAATGAAATCTCAGCTCCGGTACAAACCGGCAATCCCAGGGTGTACTTCACAACCGATATAAGCCCGGCCGGGCTTATGGCTGTTTATCAGGCGCTTGGACTTGAAGCAACAGGAAATGTGGCTGTTAAAATACATACTGGGGAGCCGGGAAACACTCATTACCTGAAACCTGAATTGATAAAGGACCTTGTTCAAAGGGTGAACGGCACGATTATAGAAGCCAATACCGCTTACGGCGGAAGGCGCGCAAGCACTCAGGCGCATTATCAGGTGGCGCGCGATCACGGTTTTACCGCAATCGCTCCCGTGGTGATTCTTGATGAAAGCAGGGATATCAGTATCCCTGTTACAGGAGGAAAGCGTCTTACAGAAAACTTTGTCGGAGAGCGTATTAATGATTTTAATTTTCACATCGTCCTGTCTCATTTTAAGGGACACCAAATGGGCGGGTACGGCGGCGCGTTGAAAAATTTATCAATAGGTTACGCGTCAACGGCGGGAAAAAACTGGATACATACGGCAGGAAGAAGCAGAACCAGCATGTCGGGAGGAGATCAGAACGCGTTTCTTGAATCGATGGCGGAAGCCGCAAAATCAATTATCGACAGGGCAAACGGCAGAATCCTCTATATCAACGTGATGAACCACCTCTCCGTCGACTGCGACTGTAACGGAAGACCGGCAGTTCCGACAATGGCGGACATCGGTATCCTTGCTTCTCTTGATCCTGTCGCGCTTGACAAGGCCTGTGTTGATCTTGTTTATTCCGCGCCTGACGGCAGAGATTTGATCAACCGCATTGAATCAAGAAACGGACTTTTAACGATAGATCACGCCGCCATTTTAGGCATAGGCAGCAAGATTTACGATTTAATCAAATTATAAAGCAATGAATAGGGAATGACAGAAATACTTGAAAGGGAATGGATTTATTTCCTGTATTATTTCTCAATTCAGTTTGAGCAAATTGTCTGGTACTGGCTTTTGGGAATGGCGTTAGGTTCATTTATTTCCGTATTCGGCAAAGAGAAAATCCATATTCTTTTTGTTAAAATGCGAAGCGCAAAGATAGGTATATTCGGCATTATTCCTGCCGCTTTATTGGGCATCGCTTCTCCGCTTTGCATGTACGGAACAATTCCTGTCGCGGCTTCCTTTTCTGAAAAAGGAATGCCGCAGGAATGGATCGCTTCCTTTGTAATGAGTTCAATTCTTCTAAATCCGCAGCTGCTTTTTTACAGCGCGGCTCTGGGGTTTCCTTTGCTTGTTATTCGTTTTACTGTTTGCTTTATTCTCGGAATTACGGCAGGGATATTTATCAGACTGTTCTTTTGTAATAAACCATTTTTTAAATTTACCAAATTTGAAAACATGGCAAACCGTGATACCGATCCAAATCCCTTTCTTCGCTTCCTTAAGAATTTCGGAAGAAACATTAAAGCTACCGGTATTTATTTTCTGATTGGCATTATTCTTTCAGCTCTGTTTCAGAGGTATGTGCCGCAGGATTTCTTTGCCGGAATATTTTTGCATAACAGAGGTTTCGCCGTTCTTATGGCGGCGGCTATAGGAGTGCCGCTTTACGCGTGCGGAGGAGGAACAATTCCGCTGCTTCAAACCTGGCTGCAAAGAGGCATGACGTTCGGCTCAGCCTCAGCTTTCATGATCACAGGACAAGCGATGAAAATAACAAACCTTGGCGCAGTTAAAATCGTACTGGGAATTAAACATTTTATATTCTTTTTGTTATTTGTTTCCCTATACGCTGTTTTATCAGGGTTTGTAATAGATTTTTTTTAAATATTTCACATGTTGACCAATAATATCAAATAATGATATGATTATTATCTGCCATCATATTTGGTCATAAAGGAGATCATGAGTGAAAGAATAGCCGGTAAACCTTCCCGGCAAAAAATCTATCTGAAATCCGGCCGGTCTTTAAACAGCGTAATTAAGGATAATTTATCTTCTTATGCTTTTATGGTTCCATGGCTCCTAGGTTTTTTCCTCCTTATAATTTACCCAATGATTTATTCTTTTTACCTTTCTTTTACGCAATTCAATATGATTCGGGATCCGCAGTGGATAGGTTTCAGGAATTATTTTGTTATGTTCGTTGGAAACGAGGATTTTCCAAGAGACGAAAGGTTTTTAAACTCGCTTTGGGTTACATTAAGATACGTTTTCATTTCAGTGCCGGCTAAACTAGTTTTTGCTCTCGCGGTTGCCATGCTGATGAGCCAAAAACTCAAAGGAATTCCTTTATACCGGACTATTTATTATATTCCGACCCTTCTTGGCGGATCTGTCGCTATTGCCGTTTTATGGCGGCGGCTTTTCGCAGGGGATGGCGCAATAAACGCGATAATAAAGACGCTCTCCAACGGCACGCTGGATCCGCCCTCATGGATTTCAAGTCCTGAATACGCTCTTTATACGCTGGTTATCCTGTCTGTCTGGCAGTTTGGCTCGCCGATGATCATCTTTCTTGCTGGAATAAAACAAATTCCCGCAGAGTATTATGAAGCGGCCAGTGTTGACGGTGCGGGAAAATTTAAACAGTTCATTTATATTACGCTTCCCTGTCTTTCTCCCATAATATTTTTCAATTTTATTATGCAGATGATTGGAGCGTTCCAGGCATTTACTCAGGCCTTTATAATTTCAGGCGGCACCGGCGGGCCGATTGATTCTACAATGTTCTACAGCCTCTATCTCTACCTGCGCGGGTTTGCTTACGGGCACATGGGTTACGCTTCGGCCATGGCATGGGTACTCCTTGTTATTATTGCAACATTTACTTTTATAGCGTTCAGATTTTCAGGCAGACTTGTCAGCTACGGGAGCGGTGAATGAAAAGAAGCAGCACTTTTATTTCATCAGCTGTTACTCATCTTATTATAATCGCTTTGGGTATCGGCATGCTTTACCCGATTGTCTGGCTTATCATGGCATCCTTTAAGGAAGCAAACCAGATATTCAGTAACCAAAGACTACTGCCTGAAACATGGACGCTGCAAAATTACATCGACGGGTGGAAAGGCATACATGTTGTATCCTTCGGTACTTTTTTCGCGAACTCCTTTTTTATCAGCGCTACATGTACGATAATTAACGCGGTCGCGTGTTCCATTACAGCGTATGCCTTCGCAAGACTGAACTTTATCGGGAGAAAGTTCTGGTTCGCTGTTATGATGATTACATTAATGCTTCCGGGGCATGTTACAACTCTCCCGCGGTATGTAATTTTCAGAATGTTCGGCTGGATAGATACCTTTTATCCCTTTATTATTCCGTCATTCTTCGGCGGAGAAGCGTTTTTTATCTTCCTTATGGTGCAGTTCATACGAAGTCTTCCCAAAGACATGGATGAATCGGCTGTTATTGACGGCTGCAACAAGTTCGGAATTTATTTAAAAATCATTCTTCCTTTGAGCGTTCCCGCCGTTATTACTGCCCTTCTTTTTAAATTCCTGTGGACATGGGATGATTTTTTCAGTCAGATGATCTTCCTGAATTCTCCGGAATTGTATACAGTTCCTTTAGGGCTGCGTCTCTTTTTGGATTCTACAGGCATTTCTTCATGGGGTTCCATGTTCGCGATGTCGGTGTTATCGCTTATACCCTGCTTTATTCTTTTCTTCAGTTTACAAAGATACTTTGTGCAGGGTATTACAACAACGTGTATTAAAGGGTAGTTTACCCTTAATAAAAATTTTTTGGAGGTTTACATGAGAAAAGCTATTTTAATTCTGGCATTGCTTGTTTTCGCAGGCAGTATGATTTTCGCGATGCCCGGACAGGAAACAACAACAAACACGGTCCGCTGGTCATTCTGGGGCGGTGAATCGAGGATTAGGAACTATCAGCTTACCAACGACATTTTCCTGACAGAAACAGGAATTACCATCGCGGGTGAGCCTGCGCCGGGAACTGATCAGCACTTTAACAAGTTTCTGACAACTTTCCGCGGCGGCGGAGCTGCTGACATTGTTCAGCTTGGCGGTTATTTTTCCAATCTGGGTATTCAGGATAACGGAAGAAGCGCGCCGGATTTGAGAGATATACTCCTGCCTCTGGATCAGTTTGTAAGAAGCGGAGTCCTTAATACTTCAAATATTGATAAAGCGGCGCTTGATGCCGGAACAAGAGACGGCGTTCTTTACGCCATCTCCGCAGGCACCAATATGCCTTCTCTTGTTTATAACAAATCAATGCTTGAAAGAGCGGGCGCTCCCCTTCCCAAAGTCGACATGACATGGGCGGAATTTGACACATGGCTGCGCGCAGTTCAGGCAAGGCTTCCCGCGGGAACCTATGCCATGACAGATAACGGCGCGACAACAACGGGTTCGGTATTCTTTGGCTACTGGGCAGGCGACAACGGCACTCCCATGTGGGATGGCGCAAGGACTCATCTGACTGCCGCCATTGTTCAAAGATATTTTGATATGTGGGCCGGCTGGCGCACAGCGGGAGTTATTCCTCCTGCGGCAACAGCTGCCGACTTTGCGGAAACCAATGAAGCCACATCCTCCCTTGTTGCGGGAAGAACCGCTCTCTCCTTTATCTGGTCAAACCAGCTCAACGGCTATCAGGGCGCAATGCAGGATGAACTTGATCTCATCATGCTTCCCAACGCCGCAGTTTCAAAAGGACTGTGGGCGCAGATGAGCCAGATGATGGGCATCAATATCAATTCCAAGAACGCGGAAAATGCCGCCAAATACATAAACTTCAGGGTCAATGACCCCAGAGTATGGTCAATTATGGGCGCAGACCCAGGAGTACCTGTAACACCGGCGACCAGAGCCGCAGTTGCAGCCAACGCAACACCCGTAACCCGGAAGATCGTTTCATATCTTGACGTAGCGGGAAAAAACGCTTCTCCGCCCAATCCCAATATGCCCAATGATACGGAATGGAATTCAGGCTTATTCCTTATTTACCAGAACGCCGCTTATGGACGCGTCACAAACGCGCAGGCAGCGCAGCAGGTTATGGATCTTATTAACAGGCTTACCAGATAGTTTGTAAAGAACCGTTACCGGTTTCAGCGCAGTTTCAGGAAATCCTTGAGACTGCGCTTTTTTTATCTGTACGCTTCTGAAATCTCGAAGCAGTAATCGCCGAGTTTTTCTATTCGGCGGACAAGATCTATAAACAGCAATTCCGCTTTAACATCTCCGCCGGCTTCAATCCGCTTGCGTCCCAGTTTATGCAGCTTTTTACGGTCCCTGTCTATGCTTTCTTCAAGAGAAGTGGCGTGCTCTTTTTGTTCCTGAGAGGGAGTGTGTCCAAGCTGGTTTTCAAGCAGCACAAGGAATTCTTCAACCATTCCGACATAGGGAATTAGTTTTTTCATTTCCTTTTCCTTAAAAACGCAGTCTTTACTGACGCTTTTTTCAAGCAGCCGGCTGATTGCGTAACATTCATCGCTCATTGACTCAATCGCCGCTGTTATCTGAAGCAGATATGAAATGCGTTTCCCTGATTGGGAGTATTGTTTTACCTTCGTGCTGCACTCAATTAAAATAGTGCTCAGTATTTCGCGCATTTCATCAATGTAGTCTTCTTTTTGCTGAAGTTCCGTACAAAGCGAGGCGACGCTTTCCTTGTCAAAATCGCCGCCTTCATGGATGCTGCGAAGGACATTGCAAAAACGCGAATACATGACTGATACAATTCCTGACATTTTTTTAATTTCATTTTCTGCTCGGACGATGTTCAATTCAGGAGAATCAGCGACTGATGTTGTGATGTATGCGAACCTGTAATGGGTGTCAACAGCCTCTTTTGTCTTTTTATCGCGGATAAGAAATACCAGCAGCTTCGCGTATTGGTTGATAAAGGGAAGGAATAGAATCGTATTTAATACCTTGAACGTTGTGTGGAGCATGGCAAGATGAAAACCAATCGCCGGGTTATCCATTAATTTTCCGTCCGCGCTGTAAGCGATTGCAAGAGGATCCCCGGGGACTATGACATCAACCAGTTTTAACACCGGTATTAACAGGGGAATTGCCCAGCAGGCCAGAATAACATTAAACAGCACATGAGAAAGAGCCGAGCGCTTTGCGTCCGCGGTTCCGCCTATAGAAGCCAATATGCCGTCTGTTGTTGTACCGACATTCGCTCCCAGAATCATGCCTGCTGCCATCTCGTAAGTTATAATATTACTTCCCGCCATTACTATGATCATGGCAACCGCGGCAGTTGATGAGTTGATGATGAGCGTCATTACAAAACTTGTGCCAAAAGCGATAAGGACCGCCGTAAAGCCCAAATCCTTGAAGACTTCTATCGCGTGAGCGTTAAACTCAATCTTGCCCACTCCGTCCGATAGATAAAAAAGCCCCAAAAAAAGGAAACCGAACCCCAATAGAAACTCGCCGATGCTTTTATGTTTCCAGTTTATTGCTTTTAACACAAAACCGATGCCTATCGCCGGTATCGCAAGACTGTCTATACTTATTTTAAAACCGATAAGAGAGACTATCCACGCTGTCAGAGTTGTTCCGATGTTCGCCCCGAACAGTACGCTTATGGACTGGGTAAGGGACAGAAGCCCCGCCGTCACAAAGGAGACAACCATAACAGAAACCGCGGATGAAGACTGAACAATGGCTGTTACAAGAAAACCTGTTAAAACTCCGACAAAGCGGTTACTTGTCATAAAGTTTACCGCTTTTCGCATCCGCTCGCCCGCGCTCTTTTGCAGCCCGTCGCTCATCAGCTTCATGCCGTACATGAACATGCACAAGCCGCCTGTCATTGTCAATATAAGGAATACAATGGCCATATAAGTTTATGGTATATGAGATAATGATTGCTGACTAGTGTCCTGTTTTATTCGGTTTCCAATATAACAATATGCGTTAAATCCTTATTGCATAAGGATTTAACTTAACATTACATTCCGTCATTTGATAAAAACAGGACACTAGAGCGGGTTTTATTATGTACTTATATTTTCACCGAATTAATGTTATCCTTATTTATGGATTCAAATATAAAACCGTCAATTGACCTGCTTGTAAATAATATCAGAAACCTTATCTCCGTAGACGCCAAAAAACTGGAATATATTATTGCCGCGCAAATTGCCGGTGGTCATGTAATTCTCGCAGATTCTCACGGTGTTGGGAAAACATCCCTTGCGCGGGCGCTGGCTCAGTCTATCCGCTGGAGAGCGGAGGATTTGGCGGTAATAAACTCAAATGACGGCGGCGATGTCAGAATGGAAGGGTTTAACCGTATTCAATGCACAGTCGATCTTCTTCCGCAGGATATTCTGGGTTTTAACCGTTTCATCGGCAATACAGGGGAGATGATTTTTAACAAAGGGCCTGTTTTCGCCCATTTTGTTTTATGCGATGAGATAAACCTGCTGACTCCAAAGACGCAGGGAAGTTTTTTCCAGGTGATGGAAGAGCAAAGCGTCACTATAGAGGGGAAATCATACAAATTGAAGGATCCGTTTTTCATTATCGCGACAATGAACTTAAAGGGAGTTCACCTGTTTCCGCTTCCCGTGCCTCAGCTTGACCGTTTCATGATTCGCCTGTCTCTTGGCTATCCTACAGCGGAAGATGAAACCGAAATAATCAACCGGCACGGAAGAATTGACGCGTGGGACAACTTTAAAAGTGTCATCGACAGCGCGGATTTAATCCGCTGGAAAAAAATGGTAGATGAAGTTCAAATACATCCCGATGTAATCGCCTACCTTGTAAACTGCGTCCGAATAACAAGGCAGCATCCCGATATAGAAACTCCGGCAAGTCCCCGCGCAGGTGTGCGTATCTCCCGCCTTGCGCGTTCTCTCGCGCTCTGCCGCGGTATGGACTATGTGCCTATTGATATAATTAAGGAAATATTTATACACGCCATGGCTCACAGAATAATTACCCGCGATCCTTCCATACCGCCCGAAGCGCCTTTGCAAAGCATTTTAAACTCCGTGCCTGTAGAATCAAAACGGGAATAACATGGATGTACGCTTTCGGCCTGTCTTAACGCCTTTTGGCTGCGCTGCTGTCATTGTAGTTTTTGTTTTATTAATTCGCTCCCTTCTCAGCCGTAATTCTTATGAAATTGTGCTTGCCGTTTCTGCGTTGTTTCTCCTTCTTGTTTTATTTGTCGTTGGCTTTTGGAAATCGAAGAAACTAAAAACAATGGAACCAGGCTGGAAGCCGCCCTTTCCAATGACAGCCGCCGCCGGGGAAGAAATGTTTATTACGGGCCTTGATACGTCTATACCTCTTTTTTTCCGCCTGCACTTTTTTATCAAGGGAAGGTTTTTTCCGAGCGGAAGCAATTTCTCCGCGGATAATAAAAACGGCTGCCCTTTGTTGATTGAAACTTCCGTACCGAGAAATGAAAGCGCGTCCGGCTTACCGCTTAACTTCCCTGTATCAGGAATTTTCCATGGAGAAGGTTTTTGCAGGCTTTGCGACACTTTTGGTTTTTTTTCTTTCTCCTGCGGGCAGCCCCAGCAAAAAACAGTGAATGTAAGAAGCGCTCCCTGTTTTGGACAGAAGACTCTTATAAACCCGCAGACCGGCGCGGAAGACAAGCGCAATAAACCTGCCTCCGATATAGAAAGATACCATATGAGGGAATATACTCCGGGGGATCGTTTCCGCGATATTAACTGGAAAAGTTCGGATAAAATCGATACCCTCATTACCCGCATTTCAACGGACAATCAGGAAAAGATCAGCAGGATAGAAATCTTCCTGCGTAACTTCGCAATAAAAAGAAAACAAGGATTTTCACTTGATGAATTATGGCTTTTGGATCGCTGTAAAGCGCGGTTAATGTATTTTATACGCAGCCTTATGGAGCAAAGCTCTTCTTTTATTTTTGACGTGCGCGCGGCGGGAAGAAACTGGGAAATAGAAGATCAAAATGATCTTGACGCTTTCTTTGAAGAACTTTCCGGGCTTTCATTTTCTCCGCCGCAAAATGAGACCGATGTTCCGCAGGGTGACATATATATTTTTTCTACCGCCTGTGATTTCGGGCTGCCTGCTTTTCTTCTTGCCTGCAATCCCCGCCCTGTGACCCTTTTTCTGGCGCAGCCCGGAGAAAAAAAAGCGAATGGAAGATTTGCTCCTTCGATTCAGTTAAAAGTTGAAAATGAAAATATGAAAGTGAAAATT
>JAIRQF010000071.1 GCA_031256635.1 Treponema sp. | reverse complement strand
CAGCCCTGTGTATCTTTATTGACATTTCGTATGTCCGCGTTCGTCACAGGGAGATTAATGTGTCTGAAATATTTGCCTATCTCTTCCTCTGTGAAGCGGAGTGCATCCTCCTGTATTGTGAATACTTTCCCGTGCATGCTCAAGCCGACAAGATTAATATCCGGCATACTGCGCGTAATCAGTATTATCGGCATGTTTGAAGGAGAGGAGGTTACCATCTTTTCAAAGAAGCTTAAAATTTCAGGATTGTTCAATAAATGAAAGTCGTCAAATACTCCGATTATTTTGGTCGGAAGGCAGGCAAGATGCTGCCTCATGGCGTCCTTGAATTTTAAAAATGCTTCGTCTGTTTTTGGAAATCCTATTTCCATCAGGCGTGAGCTGTATTCCTGCGATACCATCAATGACATTCTACAGATGCTTTCCCAAATGCGCAGAGGTATATTATCCCTCTCGGAAATCTGCATCCACGGAGCAATGGCGTTATAATTGCTCAGGAATGAGTATAACGCGTATGTTTTGCCATAACCGGAGCCTGCGCAGATTATAATCAGCGGATAATCCATTGCCTGCTTCAGCAGAGCATGAAGACGTGGACGTTCAAGATAATCGCCGCAATGAGTTGAGTTATCTGAACCGGTGTCAATAACATTTTTTTTAAACATAATTCCTTGTTAAATAATACTTTCGCTCATGGCGTATTCCGATATCATTTTTATCCTTCGCTTTGCGTAAGTAGAAGATACGCGGTTGATTTCCTCCAGCCATTTCTTCGGAATCGGGCATGCGTTATCTTTATGGGCGGCAAGCGTGAGAGTACGCATATCTTCGGCAAACTCCGTGAATGAGACAATGATTCTGTTCGATTCGGAAAGATTATACGCTTCTGTTAACGCAGCTATCGCTTCCTCCCGTTTTTTTAGCTGGTATAAAGACAAAGCCTTAAGTACCATCAATTCTATTCTGCCGAACAGAATCAACGGGCGTTTTAACTCCCCTTCTATATGTTTTAAAAGAGCGCTGTACTGATGCGTCTGATAATGGTAGCGTAATCTTACGCGGTTTGCGTAATTAACCGGAAATGATGAACACTCATAAGGAGGAAGTTCGCTTTTTAGCCATTCCGATATCTTGTCGCTTTTATCAAGCGCCAGATAATAAAAGCCGCAGGCTATATCGTATATCGTGTACCGGAATGTGTAGTCATTTTCACCTGACAGAATAAACTTCTCTTTAGCCTCAATGCGCCGTGTTTCCATTTCCTTTAATTTTTCACCGGCGCCCTCGGCATCTCCGTTTGATAAATCAATGTGCATAAGATAAACAATAGCCTTATACTGAATGATATATTGATCCTGTTTGCGCGCTTTGGCGGCTGATTGTTTCAGGTATTGTTCTGCTTCATTATACTTTCTTTGGTAAAAAAACAGTTCACCCCGGAGAAGATCTTCAAGACCGAAGCAAAACCCTGTCAATATACCGGAAAAATACGATGTCATTCGGGTAACCGCGGCGATATATTCTTCCATGGCACCCGCTCTTGAAGTACCGACATTCGAAGCCCATGATTCCGCCGTTATTGTTTTAAATGAGCCTATTGGCTTAAATGGATTTTTTAAAAAATATTCGTATAAATATTTATAATATATGTCAAAATCATACACATCGGTGTATGTACTCATCCTCATCCGTATTAATCCCCAGTATGTGTAAATAGCGCATAACGCGCGGTTGCGCTGCGGCGTTTCGGCCTGTTTCATGTAATATCCGGTATATTGCTCCGCCGCTTCCTGCGCTTGTTCAAGCTTATCAAGGTTAAATTTTAACTTTATATACATTGCCGGAAATAACGGATTATCAGTCTTTACATCATCCGGCATACGGTCAAATATATTAAGAGCGTACAGGGCTTTATCGTTTGGTATCTGTACATTGAACGAAGCGATTTTTTCTATTATTGCGTTATAATCGGCGGATTTTTCATAATATGAAAGTGAGTCCATATAATAACCGTTTTCGCCGCACCAAGCTCCCGCCGCGTCATATGTTTCCCTTTTCTCTTCATCAGTCAGTAATTGATTCTGCCGCATGTAATCACGAAACAGATGGTTGATTACGTATGTATCCATTGTAAAGTCGTAGCGTATATATGCGTTTAACGTTTCCATTTGACTGATTAGCGTGTCATCGGCGGCAAGCGTTTTAACAAGGCTTGCGTTAAGATGATCAATCAGGGAAATACGCGATAAAAAACGCGCAAGCTGATTTGAAATGGTTTTTGAAACTTCCGCTTCCATAAAACGAAAAATGTTTTTTTTCATCGCGTCAACGGGTGAACCGTGTGTTTGTTCATTTTTTTGATTTTTTGAAAGTGAGCGCGCGATCAGGTTGACGGCGAAAGCCCACCCTTGAGTGCCGTCATAAAAATTACGTATGTCTGCGCCTGTAACAGGCAGTTTTATCCTGCTGAAATACCGGGCGATCTCATCTTCTGTAAAACACAGCGCGTCTTCCTGTACCGTAAACACCTTCTCGCGTTTCATCATGCCGACAAGATTTATTTCAGGCATTGCGCGTGAAATTAATATCAATGTAAGGTTGGACGCAGAAACGTCCATGCTCCGGGCAAAGAAGCGCAGTATTTCAGCGCTGCGCATTAAATGAAAATCATCAAATACCCTTATATATTTTCCCGGCGCAAGAGCGGCTTCGTTCCTGACTGCGCTGTATGCGCAAAACGCTTCGTCTGTTTCAGGGAATCCAATTTTCTTAAGACTCTCTGTTATCCCTGATCCGGGCAGCGGCACATTATTCGAATAATTTTCCCAAAAGAGCGACGTATCATTGTCCTTTTCCGTTATTTGAATCCAGCTTGTATAAGCGTCGTAATCATTTACAAAAGAATATACCGCGCTTGTCTTGCCGAAGCCGAAACCCGCGCATACGATTATCAGAGGATAATTAACCGCTTCTTTGAACAATTTATTCAGACGTTCGCGTTCAGGAAAGTCCGCGTTTTTTGGAATACCGCCTGATTCATTGTCAATAAAATTTTTTACAGGCATGATTCGCTGCTTGTTACACCAAATTCAATTATGAAATTAATGTAAATATTTATTTTAGTATATTTTGTTTTAATATTTTCATTGTAGCACATTATATTAAAATCGACAATATTAACGCCGCGGATTACCCGGAGGATATTATATTTTAAAAGATTATATTTTAATTATTTTTTTATTGTTTTGCGGCTAATCATATCGCCGGCCGGGAAGACTTCCGCGAAATATAAAACTAAACCGGGGTGTATTTCGCGATTTATATAAAAACATGTTAAATTCCCGTTATGAAGAAAATACCGGGTATTTTGTCAATTCCTTTGCAAATCCGCGGTAATGCATATAAAATTAATTGAGGGAAATTTTGTACGAAAACAAGAAACCTGTATTAATGCTGGTAGATGATAACAAGGCGAATCTGACAATAGGCAAAAGTGTTTTAAGCGAATACTATAATGTTTTCGCGCTGCCTTCCGCGGATAAACTTTTTGAATTCCTGAAAAATGTGACGCCGGATCTTATCCTGCTTGATATTGATATGCCGGGCATGAACGGTTATGAAACCATTACAATTCTTAAGGCGGACAGGCAGTACGCGGATATACCCGTCATATTTATTTCTGCTAAAACATCGGAGGCTGATGAATATGAGGGATTAAATCTGGGCGCGGTTGATTATATTACAAAACCTTTCGCTCCTTCCCTTTTACAAAAACGCATAGAGAACCATCTCCTTCTGCAGAGACAGAAAGCGAGTCTTCAGGATTACAACAGCAACCTGATAAAAATGGTAAAAGGAAAAACGCATCAGCTTTTCAGTCTTCAAAGCGCGATAATCAGCAATATGGCCGAGCTTGTAGAATTCCGGGATATTGTCACAGGCAGGCATATAAGCCGGACGCAGAAATATCTTAAAAAATTGATTGAACAGCTTATCGAAGACGAAGTCTACTCAGATGAAATTCTTTTATGGGACATGAATGAAATTCTGCTCTCTTCGCAGCTTCATGATATCGGAAAAATCGCGATAAGCGATACTATCCTAAATAAGCCCGGAAAACTGACAAAAGAAGAACAGGAAGTCATGAGAACCCATGCTCAAAAAGGAGTGGAAGTAATTGAAAAAATTGAACACTCAACAGATTTTGCGGGTTTCATGGAATACGCGAAATTGTTCGCGGGGACGCATCATGAAAAATGGGACGGAAGCGGCTATCCAAAAGGCCTTGCCGGAGCGGAAATACCGCTTGAAGGGCGTATAATGGCGATCGCCGATGTATACGACGCGCTTATTTCCGAGCGGCCGTATAAAAAATCCTTTACCGCTGATGAATCAACCCGGATTATTATTAGCGGCACAGGCAGCCATTTTGATCCGTCTCTTGTTGAAATATTTACCAAATTAAAAAACGATTTTGCCGCAATCGCTGTTGAGTACGCGGATTAATAAAAATTTTTCAGTCACCAAGATAATCTTTTATAAAAGCCGCAGCTTTTTTAAACGCGCTGTGCAGTAGATTTATTGTTATTTCTTGTAAAACATCGTTTATGTCAGCCGGCCATGTTTTTTGCTTTAATTCATTCAGAAGATTTTTTGCATTTTCTTTATCAAAGGCCGCGCATGCGGTTTGAATTAAACGCAATTTTTCCTGCAAATAATTTTTATCATCGTCTGAAATTTCCCTGTCTTTTTCCGTTTGTTCAGGAAGTTTATATTTTATTATAAGGGACCGGAGCGTGTCTAAAAACACAGGTGTCATGTTCAGCATAACGCTGAAATCGCGCTCTTCGCCCGCCTGTTCAAGTTTAAACGCGGCGCCTGATATTTCCTTCTCTCCCATGTTGGCAAGAGTGCTTTTTATTCCATGCACGGTGATAATGTATAAACTTATATCTTCTTTACCGGAGGTTTCGCTGAATTTATCGGGATTATCATATTTTTTTATAAAGTCTTCCATGATTTTTACCGCGTTTTTGGCGTCACGGATAAACAAGCCCGCCATTTCATTCGATTTTGCTATATCCTGCGCTTCAAATCTTTGATTATCGACATAGGAATCAACCCAGTTTTTTTCATTTTGCGCCTGAATATTTTGCCCAAGAAAACCTTTATTTTCAAAACCTTTTGTTTTAATTAACTTCTGAAGCTCGCGCCGCGCCTCTTCAATAACTTCCGGCGGTTTTTTATTCCGGATATAATCATTCAGGTAATGATTAAGTTCGCGCGAGTCAATCGGTTTTGAAATAAAGCCGTCAAATCCGTTTTTCATAAACATTTCCGCGCGTCCTACAAGAGCGTTTGCGGTCAGCGCGATAATTGTGTTTTTATATCCCATTTCACGCAGGATTTTGACAGTCTCAATTCCGTCCATTTTCGGCATCATATGGTCCATAAACACTATGTCATAAACGCTGCCGTTTTTAATTTTTTCAATCGCGGCAAATCCGCTTGTAACGGTTTCTATATTAAGGCCGTAAGGAAGAAGCATTCCCTTTGTTACATAAATATTTGATTCTACATCGTCCACTACAAGCACGCTGCCGTACGGCATGTATTCGCGTAAAAACCGCGTTTTTTTAAGGATGGTAGTATTTTGAAAATTGAAACTTTGCAGCTTTCCGGACAATTCCTTTCCGCAGACAGCTTTTCCTATCGGTATTTGCGGAAGGCGTACGGTAAAAGTTGATCCCTTGCCAGGTTCGCTTTCTACAATAATATCGCCTTTCATTAAATCTATAAGGCGCTTTGTAATGGTCATGCCCAAACCCGCGCCGACAGTTGTGCGGTTTGTATTAAGATTAAAACGTTCATACTCTTCGAAAATCCTTTTTACCTGATTTTCTGTCATACCCTGGCCTGTGTCGCTGACGCGGAATACAATAATTATATTCTCTTCCGAATTATCATTTCCGGATTCCGCGGAAACAAAAAATTCTATTTTTCCGCTTTCTGTATATTTAAACGCGTTTGAAAGGATGTTATTTAATACCTGTTTAATGCGAAGTTCATCGCCGAACAATTCAAGAGGTGTGTTCTCGTCCACATTAAGGGTGAAGGGTATCGGCTTACTGTCATAGCGCAAGATGTTCAATTGAACGGTATCGTTGATAAGGCTTGGAATATCATACTTGACCGGGATTAATTCAAGTTTGCCGGCTTCTATTTTGGAAAGATCAAGTATGTCGTTGATAATGTTAAGCAAAAGATCGCCTGACTCATATATCTGGCTGAACGCTTCCTTTGTTTCCTGCGAAAGGTCTTCTCCGTGCAGCTGGATTTCCGCAATACCCAAAATCGCGTTCATCGGAGTGCGGATCTCATGGCTCATGTGCGAAAGGAAAATGCTTTTTGACTTGTTGCTCTGTTCGGCGTGTTCTTTCGCGAAAATCAGCTCAATGGACATTTCGTTGCGAATCGCCGCGTTTACCATCATACGGCTGGCTGAACGCAGAATCAAAACTTCGCTGTCCTTAAATACACGCTCTGTTTTGCATTGATCATATCCTACATAGCCCCAGAAAATATCCTGAAAAAAGACAGGCACAACAAGGATAGATTTAATATTTCTCGGTATCAGCGCCGCCTGATCTTCTTGCGGCATATTTCTCACCAATGAGTTTATGCAGTTTCCCTTAAGCAGCTGTTCATTCCATGAGGGATGTTCGTTAATTCTGATATCAGGAGCCAGAATGCCGTTACTGGTTTTTGTTTTAAAACTGTCTTTCTCCCACTGGTAACCCAATGAAAAACACAGCTCTTTATCAACTTCCGTATTCCTCCATATACAAATGCGGTCAACTCTTGCGATTTCCGCTATTATGCCCATTGATTTCTGCAGGGAGTCTTCAAAGTGGCCTATATAAGGCTCAAGCAGGATTGATGATACTGTGTTCACTGTTTTTAGAAGTTCATACTGCCTGTCGAGCGCGCTTGTCATTTGTACATGCTCGCGCATATCACGAACATAGGCTATAACGATTTTCTCATTATCGTAAATTACGCTTTCAAGAGTGACCAGCGCCGGAATCGGCGTTCCGTCCGGTAATTGGTGCATCCAGTTAAAAACACATTTTCCTTTTTCAGCCGCCTCAATGCCGTGTTTATACGTCTCTTCCTGTGAATTTTGTCCGTCAGGCTGGTATTCCGGAGAAAGTTCAGTATTAAAGCGATTGATAAAATCCTGTTTATCTTTAAGCTCAAAAAGCCGTACCGCTTCATTATTGCAATCGTAAACCACGCCGTCTCCGCTTCCCATAAAACAGGCAATCGGGAGCGTATCCAGCATGACTCTTGTGCGCTCATGTTCCTTTTGCAATTTTATTGCCTGACGTCTGCTTCTGATAAATATGATCAGTATTAACGCTATAACAAGCATCGCCAGTATAACCGCGCCAACCATCCATGGAAAGCGCGCTTCGATTATCTGCGCGCGGTAATCGTAGGTTTTTGTAAGCCATTGCTCAGCGATAATTTCGACATCAATAACGGAAAGCGCCTTGTCAATAATGGATCTAAGAACGGTTTTATCCCTGTTAAACGCGAAAGCGGACTCGTAATAATAGCTAAAAAGATAATTCGCCTTATAACCTGAAAATTCAAAATAATTTGAATAGTAAAGCAGTTTACTCCTGGATGCCATAACCATATCCACATCACCGTGTTCCAGAGCCAAAAACGCTTCATCGGCGGAAGGGTATTCATTTACATAAACCGCATTTGGAAACCATATGCGGAACATTTCCGCATGAGCTGTGTTTTCTGTTAACGCGATTCGCGTTAGCGGTATTTCGTTAATATTTACATTGGGATAATTATTCTTTGATAAAAGGGCGTATTGATCAGACATAATTTTTTGATTGGCCCAAATAAATTGATCTTCCCGCTGATGTGAAAAAATAAGGTCTGAAAATATGTGCGCTCTGCCGTCGCTGAGCATTTGGATCAGATCGTGCATCTCCGTGTTTACGCTGTTTATAACCTCGAACTTAAGGCCTGTAATATTTTCCACTTCATGAAGCAAATCGAACGTGATACCGTCCCATTTTTTTTCGTAATTATCGTAGAAAACAATAGGGTAATTAAAATATTGAGCCGCAAGCGGTACTGAAGGATTATTCTTTATATACGCTTTCTCTTCTTCGCCAAGAAGCAATGAAAATTTATACTGCCTGTATTTGCCATCACCTGTATTATATAAATTGTTCAGAAAAGAAATCGCGCCGTCCCGCAGCGCTTTATTTAAAACAGAAATAATAACTTTAAGTTCGTCTTTCCCTGTCGACAGGCGGACAGGCGTGAATGTCAGCGGATAATAATCTTCGGTTATATATTTATTTCTGTCATAATTGATAAAGTTGGCGTCTGTGACTCCAGCGGTAATAAAACCGTCAGCGTGTCCGCTGTCAAGCGCGGCGAACGCTTCTTCGTAAGTATCAACCTGTACGGATTCAAACGAATCCTGTCTTGTTGTCGCGGCAATGGAAACTTCAGTAGGGGAGCTTTGAATAAAAACATACCTTGGCTTTTGTTCCTGCGCGATTTGATCAATACTGCGGCTTCCTGCCGGCCGTATAACCATAAATGTCCGCTGGGCGATTGGATCGGTCATGTAGTAGCTGTCAGGATCATGTCCTGAGAACATCTGATGGATCGCGAAATCAATTTCACCGGAATGTATTTTTTTATCAAGATCGGACCATTCCAGTATACGATGAATAAATTTAATACCGAATATTTTTGTCAGCCATTCGCATAAAAGAGTGCCGTATCCGTTTTCTTTGCCGTTTTCATCAAAAAAGGCTTCGGTTGATAAAGCCATCGCGTAAACCAGAGAATCGCGCTCTTTTTGCAGCGCTTCAATAGCGGCAATTTCCTGAACAGTTACTCCGGGAATTTCACGAAATGACAATATCGCGGAATAATCGATATCCATATCTTTCTGTTCGCGTGAACATCCTGTTAACCCGAACATGGCAATACACACATTTATAAGCAGGATTACCGGAAATAGAAATTTTATTTTTTTCATTTATTCACCATTGTACCGCTGATTCTTTCCACATTTAAACTGCGCGCCGCCGCGTCAAATATTTCCCTGTAAGCGCCGTTCTGTTTATAAACATCTTCATGCGTGCCGTGTTCGAGTACCCTCCCTTGTTTTAATACATAGATCATTTCTGAATCGATAAATTGGGAAATACTATGGGAAATGATTATTACAGTGCGATCTTTTTTTATAGCGTCAAGGCTGTTCTTGATTTGCTCGGTGGCGATAGCGTCAAGGCTTGCTGTCGGCTCGTCAAGGAAAATGATGGGCGGCTTTTTTAAAAACAGCCGCGCGATGGCGATTCGCTGCTGTTGTCCGCCTGACAAAAGAAGCGCGGAGGATTCATAGCCGTCAGGGAGGTTTATAACCTGCTCGTGAATAAAGGCTTGTTTCGCCGCTTCCACCATATCCTCATAAGAGGCATCAGGTTTTCCGTAGAAAATATTTTCTGCTATAGTTCCCGAGAAAATGTGGTTTTTTTGCAGGACAAGCCCTATGTTTTCCCGTAAATATTTTGTATCGTAATCGCGAAGCGGAACGCCGTCAAGTAAAATCTCTCCTTCTGTCGGTTCATAAAATTTGTCAAGAAGATTTATAACGGTGCTTTTACCCGCTCCGGAGAGCCCTACAAGAGCTGTGATTTTATTCGGCAGAATTGTCATATTCGCGTTGAACAGAGCTTTAGTGCCGTTCGGATAAGAAAAGTTTACATCCCTCAGTTCAAATTTTCCTTCAATTTTTTCCGGCCTGTAATTTCCCGACTGCTCTGTCTGATGATCTGAGTTCATTATGTCAAAAAAGCCTTCGGCGTAAATCAACGCGTCGTTGACTTCGTCGTAAATACGGTGCAACTGCCTGATTGGAGCTGTTACATTGTTGAACAGCATGATATGAAGCATAATCGCGCCTATTTGCATCTGCCCGGAGAGCACAAGGTAAGCCGTCAATATTATAATAATTACAACGCCGATTTGCTCCGTGAATGTCTTAAGGGCGTCGAATTTAAAATTGGTCGATCTTGTGCGCATCTGTGTGTCTGTTAAAGCGGTTTGCAATTCGAGTTGTTTTTTCGCTTCGATATCTTCGCGGTTAAATGATTTTATAACACTGATTGATTCCAGTATATTGATAATTCCGCCTGATTTATTTTCACGGTAGCTGCGGATATTGCGTCTTGCGCCTTTAAGTTTTTTTGCCTGTCTCTGGCTGATAAAAAAATAAATTGGCACTATACACAGGGCGACTAATCCGACTCTGTAATTTGCGTTAAACATACCCAGCATCGCTACAATGGCCGATGTAAAAAGCGGGAAAATGTCAATGAAAAAACTCTGTACAGTGCGCGTTAAACTTGATACGCCCTGATCTATGCGCGTTTGTAATTTACCTGACCCGCTTTCATCGGCTGTAAAAAAGGCCATCCTGTAGGATAAGACCTTCTCGATCACTTTTTGGGCAAGGTCTTTGGAAATCATAATCCGTATTTTTTCACCGAAAAATTTCTGCCCGAAAGAGATTAATATATTGATTATTTCCTTGCTCAGCAAAATGATTGTTATAATCGCGACAATATTCAAACCTTCGCTTAAAGGCTTATGCTGTTCCACAAGAGAGGCGATGCTGTTTACAGTATATTGGAGCACATACGCGTTAACCTGCGCCGTTAAAGCGCCTATAAAAGTTAGTATCAGAGCCAGGATAATAAGCCATCTGTAGGGCCGTACATAAATGGATATATTTTTAAAAAGCTGTAATAAAGTCATAAACTTAAAACAATTATATTATAAAACGGTATAAAATACACCTGAAAAATCAAAATTAACGTAGATTACATATATTACTGAAGGCCGCTTTCGCTTTACAATCGGCAGCGAAGTTATAGAAGTGGGCAAAGGGGACACTCTATGTAAGCAAAACGGAATACAGCCTTTTTATTAAGCTTGCAAAAGCGCGGTTTTTCTTAAAAATTCCATCGCCTGTTTTCCGGTTTCCGGGCCTGTATCTTCAAGGAGAATATCGATTTGCGGTTTTTGCTTCATGATTAAGCCTAAAAGGGAAGGGTAGTCCATCTCTCCTGTTCCAGCGCTGTACCTTCCGTTTTTAATTGAGCACTGCTTTAGCTGTGAGCACTGCTTTAGCTGTGAGTTTTCCATGCGGAAATCCTTTGCGTGAATCGCTGCTATCTTATCACCGAACGCCTCAAATGCCCGCGCGAAAAAATCTTTCTGGGTTTCAGCTAACCCGGTGCCGGGAATAAGGTTAACTGGATCGTAAATAACTTTCAGCGCGGGGGAGGCAAAGCGCTTTAGAACAAGAGCCATTTTTTCAATGCTGCAGACGGTATGAATATCCGCGACTGCTTCGATTGCGATAGCAGAGCCGCACTTTTCCGCCGTTGTAATAAGCCTTTCAAGGGAGCGGCATAAAAGATCGAAGGAAGCGTCTTTTTGCGTATCAGGATGAAAAGAACAGTCCGCATTACATGAGCCTGTTTCAGTCCCGACAAGCGCGCAGTCAAAATCGCGGGCATAGCGAAGATGTTCTTCGAAACTGTAAAGTTGTTTTTCCCGTATGTCAGGGTCTGGATGTATCGGATTAATGTAACAGCCAAGCACCGCTATTGAAATATTGTATTTATTTAGGACTTGCCTGATCTTTCTTGCGTAAGCGGGAGAAAGCCCGCCCGGTATAGGAGCTCCTCTTAGCGCTTTAGCGAGCGCAAGCTGAATCGAATCGGGTTTATAGTTGTCAAGAATTTGCGCTAACTCTTCGATAGTGACATTTGTTCCGTAATCATGAGCGCGCAGTCCAATTTGCAGCATAATTCCCTGCCTTACGGCTGCTTGCCAATATAAGCGAGAATGCCGCCGTCAACATAGAGTATGTGGCCGTTTACAAAATCAGACGCGCCTGAGGCGAGGAACACGGCAGGTCCTGCAAGGTCTGCGGGTTTTCCCCAGCGCGCGGCGGGGGTTTTCGCGATTATAAATTGATCGAAAGGATGACGGCTTCCGTCCGCCTGCTTTTCGCGTAACGGAGCTGTCTGCGGCGTTTCTATATAACCGGGGCCAAGTCCGTTGCATTGAATGTTATACTGCCCGAACTCGCTTGCTATATTTTTTGTCAGCATCTTTAGACCGCCCTTAGCTGCGGCGTACGCGCTGACTGTTTCCCTGCCAAGTTCGCTCATCATACTGCAAATATTTATAATTTTACCGCCGCCTTTTTTAATCATCGAAGGGATGACTGCTTTTGCCACAATAAACGGCGCGTTAAGATCGACATCAATAACCTGACGGAACTCTTGTGCGCTCATATCCGTCATTGGTATGCGCTTTATAATTCCGGCGTTATTTACAAGAATATCAACAACGCCTGTTTCTTTTTCAATTTTCACGGCTGTTTCGTTTACCGCCTTTTCATCCGTTACATCGCATATATAACCATGCGCCGTAATTCCGTCCGCTTTATAGGAGGCAAGACCTTTATCAAGCTGTTCCTGTCCTATGTCATTAAAAACAATGACAGCTCCCGCTTTATGAAGCGCTGCCGCAATCGCGTAACCGATGCCGTAGGAAGCGCCTGTAATCCACGCGATTTTTCCGTTAAGTGAAAATATATTGTTATTCATATTGTCTCCTTATTTTAACGCTGTTGTAACCAGCGTATCCATGTCGTCAAAGGTTTGATTCTCCCCGGCCATGGCCCAGATAAATGTATAAGCGCCTGTTCCGACTCCCGAATGAATTGACCATGAGGGAGAAATTACCGACTGCTCGTTATTCATAACAATATGGCGGGTTTCATCCGGCTTGCCGTGCATGTGAAAAACAACGCCTCCCTTTTGAATATCAAAGTAAAAATATACTTCCATACGCCGTTCGTGGGTATGGCACGGTATTGTATTCCAAACTGAACCTTCTTCCAGCACCGTCATACCCATAACAAGCTGGCAGCTTTTACAGACAGCGGGATGCACATATTGATAAATGGTGCGCACATTAACAGCTGCGGCCTCGCCCAGTTTGCGCGGATTTGCTTTTTCCATCGGGATAAAAACAACAGGATAACTTGTGTGAGCCGGAGCGCTTGCAAGGTAAAATTTCGGCGGATTATTTTTATTTTCTGATGAGAAAATAACATCTTTTACGCCTTTTCCGATATAAAGGCCGTCTCCCTTCTTCATTTTATATTCTGTCCCATCCGCGGAGATTTTTCCTTCTCCCGTTATGCAAATAACTCCCAATTCCCTTCTGTCAAGAAATACATCGCTGCCAAAATCCTTTCCGCCTTCCAGACGCAGAGGTTTACTGTCCGGAAAAGCTCCGCCGAATACAACCCTGTCGCTGTGCGTATAACAAAGGCTTATCTCGTCTTTAATGAACACATTCTCAAAAAGAAAATGTTCCCGCAGTTTTTCAGTATTATAAAGAAGCACATCTTTTGGATGCTCAGCGTATCGAATTTCCATTTTCATAATTCTTCTCCCTAAATTATCCGCTCTTTATCATTCAATGTATGTAACTTTCGCTTCGTCAAAAAAACCTCTTGCTTCCGGCGCTTCGTCAGGATAACCTACCGCGATGACATTAAAAGGTATTTTAGGTTCGGCGATTTTAAATGATTCGCGGAACGGGCCGATGCGCTCTTCTTTCGGAAACACTCCACACCAGCATGCGCCAAGCCCAAGAGAAACAGCCTCTATCAGTATGTTTTCTGTCGCCGCGGCGCAGTCCTGGGCAAAATAACCTTCCGGTATTCCGGTTTGCGGAGAGGCAATAACGATGATTGCCGCCGACGCTGTTTTGCACATTTGCGCGTACGGATGAATGCGTACTATTTCATCAAGGGTATCGCGGTTTGTTACGGCGATAAATTCCCACGGACGCGAATTGCACGCGGAAGGCGAGAGCATTGCCGCTTCCAGCAGCTGATTTAACTGCTCTTTGGTTACTTTTTTTTCAGGGTTATACTTTCTGATGCTTCGCCTGTTTTTTATATACTCATTCATATCTTATTTCCTCCGGATGTTACTGTATCGCATAATTATACATAATAAACGTCCATTATACTATACTTGAAATTAATTGTGTTGTTTAATATTAACAGGTCGATTATATGCAATTATTAAAAAATGAAAAAATAATAGATATCATGGAGAAAACCCTGAATCACATGGATCCGCGGCTGGTTAATCATGGGAAGCGGGTTGCATATCTTGTTTTTAAAATTCTGGAAGGGCAGCATAAGTATGACGACAAACAGCTGCGCGATATCTGCATTCTTACAATGCTGCATGACATAGGAGCTTATAAAACCGAAGAAATTGATAAAATGATTATTTTTGAAACCGCTAATGTATTGGAACATTCCGCGTATGGTTATTTGTTTTTAAAATATTTTTCGCCTTTAAAAGATC
>JAIRQF010000034.1 GCA_031256635.1 Treponema sp. | reverse complement strand
AATCCCCTTGAAATCGCCCTTCTTGCGGATATTACACTGGACGAATCTCTTATAGTTCCTGACGGTGTTCATATCAGGCTTATTGCCGAAGGCGCAGCCAGAACAATACGCAGAGGCGCTAACTTGCTGGAATTTCCCTGTTTATGGGTAAGCGGAACAGGTTCAAGCCTCACTCTTGGAAAGCCGGGCATGGAGTACGAACTTATTGTTGACGGAGGATGGCTTAACAGCACGCCCATATTTTCAAGCTCTCCCATTGCCGCGGTAAACGGGCCTGCTTCAAAGTTAATAATGTATGACAATGTGATTTTGCAGAACAATCATAATAACGGTGAAGTGATGCCGAATAGTTATTATCAGAACGGATCGGGGGTTATTATCCGTACAAGCTCAACGGATTTTACCGGGGACGCTTCCGCTCATATGGCGGAATTTATAATGAAAGGCGGAATTATCAGAGGAAATAAACTTGATACCCAGAGTGTTATATCAAGCGGCGGCGGGGTAATAATAACGGGTTTTGGCGTCTTTACAATGGAAGGCGGTGTCATTTCAGGCAACTCCGCCAGAGTTTCAGGCGGCGGCGTTTCTGTCGGCAGCAGGGGTTCATTTTATAAAACAGGCGGCCTTATTTACGGCTCCGACGCGCCTGATGGTTATAAAAACATTTCTCTTGAAGGAACCCATGCGCCAAGATCATACGGGCACGCGGTTATCATTCATATTTTTGAACCCGCGTTTAAATACAGAAATGATACTGTAAAAGAAAACGATAATCTTGGCTATACGGGCGCGGCAACCGGAAACGGAATTTTTAACGCCGCGGATAAATGGGACGATCCTGACAAAGCGGCGCGGCGAAGACTGATAATAATAATACTGTCAGTCCTTGTTTTCGGTGTTACCGCTTTCCTTGTTATAAGGTATTCTATAAAAAAAGAAAAATTAAAACTGGCGAAAATGGCGGAAGGCGCGGTAGAGGCTGATCTTGAAAACCTCGATTTGTCCGAAAAGGAAAAAGAAATATGCAGGCTTCTATTGACAGAGCTTTCCATGAAACAAATCGCCCAAAAATTGGGAGTCACATATTCGGGGGCAACATATCACTCTCAGAATCTGTACCGCAAACTGGATATCCAGACCCGTACCGAGCTTTTTGTAAAATTGGGCGGAAAGAACGCTGGCCAATAATTTACAATTATTAATTTTACGCGGAACCGTATTTTGCTGAAAGCTCCGCTCTGCTGTTAATGCCTAATTTCCGGTATAAATTATTACAATGGAAATTTATCGTCGAAAATGAAATTTTCAAAGTAAAGGCAATATCCTTTAAAGACATGCCTTTCAGTAGCATGGTAAATACCTCATGTTCCCTTTCTGTCAGATTCAGGTTTTCCTTTACATTGATGTCTTCAGTTTCAACAAGGCTCTGCGAATATTCGGCCATATCCCTTAATTGAATACCGTCAGTCCAGTCCGCTTTAAAAAGTTTTCTTTGCAAATAAGGCAGAATCAGGAAACAGCATGAGGACAGAACGACGACAATACCCAGCGCGATAACATGCAAGGGTCCTTCATAACGGTCAAAAACCTGCGATAAAATTCCGGAAATAAAAAAATACTCGATAAACAAAACAAAGCAAAAGAGTTTGTACATTCTGATTGACTTGCTTTTTTTAATCGCTCCGGAACAAAGATAATAAATTATAATATAGCCAAGACCGTCCCCAAGACCGTAAATAAGCGAGCCTGAAAAATGAGCGGCGTTTGAATTGTAATTAACGATGTTAAGACCTAAAAGCGAGAATACAAGAAACATCAGCCATATGTAAAGAGAGTTCCGGTTGCTTATCAGCATAATAAAAACAATTAATATAATGGAAGAAAATTGACCCAACCCGTACGGCAGGCTGAAAATAATATTATTAACGCTTTCTATATAATTGATCATGCACATTATCGAGTAATAAACGATATGGAGGGCGATTACCGTTTTAACAATGGAACTTTTTGAGTTTTGCGTTTCGTCATTTTCCGCTTCCGCCTTTCCAGTATTCCTGCATAACAGAAAAACCAAAACAAGGTAGAAAGCCATTACGGCGATCCCGCCCCATGTTTTATAGACCGCCTGAACCGCGGGAAATTGCCTGTAGATTGTGTAATAAAGGCTGTAATAAAAAATAATCAGCGCCATTCCAAAGAGCCTTTCAACATTATTCAGTCTGAAGCAGAAAAAAGAAAAAGCGCAGGCGGCGCAAACTCCGTTAAAGAACTGAAAAGCCATGAAAACAGCCAGTTTCGCGATATCATCAGATGACAGCAATTGAAAGGGCAGAAGGATAGCGCAGCAAACAGATGCGATACTGAGCAATGCAGACGGGCGGACCATCAGTTTTTTAGGCATAAAAACAACAGTAAGCCACCCCAACCCCAGAGGATAGAGCATTAATTCATAGGACTGAAGTCCCGCAAATGTTATATAAAGGTTAAAGTAGCGGAAATCACCGAGGATTACCGTTAAGGGGAAAATTAAAATGAGCGGCCATAAACCGCCCCTTATATTGCCCAGGAATAGCTCGTCTCTGGTCTGAACAAACCTTTTAATTATTAAGGAAAAATCCGCCAAATAAAACACCCCTGCGGTATTTTAAAACAAAAACAACTAAAATACAAGATTGTACCTGCAAGACAGCTTCGAACCTCCGGTTCCATATTGGCTGCCTTGCAAGTCTTTTACTTGCCGCAGTCAATTTTCATGTAAATCATATCTTTTAACTGTTTGCCGTTTTCGATAATCGCGTGATCATAATTATTTATATAAAAATCTTTTACTGTATGCGAATAGGAAAAACCGAACTTTTCATAGAAAATTAAAATGTTTTCATTATCGCCGGTGCCGACAATCAGGTTTTTGCATTTTTTATTACAGTATTGAATTATATGCTTAACCATTGCGCTTCCGTATCCTTTTCTTTGATAAATCTCAAGGGTCGCAAGGTTCTTTAATTCGTATGTATCATTGTTTTCTTTGGTGACAACTGCCACGGTTTTTAAATCAAAATCTTCATATAAAGCGAACATGGTTCCCCTTTCAAGGTATTTCATAACCATGCTTTCCTGTTCATCGCCAATCAGCAGATATTCCATATATTGATCTTTATTTTCAGTTATTTCCATAATTTCCATTAACACCTCCGGATTAAACGGAACCAGCGCGCGGCCGCATTGGTAATCTCCTTGAATTCATGGTATATTATTTTAAAACAATAGAAAATACCCTTTTTTTAACTGCCGCGTTTTTTGGAAAATGCAACTGTTTTCAGCCTCCGATGTCTAAATAGTGTCTGTCCGTGAATTCGGCTATTTTATGGAGAAAGGTGCGCGTTATGGTAAATTGTTTTAACACAAATTTCAGGCTTAGGTATTTTGACATGAATAAACACGGCGAAGCGACGCCGACCGCGATATTGGCGTTATTGGAAGAGGCGGCGGCGGAACATTGCCATGATATTGATTACTCATTGTACAGTCTTGAAAAACAGAATATAGGCTGGGTGCTGGTTTCCGGAACAATTGATATGGTCAGATATCCAAGGTATAAAGAGAAGATTTTTATAAGGACATGGATATCGAACTACAGCCTGATAAGAGGCTACCGGGAGAACATTATTTATGATGAAGCCGGCGCGGAAATCGGCAAGGCCAGCGGAATCTGGGTATTTTATGACATTGAAAAACAGAAACCTGTCCCAATCTTTGAAGAAATAAAAACAAGGTGGGGATTTAACCCAGAAATAGCGCAGGACGTAGAACTTGACAAAATCAGGGTTTTAGAAGCCGGTGATGAAAAAGCCGAATATGATATTAATAGATCGGATGTTGACAGCAACAAGCATGTGAACAATATAAGGTATTTTCACTGGCTGATTGAATCATTGCCCGATGATATACTGGATAATTACTCTTTAAAGAGAATTAACGGAAAATTTTTTCACGGAGCGTATTTCGGCGAAAAAATAAAGGTGTATTACAGGGACGAAACGGAAGATAAAATGTTTTTGCATACAATGAGAAGCAATATCGACGACAGGCTTCTTGCCGCGGCGCACACTACATGGGTGAAAAAATAGCGTTTTTTAGTTAATTTCTGCATCCATTTTTGACTGCATATTCTGCTGGATATATTTTCTGATTTTTACCTTGGTTTCAGGATCGGTGCGCTGGGTAAAAAGCATAACGTACATTTTCCCGCCGTTATTTTCCCGCGAACCAAGGATTACAGCGTCAACTTTTATAAGCGTAGATTGCAGCCTTATTTGAATATCTTTGTAAAGGGTATTTTTTTTCAATTCCATTTCACGTTCAAGTTTACACGATATGCCGACAACGCTGATATCAACTATGTTGCCGTTAATATATTCTTCGTTAAACGGCAGGTTTAATGTTGATTTTAAATCGTTCTCGGCGCAGGCGCGCAGATATTTTCGCCTTCCCTTAACATTGGTTCTTTCAAGCGATTCAAGCACTTTGTCGATGGTATGGCTCATGTCAAGTTTCAGCATCATGAATCCGCATGGAATTTTTAATTTGTTTATATATTTGTCTTTTATTTCTTCATCGGAGGTGGAAGAAAATATTCCGAATTTCAAATCCGGTAAAATTTTCAAATGACTTGTAATCCATTTTTCCCACTCAGGTTCAGGCATACGCTCGTCAATGTTCACGAAAATAATTGAAGCCGGATATTTTTTAAGCGCGGATGAAAGGCGGCTGTGATCCTTTGCGGCGTATGCTTCATATTCCTGCTGTATCAGCTCGTCAATGATCTGACTCTGTATGGAGTTGGTCGGATAAAGGAAAAATATTTTGTTTCCTTCTATATCGTCTTTGTTTGCTTCGCCGCCCATAAATGTTACCTGATACTTACAAGTTCCATTTCAAAAATTAAAAAGCTGTTCGCGGGAATTACGCCGCTTACTTCCCTGTCTCCGTACGCAAGCTCAGGCGGAATAATAACAAGGCGCTTTTCTCCTGCCCTCATATCCATTACGGTCTCATCCCATCCTGGAATAACCCTGCCCGTTCCCGCCTGAAATTCCAGCGGCTGGCCCCTTAAACTTGAATCATCAAAAACAGTGCCGTTTAAAAGCCTGCCCGAATAATGTACGCTGACATTTCTTCCGCGGGCGGGTTTTCCTCCGGAGCCTTCCTTTAGAATAATATAGCGAATCCCTGAAGGTGTAATCTGCGTATTCGGATAATCGGCGGTAATTTTAGCGATGTCCGCCTGCCTCTGGGATTGCAGTCTTCTTTCATTTGCCGAACCTGCCTGTCCGAGCAGTCTATCAAAATTTTCCTGATCAGCCCTGAAAGCGGTCGCTTCCGCCCCGTTGCGTATAATGGTTATTGTCTGAATCCTGTCTCCCTGCCGCGTATTATTTACAATATCCTGCCCCTGCACTACATAACCGAAAACAGTATGCCGTCCGTCAAGATGCGGAGTAGGCGCTATCGTGATAAAAAACTGACTGCCGTTTGTTCCGGGACCTGCGTTTGCCATTGAAAGAACGCCTGGCCTGTCATGTTTTAACGCCGGATCAAATTCATAGGGGAAACTGTAACCGGGTCCTCCCCTTCCGTTTCCCAGAGGACAGCCTCCCTGTATCATGAAATCCTGATTGTCTCCGTTCGTGATAGATATTACCCGGTGAAAAGTAAGCCCGTCATAATAACCTTTTCCCCTTGCGGCATCCATTCTGCCTTCCGCCAGCGCGACAAAGTTTGTAACAGTAAGCGGCGCCCTCTGATATTCAAGGCGCACAATTATAACACCGCGGTTTGTGGTAATCCGCGCGAAAAGACCGTCGCCCAGATTCTGGGCATCAACTGTTTGTACAGCGCTCAAAATTAATATAACTCCCATTAGTGTAAAGATGGATAACCTGATACTCTTCATGAAAACATTATATCATATTTTAAAAATATATTCAATTATTAAAATAATTCTTGTCATTCGACAGTAAATGTAATGGTTTGCTCTTCAGAACCATTGCTGACGCGCAGAATATTTGTTCCGGCTTCATACGGGAGAAAAAAAATAAACGGGCGGCTGACAGCAAACTGCCTGCCGTTGTGCGTTACGCGCAATATACTGCTCTCCCCGCCTGTTACTTCCACAGGGATTTCATCTATGCCGATACCGCGCCCGGAAAGATAAACAAAACCGTCACGCGGATTAATTATTTCAAGCGAGCTTGACGAGTAATCAAGAGAGCCTTCCCTTGTTACGGAAGTAAACCACATCTGTTATTCGGCTGGGTATATTGTCTCGATTCTGCCGTTTATTATCTGATGCCATGTGCAGTCGCTTTTGTTTTCATGGATATGGATATATTCATTAATAACTGAAAGACACGCGTCTGTCGG
>JAIRQF010000008.1 GCA_031256635.1 Treponema sp. | reverse complement strand
TCTTCTTCGTCTTCTTCCTCGTCTTCTTCAATTTCGTCAAGATCGGAAAGAGAGCCGGTATCTTCGGTGTTAAAATAATCCTCGTCTCCTTCGGCAGATTCTTCGTAGTAAAGGATACGCGAACAATAAGGACAGAAAACAAACTCCTCCCCGATTCGAACTTCATTCGCAAACTGGACAGGAAGAATCATATGGCATCCCATACATACATTACCCTTAATCGCCACAATACCGATGCCCATTTTATTTTTAATGATCCTTTCAAATTTGAACACAACTTCGGTATCAAGATTTTCTGTGAGTTTATTTTCTTTTCTGCGAAGATTATCTATTTGCTTTTGCTTGTCGCCGATTTCTGTTTCGATTTTTTTTCTGCGATCCTCAAGATCTTTTTCCTGATGTTCGATCAGTGAAGCCTGTTGTTTAATCTGCTCGTCAAGGTCCGCAAGATATCTTTCCCTTTGCTGTAATTCCTTGCGGTATTGCTGCTCTTTTTCAGACGCGTCCTTGATTTCCTTATCAAGCGCTTCATATTCGCGCTGGGTGTTGATAACATCCATATTTTTTTCGGATTTTTCCCTTGTAGATTCGGCTTCGTAGAGCTTGTTTTTTAAATCAGCCTCTTCTGCTTTGATTTTTTCATAATCAGAATTTTTTTCGATAAAAGTTTTCTTCAGCCTGTTTAAAAGCTCTTCCTGTGTTCCCAATAATTTGGGTAATTCCAGAATGTTTTTTTCAAGGCCGATTTTCTCATAAATAATTTCCTGTAATGTGCGCAGCTTGTCCAGCTCGTTTTCAGTTACCATAATTTTTCCCTCCTAATGATCCAAATAATCCTTTAACGGGCGGCTTCTCTTCGGATGCCTCAGTCTCCGCAGCGCTTTTGCCTCTATCTGCCTTATTCTTTCACGGGTTACGTTAAAATACAATCCTACTTCTTCCAGCGTGAGCGAGTAACCGTCATCAAGGCCAAAGCGCATTTTTAATACTTCCTGTTCACGCGCCGGAAGCGTGGAAAGAACGCTGCCAAGCTGTTCCTGCAGTACTTTAAAAGCAGTCTGATTCGCGGGGTTTTCAACATCCTTATCCTCGATAAAATCACCCAGTAACGAGTCCTCTTCTTCTCCGATTGGCGTTTCAAGGCTGATGGGTTCCCGCGCGACATTCTTTACCGATTTTACTCTTAAAGGAGTCCATCCCAGTTTTTCGGCAATTTCCTCGTCTGTAGGTTCGCGTCCAAGCGCCTGCAAAAGCTGCCTTGATTCGCGCACCACTTTATTAATCTGCTCGATCATGTGAACAGGTACCCTGATAGTGCGCGCCTGATCGGAAATTGAGCGGGTAATCGCCTGCCTTATCCACCATGTCGCGTATGTTGAAAATTTAAAACCTTTCTGGTATTCAAATTTTTCCACCGCTTTAATAAGGCCGATATTGCCTTCCTGGACAAGATCGAAAAAGTGAAGTCCCCTGTTTGTATATTTTTTGGCGATTGAAACAACCAAACGAAGGTTAGCCCTTATCAGCCTGTCCTTGGCGTTTTTCATCATTATTCTGCCGTGAAATATTTCATTTGCCATCTGATTGATGCTGTCAATCGGCTCTTCAAATTCCGCTTCAAGGTCTTTGAGTTTTCTTTCCGTTACCTGCACCAGCCTGATTTTTTCCTTGATTTCATCGGAGGAAAGCTCAAGTTCCTTTTCCAGCTTTTCCCTTTCATCCTTAATGGTTAAAAATCTTCCGAGCGTGCGCAGTTCCTTTAAGGAGCCGATTTTCAGGTGTTTTTGCAGGCGTTCCTGCTCTTTTATATACCGCTTTATTTTCCTGGAGGCTGTAATAAATTTATCCGAGAAAGCCTGTATTTCATCAGGGTGTATCTGTGAATTTTTCACGGTCTTCATTATTCTTTTGCGGATAACAGAGCAGTCCTTGTCTTCTTTATAATCTTCGTCTTTCGCGATTAATACTTTTTTAAGTTCTATATAATTTCTTAAGTCAAGCTGAATTACGCGTAAGGTATCTTTGTAGAATTGATTTAACCTGCGGTATTCGGTCATGTGTTCAGTAATTTCTTTTTTTGAAAGATTTAATTCCTTCATGTCCTTTTTGGAGAACGCTTTTTGAACGATATTGTAAAACTCAGGTATTATCATCCCGGATCTTTTGATTACGTTTTTAACAATGTTTTCGCCTTCTTCCATTTGTTTGGAAAGTTCTATCTCCTGCTCCGCCGTTAATAGATGTTCTCTTCCAATTTCGCGAAGATAAAGCCGTATCGGATCGTCCACAAGCGAGGAATCCTTATCGCTGCCTGTTGCGGATTTCTTTTTGCCTGTATCCTTGTTTTTACGGCTTTCGCTCTCATCATCTTCCGAAGAGCTTTCCTCTTCCACAAGCTGAACATTATTAGCCTCAAGGAGCGCAAGAACCTGTTCAATTTTATCGGAGTTGGTTATATGCTCCGGAAGGAAATCTGAAAGCTCCTCGTATGAAAGGGTTTTCTTTTGTTTTCCGTATTCGAGCAGTTTTATGATCGCAGGATCCGAAACCTGCTCCATTGAGGAAACCGGCTCTTCTGTTTCCTGACCTGTCTTCTGCGCTTCGTTTTGCTTTTTAACCATTTTTTTTCGGGCAGGTTTATCGTTAAAGTGTTTTAAAAGCGGCGGCGTTTTTCTGCCGTTAAATTTAATTGTATTCAGCATTAATTATCTTCCTTCAAATTTTCGAATTTTATCGTCTATAATTTTTTTTTCTGCAAGTAAATCATCAATATTTCCGGATTTTCTTTCACTCTCGCGCATCTGACTGTTGATCTCTGTAAGCCTTTTTTTTAGAATTTTAACCTTTATTAAGTTTATTCCGTCCTCCATAAACCTGCGCGGCTCGCCTTTAAACTCCCCTGTTGTTCCCCGGTTTGATATAAAAACGCGCAAGTTTTCATCATAAATTTTTGATAATAAAAAATCAAGCCCGTTATCATCATGTTTATAACATTCCTCCAATGCGATAAAGATTTCTTTCGCGTTTATGTCATCAATATCCTTTATCTCGACTTCGGCGCGGAATGCCTGATATAGCTCCATATTAAGGGCTACATTGACAAGCAGACCAAGCTCGTTACTCATGCGAATTTCTGTTTTTGGTTTTACAAAATCTGCCTTCTCACTATAATTCTTTGAACCTTGAAGTATCACCCTGCCAGGCTTGCCGGAAGCTCCTGCCGATCTCCAGTTTAAATAATCTTTCTGTACCGCATTTCGTTCAATTCTGAAAATATCGGCAATCCTTGTCATACTGTCGGAACGGTCAATTTCAGATTCCAGCGCATCCAGATACGGATACATAAACTCAGCCGCGCCGTTAATGTCCGAACTATATTGATTTTTACTGCGGAAAATTAAGTACTCAAAATCATTTATAGTGAATTTCAGAATGTTTTTCAATATCTCAGAGCCGAATTCTTTTAAAATATCTGCAGGATCTTTAAATTTTGCAAAATTTTCCGTCCCGGTTTCATTTTTTAATCCTTCCCGGACATCAGCCACAGAGCAAACAATGTTGTTTTTTCTGCATGTAATAATTGCCTTATAAGCCGCTTTCTGACCGGCTTCATCATTATCAAATAACAGAATTACCCTGTCTACCCAGCGCCGCAGCCATAACGCCTGATCTTCTGTGAACGCGGTTCCTAAAGGCGCGACGGCGTTTGTAATCCCTGCCTGATGAAGCGCGATTACATCCATGTACCCTTCGGCCAGGTAGGCGGTTTTACTCTGTCTCATCTGCTGCTTTGCGCTTTCTATCGCAAAGAGAGTCTGCCCCTTTTTGTAAACCTCTGTTTCCGGCGAGTTAACATACTTGGGCGGTTCCTTTCCGTCCGCCTGGACAATTCCCGGTAATGCCCTGCCGCCAAATGCGACAATTCTTCCCTGCCTGTCGGTTATCGGGAACATCAGCCTTCCTGAAAAAAGCGGAACGGTTTTATAATTAGAAGAAAATAATCCTGACTTTGCAAGAAATTCATCGGAATAACTTTTCTGTTTTAAAAACTTATATAAAAAATTCCGATCCGAAGGAGAATACCCAAGTTTAAATAGATCTATCATTCCATCGCTTATTCCCCTTTCTTTAATGTACCTTAAAGCGGCCTTTCCTGAACTTCCTGATAAATCATTTTCTTCATGAAGGAAATGTTGAAAAGTGACTGTCAATCTTTTGTATAATTCAAATAGTTCTTCCTTTACGGAATTATCCTGAACGCTTTCTGAAGGAGCGCCTTCTTCATAAATAATTTCAATTCCAATTTTGGACGCAAGGCTTTTTATTGCTTCTGGATAGGCAATTTTTTCCATTTCCATGATAAAGCTGATCACAGAGCCGCCTTTGCTGCATCCAAAGCAATAGTACATTTTTGTATCAGGATCAACTTTAAAGGAAGGGGTTTTTTCCTGCCCTGCCCCATGAAAGGGACAGCGTCCCCACCAGCGTCCGCTTTTTTTTTCAAGCCTTATATATTCCCCGATAACAGAGACAGCGTCCAGGCGGGTATTAACTTCCTGAATTGTAGCTTTGGAAATCAGAGCCATACTGCTTTCAGAACTGGCTCTTTGTAATAAGCTGGCCTGCGCTAATGTGCTCATCATAGGAAACAGAAAAATAATGGCGGCCGCTTGCCGGATCGGTCAGACGGAAATAAAGAAACTCGGTTTTTTCAGGAAACATCGCCGCTGTAAGCGCGACTATTCCCGGAGCGGAAATTGGCCCTGGAGGAAGTCCGCGGTAAATATATGTATTATACGGATTTAAAATTTCAAGGTCGGAAAAATATATAACATTCGGGTGAGGTTTACCCTGTATTTCTGTTATTATATATTCGACGGTCGCGCAGGACTGAAGCGCCATGTTACTTCCAAGACGGTTAGTAAAAACTCCTGCCATAACGGAAGCTTCATCGGATACCCTGTACTCGCGCTCTATAATGGACGCGAGAATTACTTTATCGCTAATTTCTTTGGGACTCATTATATGTATCTGAGGATTAATCTTTTCCAGTTTGCCGAAAAGATTATCCACCAGCGTCTTTACCACCCGCTCTGCGGGAAATTCTGCGGGGAAAAAATAAGTATCCGGAAAAAGATAACCTTCCATTGATTCGCCGGATATACCGTATTGATTTATTATTTCAGGATTTCTTGCAGCCAGAAGGAAATTTTCCGCGGAGCAAATACCGGCGTCTTCAAAATACCCTGCCATCTTTCTGAGCGTTACCCCCTCAGGGATTGTCACCTTATGAAGCACTTCTTTTCCTGATACAAGCAGACGGTATATATTAACAGGGCTTGCCGGAAGCTCAAGCCTGTACGTGCCTGTTTTTATAAACTCATTGTCAAGGCGGCAGATTAAATCCCAAAAGAATCTGCTCTTAATTAACCCGGCTTTCTCAAGACGCAGCCCAACAGACTGAGAACTCTCTCCCCTGCGTACATCAATCAGGAAGCTGCCGTCATCGTTTTTTATTATGGCGTTTGTTTCCGAAAAGACAGTATCCGGATTAACGCTTTGAACGGGAGAATTCATATAAGAAAAGACACCGAAGAAAACCGGAATTAAAATCAGAACGAATCCTATAATAAAGGCAAGGGTTCTGAAAATTACCGGGAAGAATTTTTTAGTTTTTTTATTTTGAATAACAATCTCCTGTTATATAGTGTCTGTCCACAAAGCCGGTTACTATTTGGACAGACACTATATGGTTATTTCAAGGCCTTCGCAGGCAAGAGTCAGATCAATGCCTTTTATATTCATCCTTTCAAGATACCATTTTGCCGACTGTAATATTCCGTAAAGTTTATGATCATCATAAGCCGGATCATGGTGGAACATTACCATGTGTTTTATATCCCAGTTAGCTGCAAAGTCCACCGCAAGGCTGAACGCGCTGTGCCCCCAGTTATATTTGTCAATTGCCTCCCCAAGAGTATACTGGCTGTCAATAACAATTAAATCCGCGTCTTTAAAAAAGGCCGTGTTCTCATCGTTCTTTGTAAAATCCCCTGATATAAGCTCTGTATCCGTCGCGTAAATAAACCTCTTGCCGTTTTCGTTTACACAATAGGCGTATGAGCCTCCCGGATGATTCATTTTTTTCATGCTGATAACGCGGTCGTGGATATTAACATTATTCTCGATATAGTTGAACACTTTCCGCGAGCCTAACGCGCTTATTTGTACCGGAAAATACGGATTGATCATCTGATCGCTTAATATTCTTTCAAGGTCTGCCACAGGCGAATAAAAATCAATTTTTACTTTAGGGTTATATCCGGGAGCAAAGAAAGGAAGCCCCTGTATATGGTCCCAATGAAAATGTGAGAGGAATATGTGATAATGAGAGATCTTTTTCCTGTCGCCGGCTTTAGCGTTTCCCAGTTCCCTAATCCCCGATCCGCAGTCAAAAATTAAACATTCATCCGCGAGCTTGCTGTCATTGAATGTCACGCTTATGCACGGACTGTTCCCGCCGACTGTGCCGAACAGCCACGGAGGAAGTCCGGCTAAAAATCTTTCACGGCTTTCAGCGCTTTCAAGGTCTTCAGGCGTTATTTGTTCAATGATTGAGGAAATTTTACTTTTAATTCGCGAAGGAGAAGCCGGCGTCGGAATGGAGCCGCGCACTCCCCAAAAATGAACAGTCATATCTTTACCTTTACTTCTATACCCTTCTTGTTGATTATTGAATCGCAGATGCGTTTGTTTATTTTTTCATCTATTTCACTTTTTGTATGAAGCTCTCCTGAATTCATTCCCGGACATCCGGAAGCGGCCATCGTCCACGCATGGGCTGAAACAACAACGGACTCCCAAAACGGAAAAGTCACGCACTGTAACGGACGCGCATTATACACTATACAGCCGTCTTCCCATAAAATACAGTCATTGTTGTTTTTTTCCCTCAGCGAAAGTACCTCATTACCCTGCCAGTCAGGCACCCACCTGCAATATTTATTAATAAAAGCGTTTTTTTCCATTTCAAGCGCGGCAGTCAATTTTAATACATCATTTTCCGACAAATACACAAAGCCTGAATCATACCGGCAGCAGGCGGAACATCGTTTGCATGAAAAATAGAGTCCGGAATCATAAAAAGGCGCATTATCCATGAATAAAAGAAGTTATAGCATATTTAAAGGGGTTTATCAATAGAAAGCGGCTTTAGAAAGCAGACCGGTTTAGATTTCTTCCGTATCGAGTATTATCGTTACAGGTCCGTCATTTGTATACGATACCTTCATATGCGCCTGAAACTCTCCGCTTTCACAGGAAAGGTTATGCTTTCTTATTGATTCCATAAAATATAAATAAAGCTGTTTTGCTTTTTCAGGCGCTGCCGCTCTGTTCCACGAAGGCCTCCTTCCTTTTCGCGAGTCACCTAACAATGTAAACTGGGAAATCGCAAGAACCGCAGGTGTGTTTTCATTTTGATTGCTAACATCAGATGTTAAATCTTTTAAGGAAAGATTCATTTTTCCGTCTTTATCATTAAATATTCTGATGTACGCAATTTTCTCTGAAAGCCAGTCGGCGTCGGATTCACTGTCGTTATGCGCTACGCCAAGATAAACCAAAAGCCCTGAATCAATTTGGCCTTTTACAACACCGTCAACAGTAACAGACGCGTCTGTCACCCGCTGCACTACAGCTTTCATTATTCCAGTCTTCCGGACTGATGTATTGCCACTCCTTCAAGAATTATTCCTGAATGGGAAGAGACAAGGGTTATTTTTCCAAGTACTTCCAAAGGACGCTCTGTATTAATGGGGACAGGGCTGTAAAATATTACCGGAACAATTCCTTCAAGCGATGTGCGGGTATCGTATCCGACAAGCAAATCAAAACTCGTATGTTCATTTGTCACTTCGACGTTAGTTGCCATGCCCCTCCAGATTACATGCACGTTCCTGTAAATCACGCTCTCGCGCTGTACGTCGCTGTAGGAAGGATTATCGCCCCTGTTAAAATTGTCAAAACCTGGAACTTCCATGTTATCCAGCATTTGAAGGACTCTGTTTTTTAAACCTTCTGACGCGTTTGATTCAAGAATGCGGTTGATGTTTATTTTCGCTTCTTCATCGCGGTATGATGAAAAAAGGGATAAAGCCCTGTCATAAAGGTTAACCGCCTCATCACGGGTTAAAATGTATCTGTAAAAACCGCCGACCTGTACGGGTTCGCTTCTTTCCCTGCTTGAAAGCGCGTACTCCGCAGCCGGACGCTGACTGCCTGCTTTGAATGGATGCGGAGCAATATTCAGAAATGCGAGAACTCCGTATAAAATTAAAAATGCTGCCGCAAAGATCAATACAGCTTTTAAAATAGCTCTGCCGTCCAATACCGCGGCGGGAACAGGAGGAAATAATTTTTTTAATTTATCGGAGGCGATCCAGTCCGAAAGATCATCTGATGCCGAATGTTTCCGTATTATTTCAAGTGCTTTTTTTGCGATTTTATTTTTGGGCTCCATCTCCTGTACTTCAAGATAATAGCTTACAGCCTGTACTGTATTCATTCTCTTTAAGTAAAGAACCGCGTGCCCAAGCATTGTTCCCGGATCATTTATTTTCCTTTTTCTGGCAAGATCAAAGTTTTCTTTTGCTTCCAGAAAATTGCCGGAATGAAGGCAAATAACCGCGTAAAGATAATAGTACTTGAAGGAATCGTAATACCTTTCTTCCCCGTCTTTAAGCAGTTTAATCGCGCTTTCATATTTTTGCTTTTTGGCAAGATACGCGGCTTTATTTAAAACGGGATCAGTTATCATCTTGAAAAACAACTACCTGCGCCTGTTAATGGCGCTTTCAATATCCATAAGATCCTTTTCGCCCAGATCTATCTCTCCGTTAATGAATTGATTTAAAATATCCTGCAGTTTTAAAAGAATCAAAACATCCGCATTCTCTCCGGTTAACTGCGCCTGAATAATTGCGGACTGTTCAATGTCCCTAATATTAAACCTGAATACAGTATCTTCGATTAAAGGAATTTGTGTTATTGGCGGCGGCTCAATTATTATTTCAGGCTCTTTAATTACAGGTTTTATAATGTGATACAAGCCCGCATCGTCTTCGGCCGTAAGAAAAATTGTATAGACAAATGATTCACCGCTCCCAAGAACGGCTGGTTCATAAAAATAACAAACAGCCGAGTCTGTGCGGAATGATCTTCCCTGCGAATATCTTAAATTCCATGAAGATGAATAAAGCCTTTTCCAGTTTGCAAAATGAATGTAATCAGGTGTTTTTTGCGAATTGTCCATGGGATTGGCAATGCTTCCCATTAACGAAACATTATCATTCCGGCTGACCCATGACCTGTTAAGCGAATCTTTTTCTACAAGAGTTTCATTTGAAATTTCCAGGCCGTCCAGATAGAATGGTACCAAACCGCGCCTTTCTCCCAATTCGGTATCTATGGATATTCTGAGTCCTACCGAATAATCAATTTCTGCGCTGTTCTGCACGGTATACGTTACCATTATTCCGTTTACAACGGAAGAATTTACAGTTTTAACCGGAGTAAAAGTTTGCGTAACGGTTACAGTTGAGGATTCATAAATGAACTCAGGGTATCCGCCGTAATTTACAAGCCTAGCCCTGAAATTCTTTTCACCTAACTTGCTGACCTTCCCGTCCACAGATATTGACGTATAGCTTGCAGGCGGCTCTGCGCTGTTGAACAGGGGCGCATACTGCTGATTTGAAAGATAAAAAAGTGAAAAGCTGCCTTTTTTTTCATTAAGGGTCAGGTGAATATTTCCTTCTTTAATCTCATTAATTATGTCTTCGCCTGTTTTTTGTCCTGACGCGCAGCCGATAAAAATGAGTAATAATAAAAATGGAAGGAAAAAAGCCTTGCGTATAATCAACGGTTTCCTCCCCACGGACTTATCTGGGTTCTTTCCCTGAGAATACCCTGTAAATCGCTTTCCAGTTGTATGGCTCTGTCAATCAAAGAATTTCCGGTTGAAGGAGGTTCTTCAATTATTACAGGTACAACTGTTTGCGCCGCGGGCACAGCGACAGCAGCCTGGCTCACTGTTTCTGGTAACGGTTCGGTGTTATTGCCCAGGAATTCATTTTCCGCGCTCGAAAGCTCCGCAATGCGTCTTTGGTATAAATTAAGAGTATGCTCGTATGTTCTTATTGTTCTTTGGTACTCTTCGCTTGTTCTCAGCGTTTCTTCATGGCTCCATTGCAAAAGCGCCAGAAGTTCGTTTTCAATCTTTTTTTGTTTGATTATATCCAGGCGGTACGCGGACGCTTCAATTTTGGGACTATCAGGATATCTGCCTATAACCCATGCGTAAAACTTTTCAGCTTCATCGAACTGCCCCATCGAATAAAGGCACTCACCCATCCAGAAAAAAGCGGCAGCCCTGCGATCTGAAGATTCCCGATCAACATCGGAGGTTGAAGTGTTATATCTGTTGAAAAAATGAAGCGCTTCCTCAAAATACCCTTGAATATAATAAACTCTGGCCCTGTGATAAACGATATCTCTTGTGTATGCTGAGCTTGGCGCCATTCTTTCAAGTTCCGCCATATCCAGAAGCGCGGAACCGAAATCCGAATACGCCATCTGGCTTAAAATGACCCAATAAAGCGCCTGCGACCAGTCATTAATATTTGCGGCTATTTCCTGCGCTCTGCGGAATTCAATGGCTGCTTCCTGCCAGCGCGACATCTGATAAAATGCTATACCATTTTGATATCTGCGCGTGTATTGGTCCGTTTCACTATTCTGGGCATATGAAAAAACACCTGAGATTATAATAAGTAAAACAAGCCAAAATACACAGCCTCTTTGCCTCATATACATATTATATAGAATTTCGGCTGATAATGCCAATGTTTTAATAATTAGGAATGATTATGGTAAGAAATTGATACTGAAGTATTGACAATTATTTATACTTTTGTTATACTTGTTTTATGAAAACAGCGATATCATTACCGGATACTGTGTATTTCGCGGCGGAACAGACCGCTCAATACATGGGAATTTCAAGAAGCGCTCTGTATGTCAATGCCATATCAGAATATCTGAAAACCAATAATCGTAAATATATCACTCAAAAATTAAATGATGTATACAACGACGATTATTATAATGAATTTGAACCTGTTTCAAATGCCGCGCTTGAGAGCATCAGGGAATTAACAAAGAATGATACGTGGTGAAATTTGGCGGGCAGAGTTTGGAATTCCATACGGAAGTGAAATTGGTTATAACCGTCCTGTTCTTATAGTACAGGATGACAGCTTTAATGAAAGCAGAATCAGAACGATAGTTGTGTTACCTGTAACATCAAATCTGCGTTTATTGGATGCTCCCGGCAATGTATTATTAAGAAAAAAAGAATCAAAACTGCAAAATGATTCTGTAATAATTGTAGCGCAAATTTACGCTATTGATCGCAGCAGGCTTAAAGAAAGGATTTCCAAAGTTTCCAAAGAAACAATGGTGCAGGCGGAAACAGGCATGAAGCTGGTTTTGGGGATGAGCTAGTTTTCTGTTATATCCGGTTTGCAAAATAAAAAAATGCGTTAATTCCTTATTGAGTTATATCTGTAACTTGCTGACAAGCCCTTTCTGGTCACCGCTTTGAAAAAACATCGTACCAATAACAAGTGTGTCGGCTCCGGCTTTAATGGCATCCTGCGCCGTCTGTTCGTTTATTCCGCCGTCAACGGAAATTCTAAAGCAAAGTCCGGTCTCATCCCTCATTTTTACAAGTTTTTTTACCTTTTCAAGACATTCAGGGATAAGAGTCTGCCCGCCGAAACCGGGGTTTACGGTCATTATAAGAGCTGAATCAATAAAGGGGAGAATTTCTTCCAGTACGGAACAGGGGGTGGACGGAACAATCGCAATACCGGTTTTAATTCCAAGGCTGCGGATTTCTGTCAGAAATTTCTGGGAATGTACTTCAGCTTCATAATGAAATGTGATTAAATCCGCTCCGGCTTTCGCGAATTCATTAATAAACTGTCCTGGATGCGCAATCATCAGATGAACATCCAAAAAAAGCTTTGTTCTTTTACGAATATCCCGCACTAGCTGGGGCCCAAAGGTTATATTCGGGACAAAAGAGCCGTCCATTACATCCATATGAAGCCATGAGGCGCCTGATGATTCAATTTTTATTATTGCTTGCGAAAAATCAGCGAAATCTGCGGCTAAAATAGACGGTGAAACAATGGTTTTATTCATTTAGGTAACCCTGATATTGCGTTTTTACGCAATTTTATTACATCTTACCTTCTTGACCTGCTATTGTCAAACATTTAAAAAATGCTATACTAAAATCAGTAATAATGGATAAAGAGTACCTTTCGCTTCCGCGGGAAGCTGCGCTGGATGTTCCGCGGGAAGTTTCACTGGATGTTCCGCGGGAAGCTGCGGATGTTCCGGGAAGCCTTTTAAAAAAGGCCTATGAAGAGCTGAAAGCCGCAAACGTGCACTCGGCTTATACGCTTTTGGAAGAAGCCCTTGATCTTGATTTTGAGAATGAAGAAATCAAGCATGCTTTAAAATGCGTACATTGGTGGCTAATACATACCAGGAGGATTGATGATATAAAAAACCCTTTTGAAAAAGGATCTTTTTTAATTTCCCTGTATAAGCAATATCATGTTTTTACAGAGCAATTAAATAAACAGCTAAATGAAAATTTCGAACAATGTCAATACGCTGTTCGATTTTTTGTTTATTCAAAAGCGCTATTTTTTTTTGAAGGATTGCTGGAAAATCAGGCAAATAAACATGATCCCGGCCTTTTATTATTGATTGGACGATGTAACAAGGGGCTTGGAAATTATGATGAAGCCCTTGTTCACCTTGAGCAGGCTGTCCATATAAGGAAGGATGACGCTGAAATTCTTGCTGAAACAGCGGATATAAACGCTCTTTTGGCGCAGGTTAAAACAGCTAAAGCGCTTTTTAGGGAAGCTTTCTTCATGGATCCTTCAAAAATTGATTTTAGGTTTATGGAATCAGCGCTCATTTTAAAACTGCGCGACAAGGTTTCGCAGCTTGGCTACAAAGACGAAGAGTTATGCGAATGGATTCCTGTTTACGGTCATATATGGGGTGTGTTTACAGTAAAGCGCGAATTAAAACAAATGGAAGCAGGCAGGCTTAAACAGTCAATCTTTTCGCTGGAAGCGGAATATGAATCCAATCCGGCAAGAAGGGGAATAATAAAGCCAAAGCTGTTGAATCATTATTTCAGGCTTATTGATTATTACGAAGCAAGCCGCGAGGATTCTTCCCTTGTTGAAGAAACATTGCTAAAAATAAAAGTTACCGATCCGGATATATACAATATGTATGCCGGTTAGATGGACGAGGAGTGAAAAATTTATGAGTAACAATGAAACAACATCCGCCCTTTCTGAAGGCGCCCAGACTCTGTTGAAAAATTTACAGGAAACGTTAAACGAAGAAAAATGGACCAGGGCAAGCCTTGGTAATTATTCAACCAGCCAGTTCAAGGAACTTGACGTAATCCTTAAGAACGCGCGCAATGAAAAAGCCGTAGACGAATTAAAAAAGAACTGTGACGATCATTTATCGCATACAAGAAACAGTATAATCGCCCTTTACCTGTCCGGCATGATTGCCCTTTCCCGTCAGATAATTGACGATTCGGCGATGATTAATCTAGTATCAATATTTCTTGATAATCATAAATGGAATATTGTTAAATACCTGTGCGAAAGAATTCTGGATCACGGCGAATCCAAATACGCGCTTCGCACTCTTGCCGACTGTTATAAAAACGACAATGAAGATGAAAAAGTTTTTGAAATATGGGAAAGGCTTGTCAAAGTTGATTTTGATGAAGCCGATATTGTAAAATCCCTTGCCGAACATAAGGAAAAGCAAAAAAATCAGGAAGAAGCGGTTGATTATTACAAAAAAGCGCTTCATCGTTTTATCAATAAAGCCAACTTCGCAAACATCCGCGAAATATGGGAAAAACTTATCAGCATAGACATTGAAGACATTGATTTTTTTCTGCATATACAGAAAAAAATCGCGAAGTCCGTAAGCGAGGATAAAACTGTAACCCTGTTAAATGAGCTTTACGTAAAATACAAGGAAAAAAACATTGACACGGCAATTAACATATTAAAAATTATTCTTGAATATGATGAAAAAGACACTCATGCCCGCAAAGAAATAATCGACTGTTACAGGAAAAAATACGCTTCCCACAGCCAGCTTGAAAAATACTCAAGCACAATCCTTTCCCAGAGCTACCGCGCGGTTCATCTTGCAATTGCCGATTTTGAAAAACACATCGCCTTTGACAAGGGCAACTTTGTTTTTCACCGCACATGGGGCGTAGGACGCATCGCAAGTATTATCGGCGAGGAAATAAAAATCGATTTTTCAAAAAAAAGAGGCCATGTAATGAAATTAAAAATGGCTGTCGACGCGCTTCAGACTCTTCCAAAGGATCATATCTGGGTATTAAAGGCGACAAAGAAAAGGGACGAGTTACGGGATATTATTCTTAAGGAAAAAGAAAAGGATACAAATAACAATATCATCTGGACTTTAAAAACCATTATAAAAAGTTTTGACAATTACTGCGATATGAAAAAAATCAAGGCTGAACTTTCACCGGATCTTCTTACTGCGGGAGAATGGTCAACATGGAGTTCAAAAGCCCGCGATATTTTAAAATCGAACCCGGATTTTGGAATAAGCCCGGAGAACAGCGATTTCTTTATTGTCCGCGAAAGACCTGTAAGCGTTACAGAAAAACTTTACAATGAATTTTCCGCCCAGAAAAACTTCCATGATAAAGTTTCAGCCATAAGGGATTATACCAATAATAAAAAAGCTGATCCGGATTCTGAATATTTTGCGGAAATGTTTTCCTACTTTACATCATTCCTTCGCGCGAATCAAAACGCGGAATACGCAGTCTCCGGCTACTTGTTAATTAACGAACTTTCATTAAATAAAAATTACACTCATTTAAAATCCGCTCTTACTGTAAGTTTCGCGGATGTTTTTTCCAATTTAAAGGATATACCGCTGTATTTTAAAAATTTAAAAGACGCGAAATTAAGAACTGAGTTTCTTGAAAATGTAAAACTGCATATAAATGAATGGCCTGATATTTTTGTAAAAATATTTCCCTATTCGCAATTAATAACGATAACGGAACAACTGGAAGAAGCCGGTCATGAGGATAAACTTTCGCAGGTTTGCAATGACTGTTTTGACAATTACCGCGATAACCGCGAAGCGATTGTCTGGCTGTATAAAAATTCAAAAGAAAAAAAATGGTTTAAAGTGGCGAATATCGGAGTGGAAAAACAGCTTATCACTTTAATTCATATTCTTGACATCACTTACCGCGATATTGATAACCACAAAGATACAACCGAAAACAAAAAAATTAATAAGCTTGTCCACAATATTCTTTTTAAAGACGGCGAGCTCACGGACTTTATTAAAAATGCTGATGAAGATGCGATAACAAGGATTTTCGCGTTTATTAACGGCGTGAAAGATCTAGATCCGCAGGATAAGCTTAATTTACGCATAAAAATTACTGAAAAGTATCCTGATTTTAAATTCTTCGGTGATGTTGAAAAGAAAATATCAATTGGATTTATGGTTACCCTTGCCATGCTGGAAGAACAAAAAAGACAGCTTGCGCATATACAGGAAGTTGAAATACCGAAAAATTCAAAGGAAATCGAAGATGCCCGTTTATACGGCGACCTTAAGGAAAATGCCGAATACAAAGCAGCCAAGGAAAAACAGGATAACCTTAATTACCAGATGACGAAGCTAAAGGAAGAAATTGAAAAGGCTCAGCCCTTTGATCCAAAATTAATAAATACATCCATGATTTCATTCGGCACAAAAGTCTTTTTATTCAACGAAACGGCGCAAAAACAGGAAGAGTATACAATCTTGGGACAGTGGGAATCTGATTCAAATAAAAATATTATTTCCTATCTTTCTCCGTTCGGAAATGCTATACTTTATAAAAAAGAAGGCGAAAGGTTTGAGTTTGCCATAAATGATGAGAGAATTTCTTATCTGGTAGAAAAAATAACACCGGCCGAGTTCTAAAGGGTTTAAAGGGGTGATTATGAAAAAGACCATTCTGGCGGTTATATTAATTTTATTCGCAGCTTTTATTGTCTTCGCCCAGAATACTCCGATCGATCTTATTGTGCTTCTTGATATATCAACAGGCATGAGTTCATCATATGAGGATGTTAATAATTATTTAACAGGAACGTTTCTTTCCGAATTTTTACGTGTAGGAGATACATTTCATTTTATCACATTTTCAAATGATCAAAAATTGGATATCGCAAGGCGTATAAACGGCATCGGCGATGTTGAAACTTTAATCGCGCGGATGATGCTTCAATATCCAATTGAAACCGGAAGCAATGTCAGCGGTGTTTTAAATTATACCGAGCAGTATGTCGCCGCCCTGCCCGCCCGCCCAAAAAAAATTGTCCTTGTTAGCGTCGGCGATCCCAATGTTGAAAATCTTGTAAGTACGGCAAGGCAGCGCTTAAACGGCAGCACCACACTTGATTATGTACAGGTGAACGCAGGACGGCCTCTTGCAAATCTTCCCAATTCAGGGCGTTCCCCCGCCGTAAGAACAACCGCACCGGCTCCGGCAACCCAAGCAGCAGTACCGCCGACTACCGCGCAGACTCAACCTGCACAAACACAGACTACTACTCCGTCCGCACAAACGCAGACGCCAACTGCTGCTACTCCGCCTGTACAAGCTCAAACTCCGCCTTCTACTACAGCTCAAACTCAAACGCCGTCCGTAACAACCACACCTGTGCAAACACCGTCTGCAACAACTCAGCCTGCACAAACACAGACTCCGGCTGCTACAACACCGGCTGCTGTAACTCCGTCTGCTCAAACACAAGCGCCATCTGCTGCAACTCAGCCTGTTCAAACGCAACCTGTAACAACTCCTTCCGCGCAGACTCCGGCTGTAACAACGCCGCCGGTTCAAACAACGCAGACTATGCCTGCTCAAACATCATCTACTCAACAAGAACCGGCTCAATATGTTGCGACTCAACCGGAACAATCTCAAACGCAGACAACTGTAACGCCTTCTCCGGCATCATCAGGTATCACATCAGGAACATCATCATCTTCACAACCTTCTCAAACACGAAGCAATTTAAACGAATCATGGTTTTCATCAATACCGTTTATTATCGCTCTTATAATTCTGGCTCTTTTAATCCTTGGCCTGATAATTTTCTTTGCTTCCCGTAAACTGGGATCAAGTCCAAGCCGTGCAATGTCCGATGCCGCTTCATTAAAGACCGCGTCAGCCGTAAAGGAACAATCTGCGGATCATTCAAAGGATCTTGCCAGATTCGCGTCTAATCAGAGCAGAAGAACAACTCCCTATGATAACTTGGATAAAAATAAACCTGTCGAAATTAATCCTAACGGCCCCGTTCTTCTTAATCTGTTTGTTGACGATCAGAATACAAACATCGGTAAGCGCAATATTCACTCGCTTAAATCCGGTTACAAGCTGACAGTCGGCGGCGGAAAATCCGACGACTTCCTGATATTCCTTGTGCCAATGCCCTCTCGTATCGGTGAAATCCGCAGGAACGGAAGCGAACTTGTATTTACTCCGTACAAACCAAAATATTTCCCGGATATCGGATCGAGCGAAATCAGAGACTGCATAAATAAAACAATAAGAATTATTTCCGATAAGAATTATGAAATGCGTTTCCGCTTTGAAATGTACGAGGATCCGCTGATTGCGCTTAACCGCATACTTATGTCGGTTAATGTTCCGATATAGACGAATAATTTTTGAATGACTGCCATAAATTATCCATGACAGGCGGATCGGATGAAACTTCAATACGCTCATCTTTATTTAGCGGGTTTATAAAGGAAAGATATCTTGCGTGGAGCCTGATGCCTCCTTCCTTTTCGCTTCGTTTCGCTCCGTATTTTAAATCGCCTTTTATATGAAGGCCGGCCTTTTCAAATTGTGATCTTATCTGATGATGCCTTCCTGTAAAAAGCCTCACTTCCAAAAAAAGATAATTTTTTCCGGCCCCTGTAATTTTATATGCTAGTGAAGCTTTTTTTCTTCCATGCGCATCTTCGTTATGCGCAAAGGATTTATTAATGCGCGTATTTGTTTCAATCCAATGTATAAGTTCTCCGCTTTCAGGTAAATCCTTATCAGGTTTTTCTATAATGGCCCAGTATTTTTTTATTACGCTCTCATTGTATTTATCCGCAAAAGCTGCGTTCAAAAATTCAAGAGAAGAGGAGTTAAGCGCGAACAATGAGCAGCCTGTTACGGGAACATCAAGACGGTTAACAGCTTCGGTAAAACCGTTTTTAAGATGATCTTTTAACATTAGCTGCAAATCCGCCTGCCCTTCCCCCGCGCCTTCAACAGCTTCACCTGCCAATTTGTTAACAACAACGCAGGCGCTGCTCTGATAAAGTATTCTTGATTGCAATGAAAAATCATTCATATGTTATTTGTTTATTATTCATCTTTATTGTAATTCTGAAGAAATTTAAGAATTGGCTCATACCATATCCTGGCGGTTTTCCCTTCTTCAAGAAATTGCATGTATAATTTAAGAATATGATCTTTAATTTGCTCTTGATCAGATGCATTTATCCGGGTTAAAGGAGCTGCCGCCGGATGAAAACGGCAGCCTCCGGGCATATTTTCTTTTGAAGGCGCAGGAGAGAAAAGAAGACTGATAAACTTTTCTGCTTCCTTTTGCGGAAAAAGATCGGGACTGTAAACAGTCATCGCGAATAAAGCAGCGGGAATACAGTTGATGCTGTGCTGCTTTACAAAAAAAATCGCCTGGCTTATCGCAAGAGCGCCCTGTTTCATTTCCTGAATCTGTGATAATAATTTTTCCCCGTCTCCGAGATATTTGGCTATCTCCTCAAATTTTGTATATGTTAAAATTACCACCATTACATGAAGGCTCGGTATGCACATCAGGTGCGGATCAAGTAAATGAATAACGAGAAAACGAAACCGTTTAATATAAAACGGACGCTTTGTTGTTGAAAGATTTTTCTTATAAATTTCCGCGGCGTATGCGTAAAGATTTCCCATTGAAGCGATAAAATCCCTGATTGGAGCATACGCCCTTCGTCCGTAACGGCGGATGAAAAAAGAAAGTATTCGTATCCAGAATTGAGTGAAATCAATATAAATTGTTACCCAGGATGGAATAAACGGAATTTTTTCATCAAGGGGATGATCAACATTTGTAACAGGAACTCTTCCGGGAAGAAGCGCTCTTTTAAACTGGCAAAGAAAAAAATTATAAAAAATGGAACCCATTGTTCCCAATGCGGTTGGGCGAAAAAACGAAATTGATAAAGTTTTCCAAAACGCGTACACGGTTGATTCACAATAAACGCTGTCCCTGCCGCTCATAATTTGAATAGTAACAAAAAAAATTATAAGAGACTAGCTGTTAATATAAAACGAAAATTTATTCCTCGCTCCTGCCTTCTCATTACTCTCTTACCGCTGTACAATAACTCATGGATAAAGTACGGCTTGGAGTTATTGGCGCGGGAGTTATCGGCACAGCTCATATTAAAACAATTCTTGCTAAACACGCGCCCGATATTAAATTAACCGCCGCCGCGGAGAGCTCTCCTGAAAAAAGGGAAGAAATCTCCGCGCTGATTGGAAACGGATATCAGATTTTTGAAACAGCGGACGAGCTTATTGAAAAAGGCCGGATTGATGCAGTCCTTATCGCGGTTCCGCATTATCAGCATCCTGAAATTGCGGTAAAAGCTTTTGAAAAAGGCCTTCATGTTTTATGCGAAAAACCGGCAGGGGTTTACACAAAGCAGGTACGTGAAATGAACGAAGCCGCCGCCAAAAGCGGAAAGGTTTTCGCGATGATGTTCAATCAGAGAACAAACGCGCGTTACAGGAAAGTACGCGAGCTTGTTACAGGCGGGAGCCTCGGCGCTATCATGCGTACAAGCTGGATCATTACCAACTGGTTTAGAACACAGGCGTATTATTCATGCGGCGGCTGGAGAGGCACATGGAACGGCGAAGGCGGCGGAGTGCTTTTGAATCAGTGCCCGCATCAGCTTGATCTGTTCCAATGGATCTGCGGAATGCCCGATAAAGTGCGCGCGTTCTGCCACAACGGTAAATGGCATAACATCGAAGTTGAGGATGATGTCACCGCGTATCTTGAATATCCAAACGGAGCGACAGGCACATTCATCACAAGCACAGGAGAAGCGCCGGGTACAAACCGCCTGGAAATAAGCCTTGAAAAAGGAAAAATTGTATGCGAAGGTAAAGACGACCTTACAGTTCACCGCCTTGAAACAAACCTGCGCGAGTACAGCAAAACTTCGAGCGAAAAATTTGCGTCTCCCAAATGCGTAATTGAAAAACCGGAAATAGAAGAGGAAAACAGCGCGGAGCAAATATCAGAGCATGCAAAAATTATGCGCTCATTTTCAGGGTGCATACTAAGGGGAGAAAGTCTTATCGCGCAAGGAGAAGAAGGCATAAACGGACTTATGCTTTCTAATGCCATGCATCTTTCAAGCTGGCTTGATAAAACAATCGAAATACCGTTCGATGAAGATCTGTTTCTTACGGAATTAAACAAAAGGAGAAAAATATGAAAACAGGCGTTCAGACTTACACAATACGGGAATTTTTAAAAACACCTCAGGATATCAGAACATCATTTAAAAGAATTAAAGATATGGGTTTTGATATGGTTCAATTATCCGGCCTTGGCCCGATTGATATAAATGAACTTTCCGGTATTTTAAAAGAAAATAATATAAAAGCTGCAGGAACTCATTCGCCGTGGGATCGTATTGCCGACAGTAAAGAGCTATCGGTATTAATTGACGAACATAAAAAACTTGGATGCGAACAGGTCGGAATCGGTATAAAACCGAATTTATATCCGGATACATATGAAGGCTACAAAGACTTTTTTAAAAAGATAAACGTAATATGCGATCAGATAACAGACTCAGGACTTGCTTTTGGTTATCATAATCATGATTTGGAATTCATGAGATTCAATAAAGCCGGCACAGCAAATGCAGTATGCGCGTTTGACATGATGATTGAAGAATGTCCCAAATGCGAGTTCACTCTTGATGTTTTCTGGGTACAGGCCGGAGGCAAGAATCCGCTGGAATACATCGACAAACTTAAAAACAGAATTCGAATTCTGCACCCGAAAGACTACCGTATGAACGGCCGTCAGCGTCAATACGCTGAAATCGGACAGGGAAACCTTGATTGGCAGGGCATCTACTCGCGCTGTGAGAAATACGGTATTCCCTACGCGGTAATCGAACAGGACGCCGATTTCCTTGTTAATCCTTTTGAAAGCCTCGCTCTCAGCAGAAAGTTTCTTGTAGATAACGGCTACTGGGTATAACTCTTCTCTTTATTTTATTTTTTTGTTACAATTGTGCTTGTTCAAAAAACTGCTGTTTTAGAACAGCCTTAATAAAAAAAATAAAGAGGAATAAAATGATTCGTGGCGGAGATATTGTAAAAGGTTCATGCCTTCTTCAGAAGGGGCAGCCATACCTTGTTGTGGACAGGGAATTTCACAATCCGGGCAAGGGAACGGCAGTCGCAAGAATTAAAATGAAAAGCATTAAAGACGGCTCCGTATTGAGCCTTACTATTCCCACACAGCAGGAAGTGGAAGACGCTCAGGTTGAGATGCGAAACGCGCAATTTCAGTATTCAGATCAGGATAATTATCATTTTATGGACGGTGAAACATTCGATCAATACGAAGTGTCCATCGAAGAAAACCCCGAAAAAAAGTTTTACCTTCAGGAGGGAAACTCTTATCAGATAATAATCTGGGAAGGTAAAATTATTGATATTCAGATACCATACAAGGTCACTTTTACAGTTGCGGAAAGCGAGAATTACATAAAAGGTGATACGGCTACAGGCGCTACAAAACCAATTAAAACAGAAACCGGATTAACGGTGCGCGTTCCCCTTTTTATAAAGCAGGATGAAAGAATCCTTGTTAATACCGAAACCAATGAATATGTTGAACGCGTGAATTAAATCACTGAGGTTAAAATGAACGACGATAAATCGAACCATAGTTACGCCGTGTTACTTGGCGATGAGGCTGTTGCGTTAGGTGCAATCCACTCCGGAGTAAGCGCGTCTTACGGATATCCGGGAACTCCGTCTTCGGAAATAATGCAGTATCTTATTAACGAATACGCAAACGGAGGGCCTGTTGCGCGCTGGTGCGCTAATGAAAAAACCGCGATGGAAGCGGCATTGGGCGTTTCATTCGCGGGAAGAAGAGCGCTTGTAACGACTAAGCATGTAGGGCTCAATGTCGCATCCGATCCGCTTATAAACTCTGCTCTTGTACATATAAAAGGCGGGCTTGTAATAGCCGTCGCAGATGATCCTGGCATGCACAGTTCCCAGAATGAGCAGGATTCCCGTTTTTACTCAGACTTCGCGATGATTCCGTGCCTTGAGCCGCGCAATCAGCAGGAAGCGTATGAAATGGCGCGTGAAGCCTTTGATGTTTCAGAAATCTTTCATATCCCTGTAATGCTTCGCCTTGTTACGCGCCTGGCGCATTCAAGAGCGGCAGTACATACAAGAAATCCGAGGCTTCAGAATGATGTTTCCAAAACACAGGAGAAGGATTCATGGATATTAATCCCCGCCTTCGCGCGGAAAAATTATTCTGCTTTACTGGAAAAACAAAATGTATTTGAGGAATGGTCTTTCCAGCACCCTGTTAACAAAATTGAAAGCTCCGGCAAAGAATCTTCCAATTCAAAGAACAGCCTTGCGGTTATTACTTCAGGTCTAGGCGGAAATTATTACGAGGAGAACCTTAAGGATTTCCTTACTCTGCGCAAAAAGCAGGGTAAAAGAGCGCCTGTCCGCCTTCATATCGGCGCGTATCCGCTGCCTGAGAAAAAGATCCGAAAAGTCATCTCTGACACGGAAGAAGTAATCGTTATTGAAGAAGGACAGCCTTTCATCGCAAAAAAGATTTTCGGTATGACCGGTTTTATAACAAAGCCGGTTATTCAAAGCGGCGAGCTTGATCCTGACAATGTGCGGGAAACTTTAGGCCTTCCGCCCAGAAAGAGAGTCAAGGCGGATACAAGTTATATTCCCCCGCGCCCTCCGGTGCTGTGCAAGGGATGCCCGCATACCGACAGCTATAACGCCATCAATAAAGCCGTCGCCTCCATTGATCCGCGTCCGGGTCATCCTGATGTCGGCGTAAACTCCGATATCGGCTGTTACTCTCTTGCCGCCACTCCTCCTCTGTCCGCCGTTGAAAGCATTGTCTGTATGGGCGCTTGCATCGGCATGGCAAAAGGCGCGTCTGACGCCGGTTTAAAACACGCGCTTGCTGTTATCGGCGACTCAACTTTTATACATTCGGGAATTACGCCTTTAATCGACGCGGTTAACGGAAATACAACAATGACGCTGATCATTCTTGACAATTCATGCGTAGCGATGACAGGCTGCCAGCCCACAATTATTCCGTCTGATAAACTGAAAAACCTTATTTTAGGCTGCGGAGTAAGCCCTGAACGTATTGTGGAACTTGAAGCAAAGCCAAATCTTGTTGATGATAACGCTGTCAAACTGAAAGCTGAGATTGAGCAAAAAGGGCCGTCAGTCGTT
>JAIRQF010000170.1 GCA_031256635.1 Treponema sp. | reverse complement strand
CATCCCGGACATAAGCGTCAAGCGCGATTGTCACAGGCGATTCTATTATCCAGTTGAGAAAACGTTTTACGCCCGCGACCTGGCGCGCTTGTTCTTCCGGTTTAAGGTTTCTGTGGATAACTCCGGTTCCGCCTTCCAGAGCGATTGCGATGGCCAGTTTTTCTTCTGTTACCGTATCCATCGCGGCTGAAATAACAGGGACATTCAGGCGGATGCCGCCGCACAGCGTAGTTTGTACATTGCATTCTTTCGGCAGTATATCGGAATGTCCGGGCAGGAGAAGAACATCATCGTAAGACAGTCCTTCGGTAAAAGTGTTAGCTTCCATGTTGGATTGTGGCATTTAGCGGAAAATGTGTCAATAGATCACTCCGATATTTATCGGTCGATGTTTATCGGTCGATGTTTAATGGCCAAAGCTTTATTGTAATAACCAGTGTAATCATATATAATGATTTATCAGAGGAAGCTGATGTCCGACCCGGCAAGAATTGATGATTATGAAGTAAAAAAGCTCTATACCTACAAAGATTACCTTAAGTGGGATACCAGGGAAAGATTTCAGCTCATTAACGGAGAAGTTTATTCAATGGCTTCGCCTTCTGTAATACACCAGGCGATACAGGTAGAATTGTTATTGGAATTTGGTAACTTCCTTAGAGGAAAACCATGCAGGGTATTCGGTTCTCCGCTGGATGTGCGCCTTTTCCCAAAGAAGGACAGATCTGATAATACTGTAGTGCAGCCCGATCTGCTTGTAGTTTGCGATAAAAATAAAATTGATAAAGGATCAATTAACGGAGCTCCTGATCTTGTTGTTGAAATAATTTCACCTTCAAATACCTTTAATGAGTTGTTTTTAAAATATCAATTATATTTAAAGGCTGGTGTTAAGGAATTTTGGACAATAGATATTGAAAAAAAACTTGCGAATATTAATATTTACGATAACGGTTATTATAACTATACAAATTATGAAAAGGATGATGTTGTCACCGTTACAATTTTTAATGATCTTAAAATCTCCATGAAAGATTTATGGGCAAGACTCCCCGAATGAATTGCATGGCATCTAGCTTCTAATCCCTATCTCCTATATAATATTTTAATGTTGCCAATATTAATAAAATACATTCTTGCGGAAAAACCGCAGTCACAGGATGTTGCAATTTGCGGATGGGTCAGGACAAAGAGAGACATGAAGAACCTCGTCTTTGTGGAAGTAAACGACGGCTCGTGTTTTGCCGGGATACAATGCACTTTTGACAAGAGCGTTTTAAATGACGAGAAAATTGAGAACGCTCTTTCATCGCTTGCAACAGGCGTTTCTGTAAAAATAAACGGGAAACTCATTCCTTCTCCCGCTTCGGGGCAGGCGGTTGAAGTTGCCGCCTCTTCTCTTGATGTTTTAGGCGAATCGCCTGCCGAAAATGTAAGCGCAGAGTCTGCCGAGCTTGATATACAGGCGTATCCCCTTCAGAAAAAAAGGCACTCAATGGAATTTCTTCGCGAGATTGCGCACCTTCGCCCGCGTACGAATACATTCGGCGCTGTTTCGCGCCTTCGGGCCAGAATGGCGTTTGCCATTCACAAGTATTTTTATGAAAGGGATTTCCACCTGCTTCACACGCCGATTATCACAGCCGGAGACTGCGAAGGGGCGGGAGCGATGTTTCAGGTAACAACACTCGATCCTGTTTCCGGCGCAAAAGAAATTTCCTCAGGGAAAAATTTTGATTATTCAAGGGATTTTTTCGCAAAGAAAACCTATCTTACCGTTTCAGGACAGCTTGAAGCGGAAACATACGCTACAGCCATTTCGCGGGTTTATACATTCGGCCCTACCTTCCGCGCCGAAAACTCCAACACTGTCCGCCACCTTGCTGAATTCTGGATGGTGGAGCCTGAAATGGCGTTCGCCGGACTTGAAGACGACATGGCGTTAGCTGAAGATTTCCTAAGAAATGTCATTAACTTCGCTCTTGATGAATGTTCGGACGAGCTCAAATTTTTTGACGCGCATGTAGAAAAGGGAATAATCGAAAACTTAAGGCAGGTCGCAGGCGCGAAGTTCTCCCATATCACATATACCGACGCTGTCAGGGAGCTTGAAAAAGCCGCAGGTAATAAAAAAGATCTTTTTGAGTTCCAGCCGAAATGGGGAAGCGATCTTCAGAGCGAACATGAAAAGTTTTTAACAGAAAAAGTCGCAGGAGGCCCTGTAATTGTCACAGATTATCCGAAAGAGATAAAAGCTTTTTATATGAAACTGAACGATGATGAAAAAACCGTACGCGCCATGGATGTTCTTGTTCCCAGGTTAGGTGAAATCATAGGAGGCTCTCAGCGCGAAGATGATTTAAAAAAACTTATAAAACGCATGACGGCATTGGAGTTAAAACCTGAGGAATATTCATGGTATCTGGATCTTCGCCGTTACGGGACAGTTCCTCACGCTGGATTCGGTCTTGGGTTTGAAAGACTCCTGCAGTATGTTTCCGGTATGGCCAATATCAGGGATGTAATTCCTTTCCCGCGCGCTGTGGGACAGGCGGAGTTTTAGGGGATATCAGAGTCTGTCTATTATGTGGATACATTATAGACAGACCTCCTTAAAAATTTAGAAAAAGACAATAGGAATCAAAGCATCATGTCAGTACGTTTAGCAGGAAAACAACAATCTATTCCCCGTTTCATCATACAGAAAGGGCAAAAAATTATCCTGCTTTTTTTTATTTTCACCTTGCCTGTCAGCATCTTCGCGCAGATCTTCCGTACGCCTGACGAGCTTGCTGTGTATCTTTTGGACGCGCCTGAAATTATATCAAGGGCGGCTGTTTTAATTGACGCCCAAACGGGAGCGCTGCTTTATTCAAAAAACCCTGATGTGCTGATTCCTCCCGCTTCACTTACAAAGCTCATGACCATGCGTCTTTTGCTGAAAGCGATTGATGAAGGCAAATTATCTTACGACGATCTTGTTGAGATAACTGTCGAAAGCTGGGCGCAGAGCCAGCCGCGCA
>JAIRQF010000164.1 GCA_031256635.1 Treponema sp. | reverse complement strand
GTTTGACCTCTCATCAAATTCTGAGACGACGGACTGATAGAAATTGATGTTACAGTTGACGTGTTAATATTAACAGTTACTGTAGCGCTACCCGATCTTGATGTATCCACAGTTGATGTCGCTATTACATAAAGAGTAGTCATTGTTTCATTAGCAGAAACTGTAAGAAGTCCGCTTGAGTTGATGCTGGTTCCTGCCGTAACAGAGCCAGATCCTGCGGCATTGGAACTTACTCTCCATGTTACCGATGTTCCCGGGTTATTGGTTCCGGTTACTGCGGCGCTGAACTGGAATGTGCTTCCCCTTTCCATTGTTCTGCTTGAAGGATTGACGGTAACCGCAGTTACAGTCGGAGTAGGTGTTGGCATCGGAGTTGGTGTCGGGGTTGGTGTGGGCGTCGGTGTTGGAGTAGGAGTCGGCCTTGGTACATTAACGGTGACAACAGCACTGCCGGATTTTGTCGTATCCGCCAGGGATGTCGCGATTATATAAAGGGTAGTTCTGGTTTCGTTTGCTGAAACTGTAAGAAGTCCGCCGGCATTAATACTGGTTCCGGCTGTAACAGCTCCCGTGCCCGCCGCGTTTGAACTGACTCCCCATGACACGGCTGTGCTGTGGTTATTGGTTCCGGTTACTGCGGCGTTGAACTGGACTGCGCCTCCGGCCTGAATTGTATAATTAGCCGGAGAGACCGTTACGCTTGTCACTGTAGGCGTTGGTGTAGGAGTGGGCGTTGGAGTAGGTGTAGGTACCGGAGTTGGTGTCGGAGTCGGCGTAGGAGTCGTTACTATAATTATATTTATATTAACAGCAACACTGCCTGTTTTTGAAGGATCAAAAGCGGAAGTTGCGAAGATATAAAGCACTCTGGATGTTTCATTGGCAGAAACTGTAAGCATTCCATTTGCGTTGATTGCCGTTCCCGGCGCTACAGCTCCCGTACCAGCGGCATTGGAACTTACTCTCCATGTTACGGTGGTATCCGGATTGTTTGTACCTCTGACAGCGGCGTTAAACTGGAGAGCGGAACCTGTTGATACCGTCTGATTCGCTGGGCCTACCACGACATCCGTTACAGTCGGGGTAATTATCGATGCTGTAACGCTTCCTGACTTTGTCGTATCAAAAGAGGAAGTCGCGATAATATACAGAATTGATAACGATTCATTGTTTGCCACTGTAAGCGTTCCGTTGGAACTGATGCTTGTTCCCGGCGTGACAGCGCCTGTACCAGAGGGATTTGAACTGACTCTCCATGTTACATTTCCCGGCGGATCATATGTTCCTGAAACCGAAGCGCTGAATTGGACGCTGGTTCCGGCTCTTATGGTTTGATTTACGGGGTTGACTGAAACACTCGTTATTGTCGGAACAACAACCGATACGGCAGCGCTTCCGGATTTTGACGGATCTACAACTGAACTTGCTATTATATAAAGGGCGCTCAGGGTTTCATTACCTGCCACAGTAAGCACGCCGCTTGAATTGATGCTTGTTCCCTGTGAAACGGCTCCCGTACCCGCGGTGTTTGAACTGACTTTCCATGTAACCGCGCTGTCAGGATTGTTGTTTCCTGAAACCTGCGCTCTGAACTGGAGCGTTCTGCCGGCTACTGCTACCTGATTCGCGGCGCTGACCGTTACATCTGTTACCGTGACAATCCTTACCGCAAAAATGTCAGAGAAACCATCCCGGGTCGATTCTACCCTTACATATAGTATTGAGGCAGTTTCGTTAATATCTACTGTAAGCACTCCGTTTTGTGTTATAAAGGTGCCGCTTGCGACAGGCCCTGTACCGTTACTGTTCGACCCTACCGACCATACCAAATCCCGGCCGTTTGTCCTGAAACTGATGGTTCCGCCTGCGAGTACCGACGATATATTATTAATTGATCTGATGCTTACAGAGTAAAAAATACTGGCGCATCCTGAAAAAAATATTACCATTACTGCTGAAAGCGCAATAACCCTTAAATGTCTGCTTGTTTTGTCCATTAACATAACTCCTTTTAATGACTGAAAAATCAATAGAATGAATACCTAATAAAGTATACCTTAGAAAACGCTTTTTTGTACAAAATTTTAATTTTTCTTATTATGTTTTTTATCTTCGTATTGTTATATGCTCCGGGCGGATTAATCCCGACAGCAGCGAATAAACAACAATTTCTATGCGGCTTTTTATCTTTATTTTATGCCTTAAATTTGTAATGCAATTTCTGATGGTTCCCATACTGTAATTTAATTTTTCGGCAATTTTTGAGTCAGAAAGCCCGTTCGCAAGCAATGTAATAATACTGCGTTCAGCCGGAGAAATATCTATGTCTCCTGTATTGTCAGGAAATTGGCTTTTAAAAACCGATTTGCTGAAAATTCCGTAGGTTATTGACGGATTAATATAGTTTCCGCCCATAAAAATTATTTTTACTATGTACGCCAGTTTATCAATATCCAGTTTCTTGATTAAAAATCCGGAAATTCCTGCCATGACTGCCAGAATTGCGTATGACTGATATATGTTTTCCTGATTGTCTTTATCATTCAATAAGATGATCGCTGTAGAAGGCGATCTCCTGCGAATGATCCGCACCAGATCAAGGCCGTTTATTTCTGATAACATCAGATCGAGGATCAGAATATCAGGCTTAAAAAATTCTGTTTTTATAATAACCCCGCTTTCATCGTTTACCGTACCGATTATTAAAAAATTCATCTGCTCCGACAGGGCTGTAAGAATATTCTCCTGATCTTCTTCATTGCATGAAGCTACAAGTATGCTGATTGTATCATCCATAAAACTCTCCGCGTGATTAATGAAATTCTCTGTATAATATTATCATAAATCCGCAAATGTTTTGGCTTATTAAATTTCTGCCTTGACAAAAGCCTTTTTTATCAATATTCTACGCTTTCAAGAGGAACAGGTAAATTTGAAGACCATTTTTATTGTTGATGACAGCGACACAAACCTTTTAATGGCGGAAGAAGCGCTGGAAGACTGCTACCGTGTAATGACACTGCCGTCTGCTGATAAAATGTTTTCTCTTCTTGACAAAATTACTCCGGATTTAATACTGCTGGATATTGAAATGCCGGTTATGAACGGCTTTGAAGCGCTTGAAAAACTGAAAGCAGGCAATTGGGCGGATATACCTGTTATTTTCCTGACAGGCACAACAGACTATTCCATCGAAGAAAAAAGTAAAAAACTCGGCGCTGCCGGCATTATTTCCAAACCGTTTTCCGAAATATTATTGCATGAAATAATTAATTCACATATATAATTCCATTTTTTTTATAAATATTATATAATTTTTTTATGCCAAATCTGAAAGATGTCATACGGGCTATTTCGGAAAAGAGCCGTACATTCAATACAATTTATATTCAGATGCTAATCATTATAATATCGTTTATTATAATGGGTTCAATCGGCATAGTTTTAGCCAGCAGGATAGTTAATAAGCAGCTTGTTAAAGACGCGGAATTTATTCTTGCCGTTACTGAAGCGGAATTAGGCGCAAATCTTCTGGAACCGGAAACATTTCTTGGCGATTATTCGTTTACCATCCGCAATATGATTTTATCGGGGGAAAGCGACAGCGCCGTATTTTCATACATGAAATCCATGACCGATTCAATAGTTAATGACAGTGAACGGCTGTTATGGGTGACCAATACTTACGGTTATTTTTTTTATTGGGGAGGCAGACGATTTTCTGTAAACGGCGTATTACCTGACGAATTTCTGCTTCACGAGAATCCATGGTACCAATCCGCCATTGACGCCCGGGGTCATTTAGCGATTTCAGGTCCGTACAGAGACACCGTAAGCGGGAATTATCACCTGACATTTTCGCAGTTAATTTCTGATGAAGACAGCGCTCCTTTGGCTGTGATATGCCTTGATGTTGACATTGACAGATTCAATAAACATATCAATGTTGATCTTACTGACGGCAGTTACGGGATATTATTAAATGAAAACCGGGAAATTCTGGCTCATCAGAACAGGAATTTTCTTGGTTACGGGTTGGCATCCATCAACAGCGATATAGCGCGCTTTTCTTTTCATCTGACACTGGGTAATGAAATTTTTAACCGCAGGGCCGGAAATACATTCAATACTTCAATTGTATTTATAAGAAAGATGCAGCACGGCTGGTATTTCTGCATCAGCATACCTGAATTTGAATATTATAATGATCTGGTTGTTATGGTGATATATCTTGTTATTACCGGCTTAATACTGACAATTGGGTTATGCGCCATGATTTATTATATTTCGCTTGCAAAAGCTAAATCCGACAGGAGAACCCGGCAAAAGAGCAATTTTCTTGCAACAATGAGCCACGAAATACGAACGCCGTTAAACGCAATTCTTGGAATGACCGAAATTCAAATGCAGAATCTCAAACATCCTCCGGCTATAAGCGAATCTTTTATCAAGATAAATAACTCAGGCAAATTATTACTTAATATTATTAATGATATACTGGATCTTTCCAAAATTGAATCCGGCAAGCTGGAATTAATTCCCGTAAAGTACGAAGTGGCGAGCCTGATTAACGATATTATTCAATTAAATTATATTCGTTACGAAGATAAACCGATCGAATTTAAAATTGATGTTGATGAAAATCTTCCGGCCATCCTTGTCGGCGATGAACTGAGAATTAAGCAAATTATGAATAATCTTCTTTCCAATGCCTTTAAATATACAAACAAGGGTGAAGTCAGGCTTTTTGTCAACGCCGAATGTGTGGGCCGCGGAGGCGGAGCCGTTCTTGTTACGCTGGTTTTCCGCGTAGAAGACACAGGACAGGGAATGACGCCCGATCAATTGAACAAATTGTTTGATGAATATACCCGCTTTAATTTAGAGGCAAACAGGGCAACAGAAGGCGCAGGGCTGGGAATGACCATTACGCAAAATTTGGTTAATCTGATGTATGGAAAAATTTCAGTTAAGAGCGCTCCGGACGAAGGCACTTCCGTTACCGTACGTCTGCCTCAAAAAACGCACGGAACCGGTATTCGCGGAGTGATAGGAAAGCAGACAGCTGAAAATCTCAAGCTGTTAAAGCATGACAGTACATTACAGCTTAAAAGAGCAAGAATTTTCCATGAGTATATGCCTTACGGCCGTATATTGATTGTCGATGACGTTGAAACAAATTTGTATGTCGCTCAGGGGTTAATGGCGCCTTACGGCCTTAAAATTGATCTTGCAACGAGCGGATTCGAAGCGGTTGATAAGGTAAAAGAAGGCAATATTTATGACATTATCTTCATGGATCACATGATGCCTAAAATGGACGGCATAGAAGCGGCGCGTATTATCCATTGCATGGGATACACGCGCCCGATTGTCGCCTTGACAGCTAACGCTCTTACGGGGCAGGTGGATATGTTCCTTAACAGCGGCTTTGATGATTTTATTTCCAAACCGATCGATTCGCGCCTTTTGAATACTTTGCTTAATAAACTGATTCGCGACAAGCAGCCTTATGAAATACTTGAAGCGGCAAGAAAAGAAAGAATGGAGAAACAATACGCTCCGGATGACGCGTCACAAAAGGTAAATTCCAATCTGGCGCAGATATTCACAAGGGACGCGGAAAAAGCAATTAACATACTGAAGACATGCATGCAAAATAACCTTCATGATGAAAATGAGATTCAAATGTATATCATTAATGTTCACGCGATGAAAAGCGCTCTTGCCAATATCGGAGAAGACGAACTGTCCGCAGCCGCGCGCAGGCTGGAACAGGCCGGCAGAGAGCGAGATATTAATGTTCTTGTGTCTGAAACCGGAACATTTCTTGATAACTTAAGCAATGTTGTAAGTGAAATAAACAGAAAAAACACAAACAGGGAAAACGCCGAAGATACGCAAGAATCACTTGTTTTCCTGAACGAAAAACTGAAAACAATCATGGAAGCATGCGAAACGCTTGATAAAAAATCCGCAAAAAACGCATTAAATGAAATAAAGGAAAAAACATGGTCGCATAACACAAATGAGCTTTTGAATACTGTTTCCAATCATTTATTGCATAGTGAATTTGATGATATTGCCGCCTGTATTCTTGAGTTTTTGAATAAATAGTTTTACAGGAATATTTTTTTAACCATTTTAAGGACACTAATTAATTTGTTCAGCTCGTTTATAAGTATCTTTAAAAATTTTATCGTTAATACATGAGTTAAATGACAGGTTGTCGGCATATTGTTTATATAATTCTATACAGGCGCTAATAACAGATTGCATTGCTCTATTAGTTGCGTCATTACATTCGTCTCTGGCAGTTTCTCTGTCAGCGTTTTTCATTGCGTTTAAATATTTTTCATCTTTAATCACGGATAAATGAACCTGTTTTATAGTAGCTTTAACATTATCCTCATTTTCCCATTTAATAGGACCATATGTTTTATGAAAATCATCAAGAATATGAGATAAATAATCTGATTCATTTTCATTAGCAAAGCTTTCTCCTCCTGGAGTTATCGGAGGAATTTCGTAATCTTTATTATCTAAAGAAATATTTAATGTTTCTTTTTTCTGAGCGCGATAGCTTTCCAATTCTATGTACTTGAGTAGTTCCTTTGTATCATCATTTTCTTTTGGTGTAGGCAGTTTTGGTATCAGAAGTGTCAGAAAAATAGAAAGTTTTTCCCATTCCGGCATACCATAAGAGAGAATAGCGCCAAGAAAATTATATAGGCGTACAAATTGTTTTGCACTGGATTTGAACTCAACTTGCTCATCTTCATTAAGAGGTTTGTAATTGGCAACACAAGAATCAAGAATAGGATCAATATTTACACGAGGATGACCACGCAAGAAATAATCAACAACATCGTCTACATCTTTTTGCGTATAGACTTCGTGTTTTTCCATATTAGCGATAAGCTCATAAACTTTATTACGATCAGTTTCATCGGATAAAAGAGTGGTCTTGTAATAACGCGAAAAAGCTTCTTTTATATCATCAGCTTTATTTGCAAAGTCAAGAACAAATGTATCTTCTTTATTTTTATGGGCGCGATTCAATCGGGAAAGAGTTTGAACAGCTTTTATGTCGGCAAGTACCTTGTCTACGTACATGGTATGCAAGAGCGGTTCATCATAACCTGTTTGGAATTTATCAGCGCATATCAGAAAACGATACGGTTCCTTCTTGAAGTTTTCTTCAATTTTATTACTTGGGAAGCCATTAAGTTTAGATTCTGTTGCCATATCTTTTTCTTGTGTTGAACAAACAGGGTTTGATGCGTCTGTATGTTCAGCATCGCCTGTGAATGCAATTATTGTTTTATATGGACTCTTTCTATTTTTTAAACATTCATTAATCGCATCGAAATATTCAACCGCTTTTTTAATGCTGCCCGTTACAACCATTGCGCGAGCTTTATTATCAATACGGTAGCGGACATTTTCATGGAAATGTTCTACTATTATTTCTGCTTTCTTTAAAATGGCTTCGGGTTCTAGCTCCACATATTTACGAAGCCTTTTCTGCGCTTTACTTTTATCATATATTGGATCTTCTTCGATTGTTTTTACTATATGATAATAACTCTGATATGTAGTATAACTTTTTAGAACATCAAGTATAAAACCTTCTTCTATCGCCTGTTTCATGGAATAATTATGGAAAGGTCTATGTTTTGTTTTTCCGTCTTCCTTGTATGGTGAACCAAATAATTCCAATGTTTTATTTTTAGGCGTTGCGGTAAAAGCAAAATAACTTGCGTTAGGCATGAGTTTACGGCTTTCTATTAGTTTATTAATGACATCTTCACTTTCGTCATCATCAGAAAAAACAATTGTAGATAAAATGGTATTCATCGTGGCAGACATATTGCCGCTTTGACTGGAATGTGCTTCATCAATGATAATTGCAAAATGTCTTCCTTTGTGAGTTGTTCCGATATCGTCAATAATATAAGGAAATTTATGAATAGTCGTAATGATTATCTTTTTTCCATCTCTTATTGCATCGCGTAAATCTGATGAATGATCTGCATGAGCAACGGTGTTTGAAATAGATGTAAAAGATTTAATAGTATTTTTAATTTGATCGTCAAGATTGCGGCGATCTGTTACTACTAAGATAGAATCGAATACAGTCTGATTATCTTTTTCAAAGTCAACCAGTTGATGTGCGAGCCATGCTATGGAGTTTGATTTACCGCTTCCTGCGCTATGTTGAACAAGATATCGCTGACCAACGCCTTTATCTTTAACATCTGCAAGAAGCAATTTAACTACGGACCATTGATGATAACGAGGAAATATTTGTATTTCTTTTATTTTTCCCGTCTGCGGATCCTTCTCTTTTACCACTTGTGCGTAGTTTTCAATAATATTGGCAAGCTCTGTCTTGTTAAGCGTTTCTTTCCAAAAATATTCAGTAGCTACTCCATGCGGATTGGGAGGATTTCCTGCTCCATCGTTAAACCCTTTATTGAATGGCAGGAACCACGAGTCATTACCTTCAAGTTTTGTACAAAACTTTATTCGGCGAAGCCGAAACGGTTAAATACCCCGAGGCTTGCCTCGGCAGTAGTCAGCAGTATAATGTAGTAGGATGAGTAAGCTCATCCGTAAAGAACATAATGTAAGTACATTAAT
>JAIRQF010000135.1 GCA_031256635.1 Treponema sp. | reverse complement strand
GGGCTTCCCGGTGTCTGTACAAGAATTGTAATTTCTGCCATATAATCAGGTGATTTTAAGTCCAGCCAAACTTGAGCTAAAATAAAACCTAAACTGATAAGAGCCATAAGCCATTCTTTTGGCTGGAGATATTTAAAGATTTTTAACACTAATTACTCCTTGATGTGTTGTCCGGTTGTATAAATATAGACATTACGCCTAGTTTATTACAATAATTTTATGTTATATTATTTTTATTTTTTGTTATACCAACGCCAATGACCGGCTTTAAAAAACGTTTGTTTATTAGCAGTTAAATACAAATTGCCTGACTTTTACATCAAAATAAAATTATTTGATACCATGTCACATAACATTTCCATTCAAACGCATAAACCTTGACAACTTTTAAAACCCACTTCATCATCATATAATGAACAAAGAAATTATCCCGCTTTGGGAAAACCCTGAAATCCAGGAAATTAACCGCCTTCCAATGAGAAGCCCGCTTCTGCCTTTCGCCTGCGCTGAAGACGCTTTAACGGATGCAATCGCAGGACCTGAATACCGCTCAGCTATAAATTGCTTACAGAATAACATTTTTTATGTTAATCTTGACGGTATTTGGAAATTCAAACTCATGCAAAATCCGTATGATGATCTTCCAACCCAGGGAGACAGTTATGACTCAGAATGCTGGCATGATATAAATGTTCCCGGAACATGGTCACGTCAGGGCGGCGGCCCGCGGTTTGAAAATTGTTTTGACAAACCGCATTATACAAATGTTCAGATGCCGTTTCAGATAACGCCTCCTCATGCGCCTGCGGTAAATCCAACAGGTCTTTACCGCAGAACCTTTACGCTTCCCCTAAACTGGAAAGACAAGCGGGTTGTTCTTCATATTGGTTCCGCGGAGAGCGTCGCTTTAATTTACATAAACGGTTTCTTTGCCGGAGCCGGAAAAGATACGCGTCTTCCTCAGGAATATGATATTACGCCTTTTATCTGCGAAGGTGAAAACCTGCTCTGTATTAAAGTAGTGCGGTATTCTGACGCAAGCTATGTTGAGGATCAGGATCAATGGTGGCTTGGCGGCATCCACCGAAGCGTTTATCTTTACGCGACGGACATCTGTTATGTGAAAGATATTAAAGCGCTGCCCGGGGAAATAGATGAAAAGAAGCGTGGAAAACTGCATCTTTCTGTTACACTGGCAGGCAGCCTTCCTGAAAGCCGAAGCACGGGAAACGAGGAAACCTCAAACAGGGGAAAAGATGATTTGTTTTTAATAAAGTACGGTCTTTTTCCGTTCACTCTTCCCCGTGGCGCGAAAGACGCAGAAAAAATGGCCGCAGGGCTGATTCAAAACGGAAGCGTTGTTTCAGGAGAAATGGAATTTTTTCCCGATTACAGGGTTAACGCCAATACTGCGGAAATTGAAATAATTCTTGAGAATGTAAAGGCATGGTCGCATGAAACGCCTGATCTTTATACTGTATTGGTTGAAATGTATTATAACGGCACTCATTCGCAGAGCTTTGCTTTTTGTACAGGTTTCAGAAATCTTAAAATCGCGAACAGGGAGTTTCTTATCAACGGAAAGGCGGTTTATATAAAAGGCGCGAACCGTCATGAACATGACGAGAAAACAGGAAAGACACTTTCCGTGGACGCTATGTTACGCGACATAAAGATACTTAAGTCGCATAACTTTAACGCGGTAAGAACCAGTCACTACCCTGATGATGAACGCTGGTATGAGCTTTGCGACCGTTACGGCATTTATCTGTGGGACGAGGCGAATATCGAAAGCCATTGTTTCTGTAATCAGTTATGCGATGATACCCGCTGGACATACGCCTTTGTAAGCCGCATGCAGAGAATGACAGAGCGCGATAAAAATCATCCTTCTGTCGTTGTCTGGTCTCTTGGAAACGAAAGCGGCTGCGGAAGCAATCATGAAGCGGGCGCGGCATGGATTCGCCGTTATGATACCACCCGTCCTTTGCATTATGAAGGAGCCGTACGCGGAAAGCAGAATGTTCTTGATAACTGGCAGCAGGGAAAAACGTTATCTGACATTGTATGCCCGATGTATCCCGCCATTGAAAATATCGCCGGTTTCATCCGCTGCCGCGATGATGAAAGGCCCCTTATAATGTGCGAATATTCCCACGCGATGGGTAATTCAAACGGAAGCCTTGCGGATTACTGGAGGACAATTGAAAGCCATCGCGGCCTGCAGGGCGGCTTTATCTGGGAATGGATCGATCAGGGATTTGAAGCATTTACATCTGACGGAGTTAAATACTGGAAATACGGCGGTGATTTTGGAGATGAACCTTCGGATTTGGATTTTATCTGCGACGGGCTTATGTTTCCGGATCAAGGTTTAAAACCTGCCATGGAAGAATGTAAGCAGGTGTTTGCGCCTGTGCGGCTGACGGGTGTTCCGGGAAAAATGTTAACATTTATTCTTGAAAACCGGTATGATTTTTCTTCGATTGATCATCTTGCATTGCGGTATAAAATATTTGAAGACACGCCAAATGACGGCGGAACAGAAAAAATTATTAAACAGGGGACTATTGATCTTCCTTTGCTATTGCCGGGACAAAAAAAAGAAATTTCTTTTGGCGGAGATGATGAATTATTTATCCCTTCATTCACCGGCACCGTTGTTTTTCACGCCGATTTTATTTTAAAGGAAGATGCTCCCTGGGCAGGTAAAGGTCATGTTGTCGCCCGGTCCCAGCGGATACTGAAAGAAGAAACATATACGTTATGCGCCATTAATATACAAAAACATTCCGATACCAATTTCCATTTAAATTTTCTGTCTCTTTTTAAACCTAATCTTTACAGGGTTCCAACTCAGAATGACGGCCTTAAAACATACATGAAACTGAGAGGCGATAAAGCGTTTTCATTTTATTACGAGAACAAGGCGATGTACCCATGGATCGACCTTGACCTTCTTCATTTAAGAACATGCGATGAGAAAAAAGAAAATATCATTCATGGCGGTTTTTCTTTTGATCATAACACCGTAACGCTTCTTGCAGGCGATAACGCGGCTTCTCATTACAGACGTTTTGCCGCTTCCCCCGGACTTGGCACTTATACATATTGTTTCAATAACGCGCCGGAACAATCTGTAACTTTTGACGTGGTTTTTAATCTGGATCCGAATCTTCCGGAATTTCCGCGTGTAGGAATAATGGCGCAGATACCTTCTTCTTATAAAGAAATATCATGGTTCGGCGCAGGACCTCATGAATCATATCCCGACAGGAAAGATTCCGCTTTTCTTGGCCGCTATAAAAATTCAATTGCTGATTTTGAAGTACCTTATATTGTGCCGCAGGAAAACGGCAACCGAAGCGGAGTGCGCAATTTTACCCTAATTAATGAAGACCCGTCAAAAAATATTACTATCCGCGCTGAGCAGCCTGTTAACATTGGCTGCTCAAGGTATAGCCTGCAGAATATGTGGGAATCTTTTCATACATGTGATTTAAAGGATTTATCATCGGGACCTGACGGTCATTGGTTTCTTTTTATTGACATAGCGCAGCGCGGTACAGGAACCGCGACCTGCGGACCTGATACAAGAGAAGAATACCGCGTTCGTCCCGGACTTTTTAAGATGAAGCTTTATATTTATTAGAATTTGATTACAAGCAGATGGCGCTCTTCATTCAAGAACGGAACTGTATATGGAATTATTTCCCAATCCCATGCGATTTCCTGTTTGTTGTTAGCTGTCATTGCGGTAATCTCCATTTCAATTTTTTCACGTTTTCCCTTATAAGCCGCGATAATCCCTGACGGCGCGCATAATTTTCGCAATGTTCTAAATAATTTTGGTTCAAGCGGTTTAAAGGCGCGAAATGTTATAAGATCAAAACTTCCGTTTGTTTTTTCAAGTTCATTTTCTGTAACTGTAATGTTGGATAAAGATAATGCCGCTATTGTGTTTAAAAGAAAACCTGCCCTGCGGCCCATGCGTTCAATCAATGTAAAATGACTGGAAGGCATTGTAATCGCTAATGGAATACCAGGCAATCCCGCTCCTGATCCCGCGTCTGCCATTTTTATTCCTTTTCCGTGATGTGAGTCAATGTTTATACCTGTATTTTTTTCTGTAAGTAAACGTGAGATAATACCGGCAGGAGACAGTGAATCCAGAATATGTTTTATTATTAATTCTTGCCTGTCTTCTGTTCCGACAAGTCCGTAAGCCCGGTTAAAAAACTCAATCTCATTTATGTAAACGGCGAGAAGAGAAAGAATTTCATCACTTCGCGCGGAGATGAGCCGGTTTAATTCCTCATCGCTTTTACGCAGGATTTCAATTCCTTCGCAAAGAAATTTATCGATGTCTTTCATTTAATTAAGCGTGTTTAAATAAAAAACGACGGTTTTTTTTCCTCGGTATAACCGTTTATCCGCGCAATAACATAGCTTCCGAACGCGTTCAGCATAACGTCAATAAATGTGCCAATCGCTATAAGATAAAACGCGATCGGCCTCATGATAAGGTAAGCCGCCTTGTATTCTCCGCTGCCGTAGATCATGCATAATGCAGCTAACGCGATGTACGCTCCGTCGCCGGGATGCCGCGCCAGCGCGAAGGAAATCGCGAATGCCCACATGCCGATTGTCAGCAAATCAATCGTGCCGATCCTTAAATACGAATATGATTTAATTATGACAATGAACGCGACAGCCGCTGCCACAGCGCTTCCGCATCTGCAGAAAGTCGCGAAAAGCGGAATTGAAAGAGCGCCTGAACGGCGTCTTATTCCGAAATTGTCTTTACAATGGCGCTGAAGAACAGGAATGGAAAAATTAATATCGCCTGATATAAACGCCGTAATGGCGGGCCCCAGAAAACCGTAAAGAACCCGCCATGGATTTGTTTTAGGTTTAAGGATATAAAGGAACAGCGGCAGAATAATAAAACAAAGAACAATACTGAATACGGCAAGCAAAGTGATCATATCTTTGTAAACATCAGCGCGCAGCAGCGTTTTATAACGGACTGCCCAGTATGCCGCCAAAATTATCAGAATAAATCCGAGTATTTCACAGAAGAACGAAGCGACATGAAGAAAAATTCTTGAGAGTGAATCGATAAGTGAAATTACCGGTTTTGAAAAATTACGATCATAATTCAATCCTATGCCAAGGAAAAAAGCGAATACGCAAACAGGAAAAAGATATACTCCGTCTCCCGACAGAACGCTTAGCATATTGGAAGGAAAAAGATCAAGCACATTTTCCGCGATATTCAGATCCAGTATTTCCGTCTGTTCTACAGTTTCTATCGGAATTCTGTTCGGTGAAAAAAAGTTCGCAGCCACAATTCCTGTAAAAATCACAAAGGCGGAAGCCGCTATAATAAACAGGATATTTTTTAGAAACATCGGCCAGAATTGATTGTCGGAGCGAAGTTCATAGACCGCGATTGTCAGCGCGAAAACCAATACAGGAATAACCGCGTATCGTCCTATGCCGATCGCAAGTTTTTCAAGCCACTGAAGAGCGGCTAAAATACCCGCGTTATCAGGAAGCAGAAAACCAATTGTTATTCCGATAACGGCACCGATTAATAATTTTATCCAGACTTTCATAATAACAGAATAGCGATTTACTTACTCTTAGCCTAGTGCAATAACATCCGGGAATAATTAAAGCCTGATGATTCTCGCGGTTGTCAGCGTTTGCGGGCCTGCCTCTGTCATCAGGATGTCGTTTTCAAGGCGGCAGCCTCCGAGCAGCGGATCATAGAGAGCGGGCTCTATTGTAAAGATCATGCCGCTTTCCAGCACCCATTCATTTTCGCTTGAGTTTCTCAGCGCCGGGTATTCATGCTCCTGAAGACCAATTCCGTGGCCAAGGCTGTGCGGCATTTTCTTTTTTGATTTTAAAAAAAGCGCGTCCACCGCGGCGGCGATATCTCTTGTGTTCGTCCCGTTATGCGCCATTGAAAGCGCGGTCTTTGAAGCCTTTTCCACAAGATTGACAAGTTTTTCCTGTTTTTGATCCGTATCGCGGGTAAAAGTGAGCGTAACATCGG
>JAIRQF010000092.1 GCA_031256635.1 Treponema sp. | reverse complement strand
TGTCGGCAATTCGCCGTCTGCGAAGGTTCTGCAAATTTCCGAAATTGCCTCCAAAAATTATTACCTAAAACGCGTCCTCCCGGAGAAAGAAGCCAATGCCCATATTAACGGCGACATTTACATTCATGATCTATCGTGGTACGGAAAAACATTAACATGCCTTCAGATACCTTTGGATAAATTATTAAAAGACGGCTTTAACAACGGACACGGTTATATACGTTCTCCAAAGGGAATAAAAACAGCCGCATCCCTTGCCGCGATAATTTTACAAAGCAATCAGAATGATATGCACGGCGGACAGTCCTTCGCTTATTTTGACAGAGATATGGCTGTCTATGTAAAACTTGAAAAAGAAAAGCAGGAAAAACTTATCCGCGAAAACCTTGAGGCGCTTGGATTAGACGTTGCTGTTGATGAGAAAAAATTTAAAACGCTTGTATCTGAACGCACAAAAGAAGAAACATTTCAGGCAATGGAGGGATTCATTTACAATCTTAATACAATGCATTCAAGAGCCGGCGCTCAGGTTCCTTTTTCCAGCATAAACCTTGGAACAGACACAAGCGAAGAAGGCAGAATGGTGACAGAATGTTTTCTGCTTGCATACGAAAAAGGTTTGGGAAAAGGAGAATCGCCTTTGTTCCCGAATGTTTGTTTTAAAATTAAAGAAGATGTAAACTTTGAAGAAAGCGATCCAAACTACGATCTGTTTCAATTAAGCATGAGGGTTGCCTGCAAACGCCTATTCCCCGCTTATTCATTTATGGACTCAAGTTTTAACAAACCATACCGCGATGAAGAAGTCGCATACATGGGCTGCAGAACGCGCGTTATAGGAAACTGCAACGGACCGGAAATTACCAATTCCAGAGGCAACCTTTCTTTTACAACGATTAATCTTCCGCGCATTGGAATTAGAGCTGAAAAAAATGTATCGCTTTTTTGGAAATATCTTGATGAGGTCTTTGAAACCTGCGTTGAGCAATTATTAACCCGTTATAATGCGCAGAAACAATTAAAAGTAAAGGATTTTCCTTTTTTAATGGGGCAAAAGCTTTATCTTGACAGCGAAGAATTATCACCTAACGATACAATAGAAAAAGCAATACGCCACGGAACGCTTACTATCGGGTTTATCGGTCTTGCGGAATGTCTTACAGCCTTAATGGGCAAGCATCACGGCGAAAGCTCCGACGCGCAGGCCTTTGGCATTGTAATTATTAGTCATCTGCGCCGCAAATGCGACGAAGCATCAAAAGAATACGGATTGAATTTTTCGCTTCTCGCAACGCCGGCGGAGCAATTAAGCGGAAAATTTACGCATCTGGATACCGAGCGTTACGGCGTAATCAAGGGCGTAACCGATAAAGAATGGTATACCAATTCATTTCACGTTCCGGTGGAATATCAAATTAACGCTCTTGATAAAATTGCGATAGAAGGCGCGTATCATAAATTCTGCAACGCGGGTCATATCTCCTATGTTGAACTGCAGTCAGCGCCGGAAAATAATTTATCAGCTTATGAATCATTAATAAGAGCGATGGCGGAAGTTGATATGGGCTATGCGGCGATCAATTTTCCTGTTGATATTTGCAAGGACTGCGGATTTAACGGCGTTATAAAAGAGGACACCTGCCCCAAATGCGGGGGGCAAAATATCAGCAGGGTACGCAGAATAACAGGGTATCTGTCAACATTGGATCGGTTTAATGACAGCAAGCTTGCGGAAATTAAGCATCGCCAGGTACACCATAGCTTTAATTGATGTTATAATCAATATGTGCGTTTATCAGGAATAACTCCCGAAAGTTTAGTTGACGGTCCCGGGCTCAGATACGTTATTTTTGCGCAGGGCTGCAATCACCGCTGCCGCAATTGCCATAATCCCTCAAGCTGGGACATGGATGCGGGAAAAGAATTCACCGTTAAAGAAATTATCCGAATGTTAAAAAAACAAAATAAAACAAAAAATCCGGCGCAGAGCGCGGTGTACAACGCGAAACACCACACAGCAAAAATACAGGGCGTTACTTTTTCAGGCGGCGAGCCTTTCCTGCAAGCCGAGGAATTTTCGCAGATTGCGCTTGCGGCTCATAAATTAGGTCTTGATGTGGTAACCTATACCGGTTTTACTTATGAAGAATTGATCGAACTTAAAAATAAGGACATTAAAATAAACGCCTTATTGTCAGCTACCGACTTGTTAATCGACGGAAAATATATCCATGAAATGCGCACCGCAAACCTGCCGTTTCGCGGCTCATCGAACCAGAGGATTATAAACATTCCGGAGACTCAAAAAAAAGGAAAAATTATTTTTAATTAAAATTGTCAGTTTTATTTATCATACTCTTTACAAATAAATGACAAAATTGCAAAATATGTCATAAGTGGAGATGATCATGGAAAATACCTTACCTTTAATGCTGAGAGCAAGGGCTCAGGAGACCCCCAGCATCGTAATACAATACTACAAGGAAAAAAACGGCAAATATCGATCTGTTACCTATCAGCAATTTTACGAGGATGTGTGCTTCATTGCCTCCGGTCTTACAGAGCTTGGCGTAAAACGCGGCGATAAAGTCGGGTTAATCGCGGACAACCGCCAGGAATGGATGGTAGCCGATTTTGGCATAATGTCCGCAGGAGCAATTGATGTTCCGCGCGGATGCGACACTACAACCCAGGAACTTACCTATATATTGAGTTTTACGGAATGTTTTATTGTTTTTGCGGAAAACCAAAAACAGGTAGAAAAAATTCTTTCCTGTAAAGCCGATATCCCTTCATTAAAAAAAATAATTTATTTTGATCCTGTAGACAGCGAAGTTGAGCGTAACGCCGCGAATCTGGGTATCGACTTACTGTACTTTGACAGCGTACTGGCGATGGGCAAAAAACGTGAGAACCTGCATGTTGGCTGCACAGAAGCGGAAATGGACAAGGGAGAGAGCGAAGACATTGCCACGATTATTTTTACGTCAGGCACAACAGGCGAACCAAAAGGCGTAATGCTTGTGCACAGAAATTTTCTATGTCAGCTTCCTCACTTTATTTTATTTTTTGATTTAAAACCGGGTGACATCTGGCTTTCCATGCTTCCTGTCTGGCATGTATACGAAAGATTGATGGAATACGCTGCCTTTTATTATTCAACAAGCATCGCGTACTCAAAACCGATAGGTCCGATATTGATGGAAGATATGCAGGCAATTCGTCCGCATTGGATGGTCAGCGTTCCGCGCGTTTGGGAAGCTGTCATGGACGGCGTTAACCGGAAGGTTAAAGCAAAAGGCGGCTTCGCCAAAAGATTATTTGATCTTTCTGTTACTGTATCGATGATGTTCACATATTTTAAAGATTTAACATTCTGCCTTTTGCCGAATTTTCACGGACGCATTCGTCCTCTTGACTGCGTTATAGGGTTTTTCCCCTGGCTTCTGCTTCTTCCTTTACGCGGATTATTGCAGCTAACAATTTTTAACAGAATAAAACGCGTCTTTGGCGGACGTTTTAAAGCCGGTATTTCTGGCGGCGGTTCTCTGCCCTTTAAAGCGGATTTCTTTTTTAATTCGATAGGCATAAGGCTTCAGGAAGGTTACGGATTGACAGAAACCGCTCCTTTGGTTTCCGTGCGTCAGTACAAGAGATCGCGCCGCGGAACTATAGGACAGGTACTGCCTAATACAAAAGTAAAAATTATTAACAAGAAAGGAAAGGAAGTTTCGCCGGGACGCAACGGTATAATTTATGTAAAAGGCGATCAGGTAATGAAGGGTTATTATAAAAAACCTGACCTGACCGACGCGGTTCTTGACGCGGAAGGCTGGTTTAACACAGGCGACATCGGCATGCTTACGCATAACAATGAGTTGCGCATAACAGGCAGAGCTAAAGACACAATTGTCCTTCGCGGCGGCGAAAATGTTGAACCTGTCCCGATTGAATGTAAACTTAGGGAAAGCCTCTAC
>JAIRQF010000091.1 GCA_031256635.1 Treponema sp. | reverse complement strand
GGCATTTATTTTCTTGATTCAAGAACAACTGCCGATACTGTAGTTCCCGATATTGCGCGTCAGACAGGCATGAAAATTGCTGAAAGAAATATTTTTATTGACAATGAGCAGAATGAAAGCGCGATGCTTCGTTATATTGAAAGCGGCCTTACAAGAGCCCAAAGAGACGGCAGCGTAATAATGATTGGCCATGCGTGGTCTCCCGATCTCGCGCCTCTTCTCCAGAAGCAATTCCCGGTTTACACAGGGCAAGGTTATACAATAAAAACAGTTTCTGATATATTAAAACAGAAATGAAAGTTCTGGGTATTGAAACATCCTGCGATGAATGCGCCGCGGCTGTTGTAGAAGACGGAGAAAAAATTCTTTCTAACATAATAATGACTCAAATCCCTTTTCACGCGCCGTGGAGCGGAGTAGTGCCGGAAATAGCAAGCCGTAAGCACATTGAATGGATATACGCTGTAACAAAAGAGGCGATTGAAAAAGCGGGCTTAACTGTCTGCGATATTGACGCGGTTGCCGTAACAAATAGGCCTGGGCTTTTGGGATCGCTTTTGGTCGGCCTTACTTTCGCCAAAGCGTTTGCATGGGCGCGTAACATTCTTTATATCGCGGTAGATCACATGCTCGCGCATTTATACGCTCCGCGTTTAATGACGGATATTTCAAATTCACAGTTTCCGGTGCCTATGCAAAAGCCCGATTATCCGTTTCTTGGACTTTTGGTTTCAGGCGGGCACACCATTATTTGCAAAGCCGATAATTTTGATGATATTACAGTGCTTGGAACCACAATTGATGACGCGGCAGGAGAGGCGTTCGATAAAGTCGCCAAATATTATAACTTCGGCTATCCGGGAGGAGCCGTAATTGATAAAATGGCGCGTGACGGCGACAGCGGCGCTTTTCATTTTACTTTACCGTCTTTACACAAGGGTGACCACCGCTATGATGTGTCATATTCAGGACTTAAGAACGCTGTAATTAATCAGCTTGACTTGTTTAAAAAAAAGAAAGGCCCGCATACAAACGAAGACATTGCCGCTTCTTTCCAAAAAACAGCGATTGACATTCTGTTACGCGCTCTTTTTAACGCGGCGGAAGATACCGGCCTTGGAACAATAGTCGCCGGAGGAGGAGTTGCGGCTAACAGTTATCTGCGATCCTGTCTCTCAGAGCAAAGCCGCCTTCGCTGTATTTTCCCTCCCCTTGATTTATGCGGAGATAATGGTGCGATGATCGCTGGTATCGGGTATCAGTATCTAGCAAGGGGTGAAAGTTCGCCTTTTAATATTACGGCTTCGGCAAGGGTTAACGGGTTTAAGAAGAAATATCCGTAAATTGTGGAGTATTAAGAGTTGGAAACAACTATTTTCTGATTTTTCATGAATATTTACATAATTTTTATATTTAATATAAAATATTAAAAAAAAACAATATTTTGAAATAAAACTCATTGTAATAATATTTTCCTTTTGTTATATTAATTTAAAAATAAAGTGAGGGAGATAATGCTGGATATCGGTCAGGTTCATCGAAAAGAATATGAGCTGGAAGGAGACCGGTCTAATCCTCTTTCTATAGCCGAAGCGCCCGGTAGAATTCATTTTTTGGGCGAACTTGCACCCACTGCCGCATCTGTGGAAGACGATACTCAAGAGATTTCAAATAATATTCAGACTGTAGGCGCGAATAATGGATTAAAATCCGGTTTTTTTCTGTCCGCGGCCATAGATCGATATATTAATGTAGCTGTAAGCCTAAGAAAAGATAATTCTTTCCGCTTTTATGCCGCCGATTTGAATGAACGCAAGAGAAGTACGCTTATCAATCTAAAGTACAAACGCGAAGACAGGTGGGCAAATTACATAAAACCCGCGATTTATCTTTTTGACGAACTTCTTCATTCAATGAAAGGGTTGAATTTCTCTTTTTGCGGCGACATTCCGCAAAATATAGGGCTCGCTTCATCGCTGGCGATTGAAATAGCGGCCGCAACGGCGCTAAGAAGCCTTCTTCGCATACAGATAAATGATTTGACTTTCGCAAATAAACTGCAGGAAGCGCACATGAAACTATTCGGCAGCGCTCCGCCAATCGCGGATTATCTTATTTGTTTGATGGCGCGTAAAGATCAGTTTATTATTGTAGATACAACCGACGGCGAAATACGATTGATTAAATCGCCGTTTTCGCGCTTTAAATTCCTGCTTGTAGATTCCCGTGTTCCGCGGATTGGCACTGAAAATGAAGTTGAAGGTCGGCGCGCTGAAATTACAAAAGGACTTGAACTGCTTTCGCAAAAACGCTCAGGAGCGACTTTTAAGGATTTTGCATCCTCAGACCTTCTTGAAGTACTTGGCGATTTCCCGGAGCAGATAAGAAGGCGAAGCATGCATATTGTGGAAGAAATACGCAGGGTAAATGACGCGAAAGACGCTCTTGAAAGAAATGATCTTGCCTCCCTTGCCAAAATTATTAATCATTCCCATGACAGTTTGCGCGATCTTTATGAAGTAAGCTGCCCAGAGGTTGACTGGCTTGTTAAACGGGCGCAGGAAATCGAAGGAAATGCCGGCTCACGCATGACAGGTCTTGGTTTCGGAGGCTGCACGTATACAATAATCCGCCGTGAGCTTGCGGAAGAATATAAAAAACGCATGGAAGAATATGAGCGTATCTTTGGTTTCCGTCCTGTGATTCACGAAGTAAAACTTGCTACAAGAGCAAGAGTTATCCCCGATCGTTCCGCGGCAAAGCCGAAAGTCCAGGGGCCCAGAAGCGAGAAAACAAAGAGGGAGCCAGCGATTACAAGCTCGCGGCAGCCCCGTCCGAAACGCAAGGGAGCCTAAACGTGCGGATTCTGCTTACCAATGATGACGGCATTTCATCCGCGGGGATAAACCTGCTTGCAAAAGCTTTGCGTTCTGCGGGATTCAGGGTATTTGTTGTCGCTCCCGACAGCAACCGTTCAGGATGCTCCCATTCCATCGAATTTTTAAACGGCCCTTTAAAATTCTCAAAAGTCAATGATGATACATGGACATGTTCCGGAACCCCTGTGGATTGCATTATAACAGCCCTTATGGGAGGTATTCCGGAGATGTGCATTTCAACAGAAGGTATGGCGGACAGAAGCTCTTTAAATATGGAGAAAGCTCCGGATCTGATTTTATCAGGGATTAACGCAGGAGCAAATCTGGCAACTGATATTATTTATTCCGGAACAGCGTCTGCGGCCAGGCAGGGAAGCTTTTTCGGTATTCCTTCCGTAGCTTTATCACTGGTTGATAATGATCAACCTTGGCAATGGGATAATGTAATTTCTTATGTAACAGAAAAATTGACATTGATTATGGGATATTGGAAGGCCGGCGCATTTGTTAATGTCAATTTTCCGAATATTGATAAAAAAATTTCAGTTCTTGTTCCTTCTTTTCCTTCAATGAGGTATTATAATGATCGTATAATTACATACACTTCCCCGGACGGCGGTATGTACTGTTTTGCCAGACCAGGCAAGGTTGAGAATATTCCGGAGGAAGGCTCAGATTGGGCTGAAGTTTTGAAAGGCAACGCTGCGTACAGCATTATAAAATCTCAGCCGGTAATCAGCGGTTAGGAATTTCCAACAGCATTCGGCAATGGGAGGAGAGCTCAAGAATGCAGCAAAGCGGTATTGAAGAGAACAAACCCGGCGCAAAGGACGAAGGTTCGAAAGGGGAAACTTCAGCTTTAAACAGCAAAATTCAGGAAGGCGTAAATCTCTACCGGATGAAAGACTGGGATAAAGCCCTGAAAGAATTTTTATCGCTGGATAAAACAGAATTTAGTTTTGATGAAAAAAATGAAATAGCCTATTACCTTGGGCTTTGTTATACGAAACTAGGACAATATGACGAAGCTCTTACGTATCTTGAGCAGGTAGTCACTCTTGGAGCGGATATCCTTCGCGTTTATCAATGCCGCATGACGCTCGCATATATTTATGTAATAACAAAACGCGTGAGAATGGCGGAGTATGAGCTTAAAAGGCTTCAATCAAGCGGCATGGAATCGCCGATACTCTACAACACGCTTGCGTACGCGGCGTGGGTTCAGAAACAGAATAAAAACGCAATAGAGCTATACGAAAAAACGCTGGAAATTGATACAGATAACGCGACGGCCATGAACTGCATGGGTTTTATACTTGCGGATTCAGGGATGGATATAATGCGCGCTCTTCGCCTTTGCAGAAGAGCGGTGGATTTTAAACCTCAGAACGCGGCATACCTTGATTCACTTGGCTGGGCTTATTATAAAAGCGGCGAAATCCTTGAAGCCCGCACCTGGTTAAGGCGCGCGCTTGATATCGCCCCTGATGAAAAAGAAATACAGAGGCATTTTAAAATTGTTTCAGGAGACCGGAAGTGATAAAAAAAAATAATTTTTTTATTTTTTTTATTTTCTTTGCAATATCCTCTGTCATTTTACACGCGCAAAATGAGCTTGAATATTCAGGGCCTACAGGCGGAACAGGTCCTGCCGCTCTTTCTGCCGCTGAAGCGTTCAGATTCGGAGTACAGGCATATAATCGGTTTTCATATAACGAAGCGATTTTTTCTTTTGAGCGCTCTCTCTCTTTCCGTCCCGGCGAACCTATTATTCTCGACTGGCTTGGAAAAGCCTACTACCGTTCCGGTTTTGAAGAAACGGCGTTAAGGCAGTGGCGCGCAGCTCTTGAAATCTACGGCAGAGGGACGGGGGTTGGAATGCTCCTCAACTCGCGGATAGAAACAGTCTCAGGCAGGCGCATTCTTCTTCCTGTCGCCGATGATGGAGTGCGTTATGTAGGATCCGGCCGTTATCCCGGAAGGCATGAAGATATAATACTCTATCGGCAGCCGACATCTGTTCTTGCAAATAACGACGGATCTGTCTGGATAGTCGCGTATGGCAGCAATGAAATTGTCAGAGTTGATGTTAACGGAATTATCAGGGAACGAAAACGCGGCCCTTTAAACGGTTTTGACCGCCCTTATGATTTGGTTCGCGGGCTGGACGGGCGCATGTATCTTTCCGAATACCGCGGCAGCAGGGTTAGCGTTCTTAGTTCAGGCGGAGACTGGCTTTTCTATATCGGTTCAAGGGGATTAGGAGCGGGACAGTTTGTCGGGCCTCAACATCTGGCAATTGATGAAGACGGATATCTCTATGTCGTAGATTACGGAAACGCGCGCATTTCCAAATTTGATCCTGACGGATTATTCATTCTTTCTTTCGGAACAAGGAGCGCGTTTTTCCCCGGCATGCTTTCACCGACAGGCATTGCCGCAGGCGGCGGCAGGGTATATGTCGCGGACAGCGCGGCAAAAGCAATTTATGTGTTTGATCCCAACGGTAATTATCTGGGCCGTCTTGCCGTTAGTAATTTAACAGGCCCTGAGAGCCTTCGCTTTCTTGCAGACGGAACGCTTATTATCGCGGACAGCAACAGGGTTCTGCAGATAGATCCGCATTCAGCGATTGTCCGCGAACTGGGGCTTGCGGGCACCGGGCATGTGCGCATAACAGGCGCGGATATGGATAAAAACGGCAGTATAATCGCGGCGGATTTTAACGCAGGCGAAGTGTCTGTATTAACGCGTTTTGACGATCTTGCTTCCGGCTTATTTGTTCAGATACGCAATGTAAACACGGATCGTTTTCCGCGTGTAACGCTGGAACTGACTGTCGAAGACAGGCTGCGCCGCCCGATAATCGGCCTTGACAACAACAATTTCCTTATTACTGAAAACGGCATACCTGTGGCTGGTCAGACTTTGGTTTCGCAGGGATTCCTTTATGCAGGCGCGGATATTTCCCTTCTTGTTGAACGATCAGATGCAACTTCCCGCCTGCGTGATGATTTAAGCGCGGCTTCGCGCGATATCGGCCGCGCACTGCAGGAAATGACCAATTCAAAAGTTATCTCTGTAATATCCGCCGCGGCTCAGCCCAGGCGCGAGCAGCATACCGCCTCCCTTGAAAACGCGGTGCGCGGAACAGCGGATATCAACACTCCCCTTTGGCGTTTTGATCTGGGCCTTCGCCTTGCTGCGACAGATCTTTTGTCCGCAGCTCCAAAAAGATCGGTTGTATATATCGGTTCAGGCAGCCTGGGTGATCTGGCGTTTGAACAGTACAGCCTTTATGAAATGGCAAGTTATCTTGCAAATAACGGAATTATTTTTAACGCTGTTATAATCGGATCAGGACAGGTAACGGCTGGAATCGAATATTTATGCGGCGAAACGGGCGGCAGCGCGATGTACCTTTACAACGCGCGCGGCATAGGCGATCTTATCAAAGGCATTGCGGATTCTCCCTGCGGCCTTTACAGCTTTACTTTTGATTCGCGCCAATACACGGACTTTGGCCGCGCGTGGCTTTCTGTGGAAGCGGAGGCTTACTTGCAGGACAGATCAGGCAGGGACAATATAGGATATTTCGCGCCGCTGGAATAGGTATTCTACTTGTTTTTCGGAGGATCCTTTTCGTCAATGGTCTGTAAAACAATCTGCGACAGCCGTTTAAAGTGCTGCGGAAGCAGGATTTCATCAGGAGTATTGTAATACGCAAGCACGCCGTTCAGTCCTTCACGGGCTTCATCGTACTTTTTTTTTTTTTTTTTAATAAAGGCAATGTGGTATTCGGATGTAATTATAAGGTCGATGCTGTTGCGGTTGCGTTCATTCAGGGCTTCATAATATTGAATGGCGGCATGGTAGCGGTTTCTGTCCAGCGCTTCCTGCGCGCGCTGTATTATTTCCGCGGAAGACAGATCTTCATCGATTACTACAGTTGTAGCGCAGGCGGAAATAAAAAAAGCAATTCCCATTATCGTTAAAAAAAATGTTTTTTTCAATAATCCTGTCATAGTCGTAGTATATCTATAACCATCATTAATGTAAAGTGTAACAGGCAATGGACATTAAACAGGCTTATATTGCATACTTGTCTTATGACAGCAGGTATAATCGGCGCGACAGGATACGCAGGCGCTGAATTGGTAAGGCTTCTTTCAGGGCACCCGAAAATAGATAAATTGGCTCTTTCTTCAGTAAGTTTTGAAGGAGAGCAAATACAGGATGTATATCCCAATTTTTTAGGCAGAGTTGAATATCCGCTTTTAAAAGCCGAAGAGGTTATCGCGTCTTCCGATATTGTTTTTGCGGCTCTTCCTCACGCGGTAGGGGAACCTTTTGCCGCCGCCTGTATGGAGCGGAAAATTCATTTTATCGATTTATCAGCGGATTTTCGTTTTGACGATGATGAAGATACATATAGCGCGTGGTACGGCAAATCGTATCAATTTCCTGAATTGCATAAAAAATCGATATACGGCCTTCCGGAAATGAACAGGCGGCGGATAAATGATCTGGCTTCCAAAGAATCTGTGATAATTGCAAATCCCGGATGTTATCCGACAGGCGCGTCATTGGGAGTTTTTCCGGCTCTTGTTAAAGGACTTTCAGGCAGGGTATTTAACCCTTACAGAAAGCATACCGATCGCAGCGGGCCTGTCATCATTGATGCCGCTTCCGGAACATCAGGCGGCGGAAGGGAGCCGTCCCGTTCTTTTCACTACAGCGAATGCGCCGATTCAATCGCGCCTTATAAAGTCGCAAACCACAGACATTCGCCTGAAATATCGCGTAACCTGGATGCGATGGCGAAAGAAGGGAATGTGCCTCCTCCTCTTGTGATTTTTACGCCGCACCTTGTACCTATGAACAGGGGTATTCTAAGTACGATTTATATCCCATTATCAGAAAAATGGCGGATAACAGGAGATTATTCTGATACCACAAGACCGCCGTCAAGGGAAATTGAATCAAAAACCGGTGAAATCCGGGAACTCTATTCCGCTTTTTATAAAAATGAACCTTTTATAAGGGTATTGCCAAATGGAGTAACGGCTTCCACCAACAGAGTGCGCCTGTCCAATTATTGCGACATTTCCGTTCATGTTGATATTAACGGCTCTACATTGATAGTTGTTACCGCAATTGATAATATGGTAAAAGGCGCAGCGGGCCAGGCGGTTCAGAACATGAATATTTTGTTTGGCTTTGATGAAACAGACGGATTGGATGCGATACCCATGCTGTTTTAATTTTTGGAGTATTTTATGAAAAAAATAACAAGCGGTGTATGCGCGCCGAAAGGTTTTATGGCAGGCGGGATTCGCTGCGGAATAAAACCGGGATCGCAAAAGAATGACCTTTCCCTTATTTATTCAAATGAATTTTGCTCCGCCGCCGCGATGTTTACTGAGAATAAAGTAAAAGCTGCAAGCGTATTGGTAAGTCAGGAAAATATCGCAAACGGCAAACTGCGCGCTGTAATTGCCAATTCCGGCAACGCGAACGCCTGTACCGGTAAACAGGGATTGGACGCGGCAAGGCGCATGGCAAACCTAATCGCTGACGAACTTTCTATCGCGCCTTCTGAAGTTGCCGTGGCTTCCACAGGCGTTATCGGCGTACAGCTGCCCATTGAGAAAATAGAAAAAAATATATCCGCGCTTAAAACAAGCCTTCGCAGTGATGAAGCCGGACATTCAGCCGCGCTCGAAGCAATTATGACAACAGATACGCGCAAAAAAGACATTGCGGTTGAAATTGAAATTGACGGTAAACCTGTACGTATCGGAGCGATGGCAAAAGGATCGGGAATGATACACCCGAATATGGCGACCATGCTTGGCTTTATCACAACTGATGCCGCGATAACTCCTTACGCGCTTGATCTCTCTTTGCGCTGCGCCGTAAAAAAATCATTTAACCGCCTGACGGTAGACGGCGACACTTCAACAAATGACATGGTTGTAATAATGGCAAACGGCAAAGCGCAAAACAAGCCGGTAATAGGGCATTACGGGCTTGGGATCGGGGATACCGGATCATATCTTAAAGATAAGGATTTTAATGTTTTTAACGAGGCATTGGAATATGTCTGCGTTGAGCTTACCCGCATGATGGCGCGTGACGGAGAAGGCGCTACAAAACTTGTAACGGTAACTGTCAGCGGATCCGGCAGCGAAGAGAAAGCTGAGCTTCTTGCAAAATCTGTCGCCTCTTCCAGCCTTGTAAAGGCGGCCTGTTTCGGCGCTGACGCAAACTGGGGTAGGGTGTTATGCGCCATGGGATACGCCGGAGCAGATTTTGATCCGTCAAAGGTTTCCGTCAGTTTTAAAAGCCGCGCAGGGGAGATACAGGTTTGCAGCGAAGGCCAGACAGTTCCCTTCAGCGAAGAGAAAGCGAAAGAAATACTGTCGCAGGAAGAAATAGAGATTCTAATTCTTTTATCGGAAGGCAGTCATAAAGCAACTGTGTGGGGCTGCGATCTGACGTATGATTATGTGAAAATCAACGGAGATTACAGATCATGAGCCATATCGGCAATGAGACAAGGGCTGCCATACTTATTCACGCTCTACCCTACATTCAGCTTTTTCAAAATAAAACAGTCGTAGTCAAATACGGCGGAAACGCCATGCTTAACGATGAATTAAAAAAAGCTGTAATCGATGATGTTATATTGATGGCCTGTGTCGGAATCCGGACAGTTCTGGTACACGGCGGCGGGCCTGAAATCGAATTAATGCTGAAAAAAACCGGAAAGGAAAGCCGTTTTGTAAACGGGCTCAGATACACTGACGAAGAAACAATGGATATCGTCCAAATGGTTCTCTGCGGCAAGGTGAACAAGGAAATAACGGCTCTTATTCAAAAAAAAGGCGGGAACGCAATCGGCCTTTGCGGCATTGACGGCGGCATTTTAAAGGCAAGCAGGATTAAAGAAGACGATCTTGGCTTTGTCGGCAGTATTAATAATGTCGATATATCAATTTTAAATTCGATATTGGATTCCCGTTTTGTTCCCGTCATTTCTTCTGTCGCTTACGGAACAGGCGAAGATGAGGGGAAAGCCCTTAATATTAACGCCGACATTGCGGCGGCAAAAATTGCCGCGGCCCTTGGAGCTGAAAAACTTGTACTGATGACAGATGTGCGCGGTATTTTACGCGATATGCAGGATGAAAACTCCCTTATAAAAACCATCTCAAAATCGCAGCTTGACGCCCTTAAAAAAGAAGGCGTCATAACAAAAGGAATGATTCCCAAAACAGACTGCTGCATGATGGCGCTTGACGGCGGAGTAAAAAAGACACATATAATTGACGGCCGCCTTCCTCACGCCCTCCTTATCGAATTATTCACAGATGAAGGAATAGGCACTGAGATAGTTGGGAATGCGTAGTGGAAAGTTCTGTAAAAAATGGTAAAAATATTACAAACCGGCTTTTCCGAAACTAACCGAGTTTTGGAAAAGGCTCAATAGACTATAGACAAATATAGTTAAAATTGGTAATATGGCTCAGTATTAAGGAGGCCAGTTGGCGGAAAAAGATTTACGTATTAACGAACAGATTCGTTCCAGAGAAGTCCGTTTAATCCGGGAAGATGGTGATAAGGGAATTATATCTGTATCGGAAGCGCTTGAAATTGCCAAAGAAGCAGGTCTTGATTTGGTAGAGGTTGCGCCGCAGGCGGTGCCTCCTGTCGTCAAGATTCTGAATTACGGCAAGTTCAGATTTGAAAATGAGAAGAGGCTTCGGGATTCAAAGAAAAAACAGAAACTCCTGAAACTTAAAGAAATCAGGATGCAGCCGAAGATCGATGATCATGATCTGGATTTTAAATCAAAACATATAAAGGATTTTTTAGCCGACGGCAACAAGGTAAAAGTAACGATACGTTTCCGCGGCCGTGAACTTGCGCATACGGAACTTGGTTTTGATGTAATGAAGGATGTGCTTTCCAGAATTGAAGGAGAGTACGCGATGGACAAACCGCCGGCAATGGAAGGCCGCTTCATGTCCATGGTTTTAAGTCCCAAAACTAAAAAATAAAGCGGCCGCTTATATTAAAGCGGTATTGCAAATTTAATTGATTGAATCGCTTCTATACCAAAGGACAGCGGTCACAGAGAGGTGGCAAATGCCAAAGATGAAAACAAAAAAGAGCGCGGCAAAGCGTTATTCTTTTACCGGCACCGGCAAGGTAAAATATAAAAAACAGAATCTGCGCCACATCCTGACAAAAAAGTCAGCAAAACGTAAACGTGGCTTACGGCATGCCGGTATCTTATCTGAAGATAACGTGCCGGTAATAAGAAAAAAACTTTTACCCTACGGGTAATATTACCCAAAGGGTAATAAACCTTTGTATTTGAGAGGAAAATATGTCAAGAGCAATAGACGGTTCCAAAAGAAAGAATCATCGCAAGAAAATATTAAAACTGGCAAAGGGTTACTGGGGAAGACGCGGTACCAATTATAAAACCGCGAAAGACGCGGTTGCCAAATCTTTAACCTACGCGTACCGCGACAGAAAGGACAGGAAAGGCGCCTTTCGCAAACTCTGGATAATCAGAATCAACGCCGCCTGCCGGGAACATGGGCTTTCCTATTCGCGGCTTATCTCGGGTCTTGAAAAAGCGGGCATTATTATTAACAGAAAAACATTGGCATACCTTGCGACAGAAGACAATGCCGCGTTCGCAGCTGTTATCGAAAAAGTTAAAGCCGCACTCGGAGCATAACTTGTAGTGAAAAGAGGTTCCCATCGTGAACCTCACCCGACTGAAAGGAGGTTCCCGCTGTGAACCTCACCCGACTGAAAGGAGGTTCCCGCTGTGATTAGCCTTGAACAAGTCCAGTTACTGGAAGCCAAGGTCGCAAAGGCGATAGAGTTTGTTCAGAATGTAACCGCTGAAAATAACAAGCTTTCTTCCGAAAGAGCAGGTTTACAGATAAAATTGGATTCTTATCAAAAACGGATTGATGAACTTGAAGTGCTGATTATGCGTTTTAAGGAAGATCAAAGCCGGATAGAAGACGGAATAATCGCCGCTCTTGATCGTCTTAGCCAGTTCGAGGAAGCGTTTGAGAGCAGCCTGAAGGATGAAAAGACCGCAGAAAAGAAGCCGGCTGTAAAACGGGAAAAAACACCGGAGACAGAACCCCCCAAAAAGACTCAGGCGGAAATGCCTTCGCGCAAGGAATCGAAAGAGTTTTTTGAAATAAAAGAAGCCGCAGACAGGCTGCTGTCAGACAGCTTTCCTACGGCGGATGAAGAACTGGACATTTTTTAGGGAATTCAATGATGAGCGAAGCTGCCCACTCGATACTCAAGCTTGATGTTCTGGGGACTTCGTTTACCATAACCGTTGAAGAAGACGAGACCTATCTTAATAAAGTACTGTCCCAATATTATGCCGCCGTTAAAAATACCCGGAATATCTCAGGAATCAGCGATCCTCTTAATGTCGCTGTTTTAACAGGTTTTCTGTTATGTGATGAAATCAACAAAATAAAGCAAAGCATCGAAAATGAATCCGCCGAAGTGCAGGAAAGAACAACGAATCTAATCGCCACTTTGGATAAAGCGCTTAAATTCTGTACAGATGAATAGAGTATACAGGCTTTCAAACAAGATAAAACATTATGAATGGGGTTCCCCCTGTATGATTCCCCAATTTTTGAATGTGGAGAACAATTCGCTTTTGCCTTTCGCTGAAATGTGGATGGGAACGCACAAAGGCGCTCCATCGCAGGTTCTTGTCAATAACACAGATGCGCCCGATGATCTTGAAAAAATTTGCGGAGAGCTTCCTTTCCTTTTAAAATTGATAGCAATTGAAAAGCCGCTTTCCATACAGGCTCATCCTGATAAAAAACAGGCGGAAGAAGGTTTTAAAAAAGAGGAGGAATCCGGCCTTTCGATTGACGCTCCTGAGCGCAACTATAAAGATTCCAATCACAAGCCGGAAATATTATGCGCAATTACACCGGTTAAATTAATGGCCGGTTTTGTCAATCCTGAAAAAATACGCGGATCGCTTGAAGAATTTTCATCAGGATCAGAAGCTGTAAAGAACATAATCAATCCCATGATTAACGCTCTTAAAAAAAACTCGCTTTCGCTTTTTTTCCGCGCCCTTTTTAATTTATCCGCAATTGAGAAAGAATGTCTTTGTTCCTGTATCAATGAGAAAAAAACCGGTAATGATATTATTACAGATGATCAATGGAAACTGATGAAGGAGTTTGCATCCCTTTATACGGGAGATCCTGCCGTATTGTCACCCCTTTATCTTAACGTTTTAACAATACAGCCGAGGCAGGCTGTTTTTATTCCCGCCGGGATTTTACACGCGTATGTCGGAGGGTTTGGTATTGAATTGATGACAAGCTCTGACAATGTTCTTCGCGGAGGCCTTACGCCAAAACATGTCGATATTTGCGAACTAATGAAAATACTAAAATTTGAGCCATTTGCTCCGCAGGTTATTTCTCCTCCTTCTTCAGAGAATTGGTTTTGTTATCAAACTCCATGCGTTGAATTCCTTCTTGCGTATATGCGCGGACAGGGTGTTACTGTTTTTCCCGGAAACTGTCCCGCCGTTTGCGTTGTTACACAAGGAGAATTGGAAACCGGAGGTTTTTTATTTAAAAAAGGCGATTCGTTTTTTCTTGCAGAGGGAAGCGAACCGTGTGTATTTAAAGGAGATTTCTCTCTTTATGCTACTTCAGGTTTTAATAACTCATTTGATAAACCTTCTACCGGATTAGCGCCTGATAAAAATTTAACTGGGTAAAAAATGAAAATTCTTGTAGACGCGGATTCCTGTCCCAGACAGGCAAGAGAACTTGTACTGCGAAGAGCCTGTAAACTTTCCATTCGCACAATATTTGCGGCTAACCGGTCAATTCCTTCAGAATATACAGTCAACGGCGCAACAATGCGCGCCGAAATGATAATATGCCCCGCTTCCGACAATTCCGCCGATGATCGCATTGTAGAGCTGGCGCAGTCAGGCGACCTTGCTATTACAAGGGATGTTCCTCTGGCAAAACGGTTAATCGAAAACGGCGTGTCTGTGATTGATGATCGCGGACGGATCTTTACCCAGGATAATATAAATGAGATGCTTTCAATTCGCAATTTTAAAGTAGGGCTTGCGGAAAACGGCCTTGAAATTGAAAGAACCGCTAATTACGGCAAAAAGGAACTAAAACTGTTCGCCGACAGTCTGGACAGAGCGCTGACAAAACTTCTTACGCCGCGTTTTCCGGGTATTGGTTCTGAGTCTGTTTGATGTTGGGAAGTATTTCAAAGAAGTACTCGGTCAGTTCCGGATCAAATTTTGTCCCGCCTAGTTTGTGCATTTCTTCCAATACGCTGCTTTCGGCCCACGGTTCCTTGTATACGCGTTTTGAACAAAGAGCGTCGAAAACATCGGCAATAGCGACAATTCTGCCGCCCAAAGGAATTTCATCGCCTTTTCTGCCAAGCGGTTTTCCTTCGTCATTAGCCCTTTCCACAGACCCGTTGAAAGGATCTATCCAGCCCGGGTAACCAGTGCCGTCCCAGTTTTCATGGTGCGTAAGAGCGATGTCTTTTGCGAGAAGATCAACGGGCGAACTTGTGTCAAGGAAAAGGCTTGCGCCGTACAGGGTATGATTCTGCATTATTTTGTATTCATCGGGAGTAAAGCGCGCGGGCTTTTTTAGAATTGCGTCCGATATGGCAACCTTGCCGACATCATGCAGCATTGAGCTGATTTTGAGCAAATCGCGGTATTTTTCTTTTTCTTCCGGATTCACTTTATTATGATGAGCCCAGCGATCATAAATATCAACAGCGTATCCGGCGACGCGGTTTACATGGGTGCCTGTCTCTTTGGGATCGCGCAGCTCGGACATTTTTATCATGCGCAGAATCATCGCCCTTGTTATATAAGCCCTCTGAAGCACCATGCTTGCGTTATGTGCAAAATGAGTAAGAATGATTTCATCTTCCGAAGTAAACGGGATAATATTTCCCTCTATGTCTCTGGCGTTCAGTACCTGAATAACTCCCATCAGTCTTTTGTCTGTAGATATAAGCGGAATTGTAAGGCTTGATACGGTTTTATAACCCGTAATTTTATCAAAGGACGAGTTGAATTTATATGAGGCTTCCACAGGAATATTATACATGTCGGGAATATTGATAAGCGATCTCTTTAACGCGCAGTAACCAGAGATGGATTTCTCATTTATCAATACCGAGAAAATCGTATAAACCATCTTTTGCCCGTGCGGAAGATTTTTCTGGATTGTGTCATTCTGGGAGTATTTTATCGCGAGTTTTTCCACCCCTTCCTCGTTTGATTCTGCGGGAACGGTAATGTAAATTGATCCGGCGTCCGCCCGGACTACTTTTCTGGATTCATAAAGTATTCTTTCAAGCAAAAGGTCGTAATCCTGAATCTGGTTTAGTTCCGAGTCAAGGCGTATGATATTTTTAAAATCTGTTTCTTTTTCCATACGGTCCTGTTATTTTAACCCTGCGCCGTCAATTAATCAAGCAAAACATAACCCTCTTGCCTAAATCATTAATCATTAATATTTTATTATTAGGGAGAAGTAAAATGGGAGTCATTAAAACAGCGCTGGAAATAGCTCTGGAAAAGACAGAAAATGTCAAAAGCGATAAATCCACGATTAGCCAATTTGACGCAAAGAGAAAAGGCAAAAAACTGGCGAATGCCTTTCTGGCAGGCGAAGCGGAAATTACCGATGAAATAAAGAAGACGCCTGCCGCCGACAGGGAAAGCCTTAAGCAGGGGATTTTTGACGTTCTTATCACCCAGATTGCTCTGCCTATAAGCGGTGAAGATGAAAATAAAATCGAAAAGGTGGGAAAAGGGCTTTCCGCCGTTTTAAGCGGTAAAAACAGCGAATTTTCCGCAATTATAAAGATGCTGACCCAGCTTTTCTCCCAATATCTTCAGGAATCCTCTCATTACGAGCAGGCAATACGGCAGCAATACGCTCCTAAACTCCGTAAAAAAGAAGAAGAGCTTTCACGCAGGATGGGCAGGGAGGTACGCATTGATCCCATGCAGGATCCGGAATTTGTCACTTTTTTCAACCAGCATATGAGCGCCCTAAAAGGTAATTATGAAGCCGCCATAGAACAGGCAAAAGAAAATATTAAAGGAATTTTTAACAAGCAGTGATTTGGTTCTATATTGCTCTTGTGCCGCCGGTGCGCAATCCTGCTTCATAGAGTTTTCCGCAGGCTAAAAACATGGGGAGTTTTGTTCCCGCAAGGATTATATCGGCTTCTTCGGCCATTTCTATCATGTCACGGCCCGGAGCTTTGCCGCGTACAAATATAATCGCGTGAATGTCTAAAAGTTCAGCAGTACGTATTACCTGCGGATTTACAAGCCCTGTAAGCAATAGTACCCTGTCTTTAACGAATGCCATTACATCACTCATAAGATCAGCTCCGCAGGCGGACGCTATTTCAAGCTCCGCCGAGGTTTCACCGCAAAAGTATTGGCCTTCCAGCAATGTAATAGCTTCAGCTACCTTCATTATTTCCCCCGTTTAAATAAAAAAGTCTTTACATAAACCAATTATTATACTATTTTAAATATAATGTAAAGCCCAAACGGAGGATAATATGGCCGAACATATAATGCATAAAAAAGAGAATAAAAAAGCTCCACAAAAAAGTCTTAAAGAAAAACGCGAGCAGAAGAAAGCAAAAAAGAAAGGTAAAGATTCTTAAAGCTGCGCGGGCAGTGTATTATCAGGTGTCAATAGATATCGTAAAGCTTGTTTCCTTATCTTTTTCCGATTGAGCGGATATTGACCATCCGTGGTAGTCCACGACCCATTTAACAACAGCCAATCCAAGACCCATGCCCTGTTCACGGCGGGAAGATGTTCCCCTGTAGAACATTTCAAACACATGGGGGATGTCCTCCTTGTCTATTCCAGGACCGTTATCGCTGACAGTAATTTTTATCGCATTATTGGCCAATACTGCGGTAAGGCGGATAACCGATCCGCAAGGAGTGTGGCGGATTGCGTTATTTATCAGATTTTCCATTGCGCGGTAAACAAGCCTGTCATCCATGGGAATCAGCAGTTCCTCAGGCAGGCTGATGTCATGTATTAATTCATGCTGAAATAATTCAACATCCCCTTTCATTGTATTTATAAGATTTTTTAGAAAAGAAGTTAAATCAATTTTTGTTAATTGTTTTCTCCATTCGCCTGTTTCCATGCGTACAAAACTTATTAAGTCATTTATCATACCTTCAAGCTGATCTGACTTTGTCGTAATGATCTGCGCCGCCTTAAAGCGGTCTTCTGTAACATCATCCTCAATCGCTTCGGCGTAACCTTTAATCAGCGCAAGGGGTGTTTTTAAATCGTGCGTTATCCCCATTATAAAGCGGGAACGTTTCAGCTCTTCTTCCTTTAACGCCTGCCGCATTTTATTTAAAGAGCAGGTAAGGGAAGTTATCTCATTGCTGCCTTTAATGTCAAGCTTAAGATCCAGCTCTCCTTCGGCGATGCGTTTGGTCGCGTCATCCAGAACCTGTACAGAATGAGTGATTGTTCTTGCTATAATTATGGACATGCAGACAGCGAATAACACAAGCAAAATAATAAAAATAAAAAGAACAATCGCCGGTATAAAAAATGGCATCATTCTCGCTCTTGCTTCGCGCGGCATCAGCCTGTTAACGACATAAACCTGGCTCTCATGCATATTGCGTCTTACAAATGAATACTCATACGTTTTATCCTGTGAGCTTATCAATGACAGTACGCCTTCCTGGGATGAATAGACTCCCTGATTAAATTCCGGAATTGTTGAATAAAGGACAAGATAATCATCGCGGAAGACTGTAATGTGCGTATTTCTTGACGAGCGTCCGGCTATGCGCGTAACGGCTTCCCAGTCCTGAACGCTTATTGATTCGTCCAGTAACGCGGAAATATTCTCATACGAAGGCAGTTCAATTATATCCTCAGTGGTAATAAAGTAGCGGTATACAAAATTTATTAGAATGATAAGAAGAGGCGTCATTAGAATGCCTGCGACAAGAAAGCCCGCTTGTGTTTTTATCTTCAAGGAAGATTTCCTCCCGCGGATGCGCGCGTATCTTTAAGATGGCCTTCTTTGAGCGCCGCGTTAAAACGGTAACCCATGCCATGCACTGTTTCAAGATAATAAGGGTTGGCGGGATCTTCTTCTATCTTTTTTCTAAGGCGTTGAATATAAACCGCGACTGTAGTCAGGTCTCCGTAGTTGTTTTTCCAGACTTCGGAATAAATTTTTTCCACGTCAAGGGGTTTCCCAGAATGTTCGGTAAGAAGGGAAAGGCATCCGTATTCTTTCGCCGACAGATGAATTCTCTGTCCGTTTTTTTTAAGAATACAGGAATCATAATCAATAATAAACGGGCCGAATTTAAACAGATTTTCCTGATTTTTTTCGCCAAAATCGCGCAAACGGCGGAATAATGCCCTGACTCTGGCAACAAGGACTTTTGGGGAAAAAGGCTTTGTTATGTACTCATCCGCTCCGATTCCAAGCCCCGAGATCTGATCTTCGTCGCTGTCCCGCGCGGAAACAATTAGCACGGGAGTTTCGCTTGTCCGCCTGAATTTTTGAAGAAATTCAAAACCGTCCATTCCCGGCAGATTAATATCCAGAATTATAAGCTCAGGTTTCCATCCTTCAAGAACGGCAAAACCTTCTTCGGCGCTTTCTGCCGCGCGGACATCAAAGCCTTCCTTGTTTAAATAAAGAGTAACAAGGTCAGAGAGTTCTTTTATGTCTTCAATAATTAAAATATTACCCTGCATATAATTCCGCTGTAATTTTTTATAAGTATATTTTGCATGTAATATCTGGGCAATATTAAAAACTGAATATAACAAAAAATTATTTTATATTAATTTTCTGTAAATGGTGTATCATTTATTCATCAATTAATTTATTATAAGATTAAAGAAAATAATATTTTTAATATCATCAAAACAGGTTTTGTTACCTTATTCTGTCTTATGTTGTTTTTTTACCAATGGAGGTATTTCCAATAACATGAAAAAAATTGTAAACCGTAAAGAGGGAAACCTTCACAAGGCAACCCGATTTTTTATAAATCCGTTAAATGTGTTTCTGATGATGATCGCAGCTTTTTTTTGCGCGTGTTCGGGCAATAACTCAACAACCGCTTCATATGAATTTTCGAACGTCAGACGCGGCACAATTGAGCGCACAGTTTCTTCAAGCGGAACCATCAACCCAATCGCTACTGTAAGAGTCCTGCCGCAGATGAGCGGCAAGGTAGAAGAAGTATATGTCGATTACAACGACAGTGTTACAAGAGGGACAATACTCGCGCGACTTAATACCGATATGCTCCGCCTTACAAGAGACCGGCAGCAGGCGTCTGTTCAAAGTTCGCGCGCGAATTATGAATTGCAGCAAATGAATTACAAAACACAGGAAGCGCTCGCCGAAAGGAATTTAATTTCTGATTATGAGCTAAGGCAATCTAAAACGGCGCTTGATAATTCAGCCGCTAACCTTGCGACCGCCGAAGCTGATTTAAGAACCACAGAAACTGAAATAAATCAATACGCTTATATAACCGCTCCTATTACCGGTATTGTTCTTGACCGGAATGTTAATGTAGGAGATACGGTTGTCGGCGGTTCAAACAGCAATTCGGCGACCATGTTCACTATCGCTGAAAATTTACGGGAAATGCAGATCGAGGCTTCAGTCGGCGAGCTTGATGTTTCATCCATCCACAAGGGACAGGATGTCCGCTTTACTCTGGAAAGCCTTCCGGGGCGCAGGTTCTCCGGCGTTGTAGACAATGTGCGGATGGTTCCTGTCGTTTCAGGCGGAATGGTTTCGTACACTGTGTTGATTAGCGTGGAAAACCGCGACGGCTCACTTATGCCGGGGATGACATGCGCGGTTGATTTTATTGTGGAAAGAAGCGAAAACATTTTGCTTGTGGCAAACGCGGCGTTACGCTATACGCCGACAAGCCTTAACGCAGATCAGATTTCGGAAATGGTATTTAACGCAAGCCTTGCCAACATGAACGAAGAGCAAAGACAGGCGGCGGTTATCGCAAGAACGCAAGCCTCGCAGAATCAGAACAGAAACCAAAACTCATCAAATCAAGGCGGCGGTATCGCCTCCCTTATGGGTATGGGCGGAGGAACGAGAATGATGGCGCCCCAGGGAGGCGCAGGAAATACAAGGCAGACAACCGGTCAGGCGCGCAACGCGCCTGTTATGCGCAATCTCTGGTATGTTAACGGCGAGGGAAAACTTGATGTAGTGCAGGTGCTTACGGGTATAAGCGACGGCTCTTTTACGGAGGTTTTTCTGCCTGATGATAATGACGGAAGACAGTTTATCTTAAGGGAGAGGATATAGTGTCTGTTATTGAAATGCGCCGAATCAAGCGCGAATACCACATGGAGTCCAAACGCGGGAAGAAAAAATCAAATTCGGCCGCCATAATTGTCAGGGCTCTTCGCGGGGTTGATTTTTTCGCGGATGAGGGAGAGTTTGTCTCCGTAATGGGGCCTTCAGGTTCAGGTAAATCCACCTTAATGAATATTCTCGGATGCCTTGACAAGCCTACAAGCGGAACATACTCCCTTGACGGCATAGAGACTTCAAAATCAAATTCAAATACATTCGCTTTTATCCGAAACCGTAAAATCGGCTTTGTTTTTCAGTCATTTAATCTGCTTGCGCGCACAACCGCGCTTGAAAATGTGGAGCTTCCGCTTTTTTACCGTCAAAAAGACAAACATGATAAAAAAACGATAAACATTAACCGCAAAGAAAGAGCGATGGCCGCGCTTAAAGAGGTAGGGCTTAAGGAACGCATGGATCATTTTCCTTCCCAGCTTTCAGGAGGGCAGCAGCAGAGAGTAGCCATCGCAAGGGCGATGGTAAATGATCCCGCTTTTATTCTCGCCGACGAACCGACAGGGAATCTTGACACCGGCATGACTCTTGAAATCATGGGGCTTTTCCAGCAGTTAAACGACAGAGGGAAGACAATTGTAATGGTAACCCATGAGCCTGAACTTGCGGCTTACACAAAGAGAATTATTACATTGCGTGACGGCGAAATTGTATCCGACATGCCTGTTACCGATAGAAGCAGCGCTCTTGACGATCTTGCCAAATGGAAAAGCGAACACGCACTTCTTTCCGAGGATAACGCATGAATATTTTTCAGCTTTTCCAGACATGCCTTCGCTCAATTTTCAGGAACCGCATGAGAAGCCTTCTTACTTCGTTAGGTGTCATCATAGGCGTGGGTTCGGTAATTATCATGGTCGCTATCGGCGAAGGTTCGCAGAAATTGATAGAAGAGAGCCTTACCGCAATGGGTACAAATCTGCTTCAGGTTACTCCGCGAAGGTCAGTAAGCCGTACCGGTACAATGATGATGACGCGCGTAAGCTCGTTTACAAGGGATGACGTTATTAAACTCCGCAATGAATCTTCGTTTGCCGCCGCAATTTCCGCGGTTGTTCAGAGCAGTTCCAATGTAGTGGGAAGCCTTGGGAACGCTCAAGTTTCAATTCAGGGAGTAGAGCCTGATTTTTTTATAGCCAGAAACTGGACTATAGCGGAAGGATATTTATTTGACGATGAAGACCTTGATCTGCGCAACAGGGTAGCTGTTATCGGCAATTCAACAGCGGAAAATCTTTTCGGCAGCGCGGATGGCGCGATTGGACAGCAGATAAGGATAGGGACAAATTATTTTCTTGTAATCGGCGTTCTTGAAAGCAAGGGAGCGGGCTTTGGCGGTAATCAGGATGATGTTGTAATTCTTCCGCTTGATACGGCAATGACGCGCATCAGTAATATGAGAAGTATTCAGCAGATTGTAATTAACGTGGCAGGCAAGGAATACATGGACGCGGCGCTCAATGAAACAGAGTTAATACTGCGCGAGTCGCGCGGTATTCAGACGGGAGCGGAATCCGATTTCAGCATCATGAATCAAGCGGACATGATCGATATGGCATCCGCTACAATCGGAACCCTGACCACATTATTAGCTGCAATTGCCGGCGTATCGCTTCTTGTCGGAGGAATCGGCATTATGAATATAATGCTTGTCTCCGTGACTGAACGCACCCGGGAGATAGGCATCAGAATGGCGGTCGGCGGAAGAAAACGCGACATTCTTATGCAGTTCCTTACAGAGTCGGTAATATTAAGCGTTTTGGGAGGGCTTCTGGGAATAGGGATGGCTTTTCTTGTGTGCAAATTAATGGCAACTGTGGGAATTCCGGCCGCAATTAATCCGTCCATTGTTTTAATATCAACTTTATTTGCCGCAGGCGTCGGAATTATTTTCGGATATTATCCCGCGCTTAAAGCGGCAAAATTATATCCTATAGACGCGCTCAGGTATGAGTAGGAAGAGAAGAGTGAAAGTAAAATTAATAACGCTTGCAATAAGTTATTTAAGGATGGATAAAGAATGAGAAAAACGGGCATTTTAGTTATTTTTGTTTTATTTCTGAATATGGCGGCATATGCGCAGACTGTTATCAATATTGAATCCGCACGACTCCTGGGGCTTACTAATTCAAGAGATATTGCAGGATCTGATGCGTCAATCAGAACAGCCTTGCTGAACGAAAGAACTCATTTATACAGCATGCTACCCCAGGTTTCCGCAGGGTACAGCACTACAATGAATTTTTTAGAAACAGATAATCAAGGAACCCATCAATTTATAAACCCGCTTGATAATGTAAGTTCAAGAATTAATTTGACGATATCCCAGAATTTTACTTTAGGCGGAAGCGATTTTGTAACAAAGTCAATTAATAAAATAAAAACAGATATCGCAAGAATATCTTCGTTGTCAACATACTACAAAGTACTTGAATCAATTGACAGCGCATATTATTCGGTCTTAAGAGCCGCAGACGCTTTTGAGTCAGCTGAGTCATCGCTTAGAGCCGCGAATCTTGCTTTGGAAATCGCGGAGGTACGCTTTAATAATGGAATTATTAATCAAATTGATTATTTGGAAGCGCAGGCAAACAGGGAATCAAGTGAAAATACATACAATCAAAACCGGCGTTCTCATACACTTAGCATGATAACATTAAAAGATTTACTTGGTGTTCAGGGAGATATAATACTTGAACCTGTAAATTTCAGTATGTATGATGATGTGCTGCGCCGTCTTGCCGTGATTTCCAATGAAGATGCAGATGTTTTATACACTAACCTTTGGAATGCAATGCTAATAAATAACCCTTCTCTTAAAACAGCGGCGTTAAACAGCCAGATTGATGAAATGAATTATTCAACGGAGATAAGAGAATATTTGCCCAAATTAAGCTTGGATTTAAAGGTTGACAATATATTAAGTTACTCATCAGCTGGTGGTTTTGGTTTCCCACCTGCTTTCAGCGGAAGTATAACATTTTCTGGACGAATTCCCATTGATTTATGGAATCAATCAATAAAAACAGAAAACCGTGAAAGAACCCGGGATAATAATATAAATAATTATTCTGATCAATTAAGAAGCTATCAAAATACGCTTCTAAGCAATTTATATGATGTTCTTTCACAGGCAGGCTCGGTTCTGTCTTCGCGCCGTTCACTTGAAATAGCCCAAAACAGATATGATTATCAAATGGAACGATACAGGCTTTCACAAAGCTCTGTTAAAGATGTTGGCGATGCTTCCATATCCTTAATGAACAGCCAGAATAGTCTCAACAACGCAAATTATACTTTTTTACAGAGACTTTCAACTTTACGTTCTCTTTGCGCGCTTGATGACGAGGAGCGGCTTATTAATATTTTACTCGGAAGATAGCGGCTAACCAGCTATCTCTTTTAACCTGTCTATAATATTAATATGCTGAGTGCAGGCATTTTCACACAATCCGCAGGCTACACAGTTTGCGGCGCCGGATCTGTCAAGGCTCCAGTGCCATTTTAACCTGTCGGAAATCGGATATTTTGAGTTTTTATCAAGTATTTTATGGTTATACGCGTCCATGTACTGTGGAATGGGAACGCCGGCAGGACAGTCATCGCAATACGCGCATCCTGTGCAAATGCCTTCGAATGAAACGTCCGTTTTCGATTTGACCTCTTCAAGTTCTTTTTGAGTTCTCGGTTTATATCCTTCCATTGCGTTTAACGCTTCATTCAAATGTTCCATTGTGTCAAAGCCTACAAGCGTGTTTGTAATTTCCTGGTGATCCCACAGGACTCGCAGGGCCGCGGTTACAGTGCTTTCGCCTTCACGCCTGATAAATTTAAATAGTTCTGGATGCTCAGGGATAACGCCGCCGCCCAGAGGGTTCATTACAACGGCGCCAAGTTTTTTTTCTTTAATCGCGTCAAACGCTTCCTGCCTTGTTTTGAAATTGTACGCGGAATAGCCGAAAAGAACGCCTTCAAAAACTCCTTCCAGTAGCAGTTCCTTTATTTCATTTTTTATAAGGTGGCTTGATATACAAATATGCTTTATTAGTCCCTCTTCTTTTAATTTTTTAAAAGTGTCAAGTATTCCGTCTTTTTTTCTGCTCTCCCAGTTATCAAGGTTTGTAATGCACCAGATATGGTAAAAGTCGATGGCATCAATATTCATTCGTTTAAGCTGGCCTTCGATTTCCTTTCGCATGCCGCTTTCCGTGCTTTCAAATGTTTTTGTGGCGCAGAAAAATGGCAGTCCTCTTTTTTTCAATTCGTCGAAACCTTTGCCAAAGACTGTCTCGCTCCTTTTTTCAAAATATCCGGGCGCGGTATCAAAATAGTTAATTCCGCCCTGCGCGGCGGCTGTCATAAGCCGTACGCATTCGTCATGATCATCTATATTTTTAAACCTCATCCCGCCGAATCCAAGAAGAGAAACTTTTTTTCCTGTCTGACCGTATTCCCTGTATATCATATCTGCCTCCGTGAAAAGTGTAACATAATATAATTATATCGAAAAGAGTCATATTGTATAATCAATGTGAGTCAAATCATCCAAATTATAAGGCGTCTCCTGATACACATAATTCAACCAGTTATCAAAAAACAGGTTCGCGTGGGCTCTCCAGCGGACAATGGGAGGTTTTGAGGAATCATTTCCGTGGTAATAATTTTTCGGTGCGTCAATTGGAAGTCCTTTTGCTAAATCGCGGCGGTACTCGCGATCCATGGTAAGCGAGTCATATTCAAGGTGGCCGCTTACATAGATTTCCCTGCCTTCACGCGCGGTGACAATGAAGATGCCGGCCTCTTCTGTTTCAGATTGAATCGTAAGACGCTTTTCGGCGGTTATCGCGCGTCTGTCGCTTTCTGTGTGCCTTGACTGGGGAGCCAAAAATTCATCGTCAAATCCGCGGAATAAGCTGTGGTACTGCTCGTTTACCGCGTGAGGAAAAACACCGAAAAGCTTTTTTTCAAGAGGATGTTTGGGGATGCCGTAGCGGCGGTAAAGCCCTGCCTGCGCTCCCCAGCAGATATGCAGACAGGAAAAAACATTGTTCTGCGAATAATCAATAACATTAACAAGCTCATTCCAATAATCGACTTCTTCAAAGTCAAGGGTTTCAACAGGCGCGCCTGTTATAATAAGCCCGTCAAAGCGCATTTTCCGGCAGACAATTTCATCCGCGCTTATGTAAAATTTTTCAAGGTGGCCAGGCGGCGCGTTTTTTGATGTATGGCTTCCCATGTTTAAAAAAGTGATATCCACCTGAAGCGGGCTGTTGCCAAGAAGGCGCAGAAGCTGGATCTCGGTGTCAATTGTTGTGGGCATCAGATTGATTATGCCCACTTTTAACGGCCTTATGTCCTGAGACCGCGCGCGATCCTCTGTTATAACAAAAACCCGCTCCTGTGACAGCGCGTTATACGCGGGCAGTTCCTTTGGTATTTTAATGGGCATATTTACCTCAATGCAGTTATCCGATTAACTGATTTTCGGATTTATTTTTGCATATTTGAATGAAAAATGCCATTGATAAAACGATGAAAAACAGCTATCTGCATTCATCTCCTTGAATTTTTTTTTTATTTACAATAAAATGCATCTGATAGATCGCGCAGGGGGATTTCAAATATTGAAGACCATATTTGTTGTTGACGACAGCGATACTAATCTGTCAATGGCTGAAGCTGTACTGGAAGATCAGTACAGAGTCATGACTATGCCGTCGGCATCAAAAATGTTCAATCTTCTTGAAAAAATTACCCCGGATTTAATTTTACTTGACATCGAAATGCCGGATATAAACGGATTTGAGGCAATACGCAAGTTAAAATCCGAAAGCAAATGGCATGATATACCGATTATGTTTCTTACAGGCCGCAACGATCCTGATGTGGAAGCCAAAGGGCTTGAAATGGGCGCGGTTGATTTTGTCACAAAACCTTTTTCCGCGCCTGTATTGTTAAACAGAATACAAACCCATCTTGATATTGACAATATAATACGTGTACGGACGGCGCAGCTTCGCAGGCTTCAGAACAGCATTATATCGGTGCTTGCGGACATGGTAGAAAACCGCGACAAGGGAACCGGCGGACATATTGAGAGAACTTCGGTTTATATCAAGATACTGATAGATGAAATGAAAAATAGCGGGCTTTATGTTGACGAGCTTGCCGAATGGGATGTTGATAAAATGATATCATCCGCCAGAATGCATGACCTTGGAAAGATATCAATTTCTGATACTATCGTTAACAAACCGGGCAAGCTCACCAATGATGAATTTGAGCTAATGAAAAGTCATGCAGAAGAAGGAGAGAGGATAATTGATGAAATTATCTCCCGCACGGGAGAGGGCGAATTCTTAAGAAACGCGAAATTGTTTGCGGGCACTCATCATGAACGGTGGGACGGCAAGGGATATCCGCGCGGATTAAAAGGAGAAGAGATTCCCCTGCAGGGACGGATAATGGCGATTGTTGACGTATACGACGCTCTTGTTTCCGAGAGGCCGTATAAAAATGCCTTTACAGATAACGAAGCTTTTGATATAATTTCGCAAAGTTCCGGTACTCATTTTGATCCGAAAATAATCGAAGTGTTTAAAATGGCGAAAGAGCGTATAACGGCCGCAAAGGCGGAATTATAATGCGTTCGATATTTAAAAAACTGCTTTCCTTCATTACCCACGCGCAGGTTTTTTCTGTTCTGCTCGCCTTCGCTCTGATGGTTTTTTTAAGCTACAATTACATGAGCGGTATTGAACGCAGGCATTTATTGAGTAATGTTGATAATGCTTTTAATGAAACCCAGTCGCGGATTCAAACCAATCTAATGGAACCTGAAACCGCATTAGGTGTCATTGCGGAAAATGTGCGCAATATGGTTCTGAACGGTTTTGATTCCGGTGAAGTAAAAATGTTTTTCGCTGATATCTCAAAATATATTACCACGGACAGTACGCAGGTAGATTACGCCACGGGTGTTTACGGCTTTTTTGACATTTTTGGCAATGTTCTGATAACAGGATCAGATTGGGAACTGCCTGAAGGATATGTGGCGCAGGAACGTCCGTGGTATCAGGCGGCTGTTGAAGCGGGCGGCAATATCGGAATAACTGAGCCGTATTGGAATCTTACATTTGAAGTAACCGCAATTACCTTTGCCCGCCAAATTTTTGATAATAACGGAAATCCAATCGGAATAGTGTGTCTTGATGTGCTTCTTGACAGGATAAGGGAATATGCGATAAATACTTACGTTACCGAAAACAGTTACGGAATATTATTTGATAAAGATTTCAATGTAATGGCTCACCCCATCCCGGGATATGTGGGTTTGAATATTGATCTTATGAACGACGGTAAAGAGATAAGGGAAATTATAATACAAACCGGAAGCATTTCTGAGCGAAAAGTCCTGGATTACAACAGAAATGAATCCGTCGGTTTTTTCAGACAGCTGGATAACGGATGGTATCTTGGCATTATAGCTTACGCCAATAAATATTATCAGAGCGTAAGGGATATCGGGACAATTCTTGTTTTATTGGGCGCGCTTCTGGCATTTGTTCTTATTTTAATTTTATTAAGTATTGTTTCCGGGAAAAAGAAAGCGGAAGAACGCACCAGAATAATGCTTGATTCTGTGCCCGTCTGCACAAACTACTGGGATAAAGATTTTAATATTATTGACTGTAATCAGGAAGCTGTAAATCTTTTCGGGTTATCAGGCAGAAAAGAATATCTTGAAAGGTTTTTAGAATTATCGCCTGAATATCAGCCTGATGGAACAAATTCATCACAATTCACGATCACCGCGTTAAAGAAAGCTTTTAATGAAGGGTATTACCGTTTTGAATGGGTTCATCAGAAGCCTGACGGAGAGCAAATACCGAGTGACGTTACCCTTGTACGCGTAAAGTACGGGGATGAAAATATTGTCTGCGGGTATACGCGCGATCTGCGCGAACTTAACGCCGCGATGGCCAGGTTACGCGAAGCTGACGAGCGCAATATGCTGATGCTGGACGGCGCGCCGCTTGGCGTTTCAATGTGGGATGAGAATCATAATTTAATTGATTTTAACTATGAAGCGGCGCGTGTTATCGGTGTTTATGACAAGGAAGAATACCGGCTTATGTTTTATGATACCCTGCCTGAGTATCAGAACGACGGCAGAAAATCCACGGACGTAATCGCCGATTTTATCGACACGGCATTCAGCAAAGGCTCCGCCCATATCTCGCTGAGTCAGAATTCAATTATCGGAGAGACAATACCTTTTGACGCATTGGGTATCCGGCTTGTGCTAAGGAATGATCCTGTTGTGGTAATGTACACCCATGATTTGCGGGAACTTAACAGGGCATATGCTGAAATGCGCGAAGCCGATGAATACAGACAGGCGTTATTTGATACTTCACCGCTGGGCTGCTGCATGATAAAAAGCACAATGGAAGTGCTGGAATGTAATCAGGAAATTTTAAGGATTTTTAATTTAAGCGATAAAAAGGAATTTCTTTACAGATTTCCTGAATTATCTCCGGAATACCAGCCTACAGGCGAATTATCGCAGAAGAAAATACGGGAGCATATTGATAAAGCCATGGAAGAAGGTTCCTGTAATTTTGAATGGATGCACAGAAAGCTTAACGGAGAGCTGATCCCGTGCGAAGTTACCCTTTTTGCAATTATGTTCAGAAATGAAAAAGTGGTATGCGGATACATCCGCGATCTGCGTGAGCTGAAATCCATAATGGCAAAAATGCGTGAAGCTGATGAATGTACGCAGGTAATGTTTGACGCTACTCCTTTATGCTGTATCATGATAGATAAAAAAATTAAAGTTGTCGACTGTAATCAGGAGATAACGCGTCTTTTCGGATTAAAGGATAAAAAAGAATACATCGATCATTTTTATGATTTTTATCCTGAGTATCAGCCTTCAGGGCAGCTGTCACGGGACTATGTTTACAGAAATATTGATGAGGCTTTTGAGGAAGGTTATTGCCGTTTTGAGGTAATGCATCAGAAACTTGACGGTGAACAGCTGCCTGCGGAAGTTACGCTTGTGCGCGTCAAGTTCAAGGGTGATTATGCCGTCGCAGGTTATATCAGGGATTTAAGAGAGTTAAAATCCATGATCGCTGAAATGCGCCGGGCGGAAGTCGCGGAGGAGAGCAGTAAGGCAAAAAGCGATTTTCTTGCCAGAATGAGCCACGAAATACGCACTCCCATGAACGCTATCCTGGGCATAACAGAAATCCAGCTTCAGGACAATTCTCTTGCGCTGGGTACAAGGGAAGCGCTTGAAAGGATTTACAATTCAGGCGATCTCCTGCTCGGCATAATTAATGACATACTGGACCTTTCAAAAATTGAAGCCGGAAAACTGGAGCTTGTACCTGATTCCTATGAAATCGCAAGCCTTATTCATGACACGGTTAAATTAAATATTATGCGCTATGACAGTAAGCCTATCGAGTTTAAATTGACCGTAAACGAGAATGTGCCCTCAAGGCTGATCGGCGATGAGCTGCGGTTAAAACAAATACTTAATAATCTGCTTTCAAACGCTTTTAAATATACCCAGGAAGGGCAGATTGAACTGATGCTTTCGGCGGAAATGATGAAAAGCGGAACCACAGTGAATCTTATATTTCGCGTAAGCGATACTGGCCATGGAATGACTGAAGAACAGGTAAATAAACTTGGAGAAAAATTCAACCGGTTCAATATGGAAGCCAACAGGAAGACCGAAGGCACAGGTCTTGGAATGAACATAACAAGAAATCTGATTCAGCTCATGAACGGGGAAATATTTATAGAAAGCACGCCGGGTATTGGCTCCGTGTTTACTGTGCGCCTGCCGCAGGAATGCGATGATCCAACGCCGATTGGAATAGAACTGGCCCAGAACCTTATGAAGCTTAATTTAAAAAATACGACAAAGATGAGAAACGCGCAAATAATTCAGGAGTTTATGCCCTACGGGCGCGTTCTGATTGTAGACGATGTCGAAACAAACCTGTATGTAGCGCGCGGTCTGATGGCGCCTTACGGACTTTCACTTGACGCTGTTACAAGCGGCTTTGACGCGATTGATAAAATCAGGGCAGGCAGCAAGTACGATATTATTTTTATAGATCACCTGATGCCGCGTATGGACGGAATTGAAGCGACAAAATTAATACGCAGCCTTGGCTATAAACAGCCCATTGTAGCGCTGACCGCAAATGCCCTTGCCGGGCAGGCTGAGATATTTCTTAAAAATGGTTTTGATGATTTTATTTCAAAACCGATAGACATCCGTCAGCTGAATTCTGTTTTAAACAAAATGATACGCGACATGCAGTCGCCTGAAACG